>JANXUP010000077.1 GCA_025356175.1 Sphingomonadaceae bacterium | reverse complement strand
CCCGCGGCTGCGTTCGGCCCAGTAGCTTTCGTCGGTGAGCGGCTGGTAAACCAGCGCCGCAACCACATCGCCCCAGCCGCTGCCGTCGAGCTTGGGTTCCTGCGCGGCGATCGAGATCGCGAAGTGCGGGATGCCGTGGAGAAAGTTGCTCGTCCCATCGAGCGGATCGATGATCCAGCGCGGGCTGGTCGGGTTGCCCTCGATCACGCCACCTTCTTCAAGCACGAAGCCCCATTCGGGGCGCGCCAGCAGCAATTCGTCATACAGCGTACGCTCGGCGCGCTGGTCGGCCTTCGAGACGAAGTCGGCCGGGCCCTTGCGGCTGACCTGGAGGTGCTCGACCTCACCAAAGTCGCGGCGCAGGCGCTGGCCGGCCTTGCGTGCGGCCTTTTCCATGACGCGGATGATCGCGGAGATGACTGCCATGACTGGGCCTAGTCAGCCTTGCCGACGTAAGTGCGCTCGTAAACGTCGACGATAATCCGGGTGCCGCTGGCAATATGCGGCGGAACCATCACGCGCACGCCGTTGTCGAGCACCGCAGGCTTGAAGCTGGACGAGGCGGTCTGCCCTTTCACCACGGCATCGGCATCGACGATCGTGGCTTCGATCTGGGCGGGAAGTTCGACGCTGACCGGACGCTCATCCCACAGTTCAAGCACCACATCCATCCCGTCCTGCAAGAAGTCTGCGGCATCACCGAGCAGGTCCTTGGCAAGGTTGATCTGCTCGTAATTGTCCTTGTCCATGAACACCAGCGCATCGCCATCGGCGTAGAGGTACTGGAAATCCTTGGTATCGAGGCGGACCTTCTCGATCGTGTCCTGGCTGCGAAAACGGACATTGGTCTTGCGGCCATCGATCAGGTTCTTCATCTCGACCTGCATGAAGGCACCGCCCTTGCCCGGCTGGGTATGCTGGGTCTTGGCAACTTTCCAGATGCCCTTTTCGTATTCGAGAATGTTGCCGGGACGAATGTCCACGCCGCTGATCTTGGCCATTGAGGTGCCTTCAAGCTGAGAAAGAGCTCCGGCGTCACACCGGAAGGACGCGCCCTTAGCGCGCACGACGCCCAAGGGCAAGGTGCGCGCAAGGTCTGCGGGCGGTGGCACGCTGGTTCAGTTCCTGCTAATCGGGCGTGACCGAAAGGCCCGACCGATGAAATCCATATTTGCCCCCACCCTAGTCGTTGTCCTATTGATTGCCGCCGACCCCGCGCTGGCAGTCCCCGGCGGCCCGATCGGCCACCTCGATCCCGGGGCCTGGCACTGCGAACAACCCGGCGATGCCGGCGGCGCGGTAGGCTTGCATGTGGCGGACGAGGACTTCGAGGTCGTCAACGCCAACACTTATCGCACCGCGCACGGCCGCGGCACTTACCTGCTGACCGGCGATATGCTAACTTTCACCAGCGGCCCCAAGGAAGGCGAGTCCTTCCGCCGCATTACCACTGGTTTCATGCGCAAGACTGACGCCGCAGGTACCAACACCACGCTGCGCTGCGTACGCCGCGTGGTGAACAACGGCTAGACTGCTTTCAGCGGCCGCGAGGCATCGCTCCGCATCCGGGCATAAGCCCAGACGGTTAACGCTGCAAACAGCACCGTCCCCATCGGCACCGCCCACGGGTTCGCGCCAAAGACAGCCAGTGCATCAGGATTGTCGGTGGCGCTGACCACCACCGAATAGGCGACGTTGAACAGCCCGTCGCCGACGATCAGCCCGGTCGCGGTGAGCACGCCCATGCGCTCGGCAAAGGCGGGATCGGCCTGTTTGGCGGCCCAGCGGTTGTAAAAATGGCCGAGCACCGCGCCGACGACGACGAAGGCGGTCGAATCGAGCGGCAGGTACATGCCCATGCCCACTGCGAGCGGCGGTAACGAGCCCTTGCCGGTGCGCTTCATCACTTCATCGGCGACAATCGCCGCGACCCCCACCAGTGCACCGAAACCGATCAGGCTCCAGTCGAGATCACCGCCGAGCACGCCTTTGGCGATGGTCGAAATCAGCGCTGCTTGCGGCGCGCCCAGCGCTCTGTCGCCCGCTCCGGGAGCACCCTGAAAACCGAAGGCATCGTTGAGCATCGTGAGGATCGGCGGAATAACCAGCGCGCCGAAGATCACCCCGAGGATCAGCGCAACCTGCTGGCGCCACGGCGTCGCGCCAACCAGCTGCCCGGTCTTGAGGTCTTGCAGATTATCGTTGGCGATAGTCGCGACGCCGAAGATGATTGCAGTGACGAACAGCGCGAAAGCCACCAGCGCCTTGGTGTCGTCAGGCGACAGGCCGCGTCCGAACAGTGCCAGCAGGATCAGCGAAATCCCTAGCACCGAGAGGATGCCGACCCCCGAGACCGGGCTGTTCGAAGCGCCGATCAGCCCCGCCATATACCCGGTGACCGAGGCAACGACCACGCCGGCGATGACAATGTAGATCACGCTGGCCAGTAGCGACAGGCCCAGCATGTGTTCGACCGGACCGCCAGCACCGAGCCGCGCGAGGAGCAGCGCAATCGGCACGAGGAGCAGCAGAATGGCTCCCCCGACTATGCCGATCGGCAGGTCGCGCTCGGTCAGTTCCAGCGCATTCATGTTGCCCGCCGCCTTGCGCGCCTTGTCTGCGGCCAGCGCGCCCATGATCCCGCGCACGATCGGGCCGATCACCTTGAGCAGTGTGTAGATCGCAGCAATTCCGATCGCTCCCGCACCGATCAGGCGGACCTGGTTGCGGAATATGCCGTGAACGAAATCGCTCATCCCGTCGCCCAGCGGCAGACCGGCAGCGGTCAGGTGCGGCAGGATGAAGCCGAACGACAGCACGATCCCGGCGAGCATGGCCATGCCCACGGCAAGGCCGACCAGATGTCCAACGCCGAGCAGCGAGAACGAGAAGGTCAGCGAAGCGAAACTTGCGCCCTGACCGACCCGAAAGGTCTTGTCCCAGGCATCGACCACCAGCTTGGCCTTCGCGAGCAGCGGATAGAGCGCGGCGATTACTGTGCCGAAAATGACCGCCTTCAGGCCGCGGGCGTTTTCCTCGGCTCCGCCCACCCCGGCGCCGACTTTGAGCACTTCGGCCGCGGCCACGCCTTCAGGAAAGGGCAGGTCCGATCCGGTCACCAGCGCGCGGCGCAGCGGCACCGAATACATCACCCCCAAGATTCCGCCGATTGCGATAACCGCCACCGATTCCCAATAGGGAAAGCCCGTCCACCAGCCGATCATCACCAGACCCGGCAACACGAACACGATAGCCGAGAGGGTTCCGGCCGAGCTCGCCACCGTCTGGACGATGTTGTTTTCCTGGATCGTCGAATCCTTGAACGCCTTCAGCACCGCCATCGAAATCACCGCAGCGGGGATTGAGGTCGCGAAGGTTAGCCCTACCTTCAGTCCGAGGTAAACGTTCGCCGCAGTAAACACGATGGTCAGCAGCGCGCCCAGCACGATCCCGCGCAGGGTCAACTCTTTGGGTGTTGTCGGTGTGGTCATGGCCCTGTTCTCGTTCATCGTAGTTTGCGCGGCGCTGAATGCCTGGACCGCTTGGACCAGTGTCTTAACGCGAAAAAACCGTACTTTTCAGAATGCCGCAAAGCGGATGTGTGACAGATCGGCGTCCCGTAGGGAACCGTTCTCGCTCACCGCCGCATCAGCAGCGGGTAAGGGTTGATCGCGGAGCTCGGTTCATACCATTTGGCCTCGGGCGAGGTGACCTGAATAGCGAAGTGCAAGTGCGGCGCAGCAGGGTTGGCATTGCCGGTAAACCCGACCGCGCCGATCTCCTGCCCTTGGCTTGCCCGCTGCCCTTCAGCCAGACCCGGAGCATAGCGATCAAGGTGCGCATAGTAGTGGATGAAGCGGCGATCATCGCAGCGAATATAGACGGTAATTCCGCCCGCCGCCGAAGTGAACAGCTTCTCCACCGTGCCGCTTGCCGCAGCGAGCACCGGGGTGCCGAGGGGTGCCGGAATATCGACCGCATCGTGGACCCGCGCGCCATTTTCACGTGCCTGGGTAAAGGTATCGATCAACTGGCCGCGCTGGACGCCCTGCACCGGGATGACCAACGCAGGAATGTCCGCAGGATCGGGGACGACAATGGCCAGCGGCCGGTGCGCGGCGGTGGTGCGCCCGGTTTGGGCTGCGTTCTGAAGTGCAGAGCCTTGCTGCGGTACCGGCTGCGTCAGCATGCCCCGCCACCAGACCAGCCCCGCGCCCCACAGCAAGGACGTGACCAAGAAGGTCCCGGCAATCGTCCGCAGTCGTGACATGGGTCCCATGGCTTCAGGCCTCGAAATGAACCTTGGTCTTGACCGACACCATCTGCGCCAGTCGTGCCGCATCCCAGTTGGTCAGCCGCACGCAGCCGTGGCTCTCGGCGCGGCCGATCGTTTCAGGCTTGGGGGTGCCGTGGATGCCATAGTGCGGCTTGGTCAGATCGATCCACACGACGCCAACCGGCCCGTTCGGCCCCGCTGGCAGCATGGCCTTGTCGCTGCCCGGCTTGGCATCCCAGAACAGCGCCGGGTTGTAAGCAAACTTGGGATTGCGATCGATCCCGTTGATCCCCCAGTCACCCAGCGGCAACGGATCATGCTGCGAACCCATGGTGGCAGTATAGACCGCGACCAGCTTGCCGGCATCGTCATAGGCCTTGAGCGTGCCCTTCGCCTTGCTGACGACGATGCGCGCAGCCTTGGGCTGTTCGCTGCTCACCCCAAGCATGGCGAGTGTCGCCAGCCAGGCCGGGTCACTGACTGAGCCGGGCTGGATCGCGTCAGCCCCGACGTTCGGCACGCGAAGCTGTTGCCCGGCGTGAAACATCGAGAGCGGCGGAGCGGCCGGATCGGTCGGTGCGCTTGCAGCTGGGCTTGGACTTGCTGGCGGTGCAGCAGGCGCCCCGACGGGGACGCCGCCGGGATTTAGCAGCTTCAGCGTCGCCACCGTGGTGTGGAACCGCTCCGCCAGCTTCTCATCGAGAGTTTCATAGCCGAGCGTCGGTAGTTTCGCCTGCTCCTGCGGATCCTTTGTGATCTTCACGAACGGCCCCGCAGCGAATTCGTCGGGGATCGTGACCACCCGCGTGGCTGGAATGGCCTGGTACTGCGCCAGCGCCGCAAGCGTTGGGGCATCGAGCTTGCCGGTTACCGCAAGGTCGTTCGCCTCCTGAAAACCGGCGATCGCGTTGCGGGTGGACAAACCAGTCTTGCCGTCGACCACGCCCGGAGTGAATCCGAGGCGGTCGAGCGCGACTTGTGCCTGCATCAGGGGGCGGGCTTCACTGTCAGGTAAATCCTGGGTTGCTGGCGCATTATCGTGGGCCACCAGTGGATCTGCTGCAGCAACGGACGCCGGGGCTGGGGCTTGGGTCTGCCCGCCAGCGCGGGCGTCCTGAGCGCCGTTGTCCTGGTTCTGGCAAGCTGCCAGCGACAGGACAATCGGCAGGGCAATGAAAATCGGACGCATTCGGCACTCCCGCAGGCCCGGGGAAGTCCGGCCTGGCTAGTGCCAGCGAAACGCGCCAGCCGCGATTAGGCTCCCGCAGCGACGATAGCAGCGGTGAAATCGCGCACTGCCTGTGCTTCATCGCCGCTCCACACAGCGCCCGAAACAGCGAGGAAATCAGCGCCAGCCTTGATCAGCGGCGGGCAATTCGCGGGCGTGATCCCGCCGATCGCAACGCACGGAATTTCCATGATCTCCTGCCACCATTCGAGCAGTTCAAGTTCTGCCTTGTGTTCTGTGGTTTTAGTGGAGCTCGGGAAAAAGGCCCCGAACGCGACATAGTCAGCGCCTGCTTCGCCTGCGCCGATGCCAAGGTGACGACTGCCGTGACAAGTCATTCCGATCTGCGCATCGCGGCCCAGTTCGGCGCGGGCATCGGCGACTGTGCCGTCAGACTGACCGAGATGGACGCCGTCGGCACTCAGGCGCTTGGCGAGGCTGATCGAATCATTGACGATGAAAGCCACCTCGCGCGCCGCGCAGATTTCTTGCAATGGCGCTGCAAGCCGGGCGGCGGCGTGCTCGTCCATACCCTTGACGCGAAACTGGAACGCCGCGACCGGGCCCGCATCGCAAGCGCGCTCGAGCCGCTGGGGGAAGTTGCCCGAGACATCGAGCGGCGAAATCAGGTAGAGCTGGCAATTGGACATCGCCGCCCTCTATCGTGCGCAAGGCAAAGCGCCAAGTGTTCGGAACCCGTTCAGCTTCGCATCGTTAATTGTGAACGATGATCAAGCAAACCATCCCGCTCGCCCTCGCCGCAATCCTTGCTGCCGTGCCGGTTGCAGCGCCGGCCCATGTGATCGAGACGAATGCCAGGATCGGTCAGGCAGTCCAGGTCAGCCCCGGCATCACGGTGGAACCGCTGCGCGTGATCGAGGACAGCCGTTGCCCGCAGGATGTGAGCTGCGTCTGGGCCGGCCGCTTCGTGCTGTCCGCACGGATCCGCGATCATGGACGAATGCAGACCGTCAAGCTGACCCTCGGCCAACCGACAATCCTTGGACGTGGGCGGCTGACGCTGGATCAGGTCGCGCCCGAACGCTCGGCCAAAGGCCTGAATACGCGCAGGTACCGGTTCGGGATCAGCTATGCGCCTGGAGCCCTGCGCGGCAGTAACGTTCAGCCAATGCTGGAGCCGCAGAAGCAATGATCAAGACCATCTTTCCCCTCACCGCCTCGGCGCTGCTGCTGGCTGGCTGCGTGACGACCCGCGTCCACGAAGACGGCTCGGTCGACGCGCGGCTGGGCCAGACTGTCAATGTCGGCGGCCCGCGAATCACGCCGCTTGAAGTGCTGGAAGACAGCCGTTGTCCAATGGAAGCGCGCTGCATCCGGGCAGGAAGTGTGCGCTTGAAGGTGCGGGTGGCCACGGGTTCCGGCAGCGCGGTGCGCGAAGTGGCCAGCGACAAGCCGCTGCAAGTCGCCGACGGCCAGCTTGAACTTTTGGGCGTGATGCCGCCGCGCAGCGTGCGCGGCCCGATCAAACCCGGCGACTACCGCTTTTCGTTCAAGTTCAGCGGCGGACTCTAAGCAGTCTTGACGGTCGAGCCGGTGTAGATCTCGTCGATCGCGCTACCCAGAGCGGCATCGAACTCGGCATCGCTCATCCCGAAGCGCAGGTCTTCGAGCAGCGCGCGGCTGAAACTGGCGATGATGCCGCGGTTTCTGGCGAGTTCGGCGCAGGCCTCAGGCCGCTGGTAACCGCCTGACAGCGCGACGACACGCAGCACCTTGGGGTGGCTGGTCAGCGCATCGTAGGTTCCCGGTACCACCGGCAGCGAGAGCTTGAGCATGACCTGCTGGTCCATGCCGCCCAGTGCCTTGAGCAGTTCCGCGAGCAGGATCGCGTCGCAGGCGGCGCGGGTCTCGCTCTTGATATTGATTTCGGGTTCGAGCATCGGCATCATCCCGTGCGACAGGACCTGGCGGCCAACTTCGAACTGCTGTGCGACGATGGCGGCGATGCCTGTTGCATCGGCCGAATTAATCACCGATCGTTCCTTGGTGCCATAAACGCCCAACGCCTTTGACTTCACCAGCAGGGCATCAAGATCGGGCATCGGCTTCATCAGCTGAACACCGTTCGTTTCGTCTTCCAGCCCCTTGTCGATCTTGATGAAAGGGACGATCCCCTTGGCGATCAGCGCGGCGGGAACCGGAGTGCCGTCAACCGAGCCATCCATCGTCCGTTCGAACAGGATCGCAGCGAGAACCTTTTCGCCGGTGAACACTTTCGAGCGGATGATCCGGCAGCGCATTTCGTGGATCAGCCCGAACATCTCCTCGTCGCTGCCCCAGGCCCCTGCTTCAATCCCGTAACCCGCCAGCGCTTTGGGGGTCGACCCGCCCGACTGGTCGAGCGCGGCGATGAAGCCCTGCCCAGCTGCGATCTTGGCGGTCATGTCGGCTCTATTCATCGGATCCCTCATACTTGCATACGTATGTATGGCGCGCCCATAGCGGCCATGCTGCGATGCCGCAAGGCTGCGCAGTGGCCGCTTGCTCAGGGCTGTTCGAGAGCCTTCACGCCCGGAAGTTCCTTGCCTTCCATCCATTCAAGGAAGGCCCCGCCCGCGGTCGAGACATAGCTGAATTGCGCCGCGACCCCGGCGTGGTTGAGCGCGGCGACGGTATCCCCACCCCCGGCGACCGAAACCAGCGCGCCTTCGCTGGTCAGCGCGGCGGCACTCTTGGCCAGTGCGACCGTGGCGGTATCGAACGGCGGGGTTTCGAACGCACCCAAAGGCCCGTTCCAGACCAGCGTGCGACAGGTCTTGAGCACATCGGCGAGCGCCTCGGTCGCCTGCGGGCCGATGTCGAGGATCATTTCGTCAGCGGCGACTTCGTGGACGTTGCAAGTGCGCAGGCTCAGCGGATTGGCGGCGAATTCCTTCGCGACCACTACGTCGTAAGGCAGGTGGACCGTGCAACCGGCCTTGTCCGCAGCGTCCAGGATCTGCTCACAGGTTGCAGCCAGATCATGCTCGCACAGCGACTTGCCGACATTGACCCCGCGCGCGGCGAGGAAGGTATTGGCCATGCCCCCGCCGATGATCAGGTGATCGACCTTGGCCACCAGATGCGACAGCACGTCGAGCTTGGAGGACACCTTGGCCCCGCCGACCACCGCCGCGACCGGGCGCTCAGGATTGCCCAGCGCCTGTTCGAGCGCGGTGAGTTCCGCCTCCATCGCGCGACCCGCATAGGCGGGCAGCACATGCGCCAGCCCTTCAGTGCTTGCATGGGCGCGGTGTGCGGCGGAGAAGGCGTCGTTGACGTAGAAGTCGCCATTGGCTGCAATCGCCTTGGCGAGGTTCGGATCGTTGGCTTCCTCGCCTTTCCAGAACCGGGTGTTCTCCAGCATTGCGATATCGCCGGGCTTCAGGATGCCGATCGACTGCGCGACCACCGGCCCAGTAATCTCGGGCACAAACATCACTTCCCGGCCAAGCACGTGCTGGACCGCGTCGAGTGTCATCGACACCGACAGGGTCGAAACCTTTTCGCCCTTGGGCCGCCCGAAATGCGCCAGCAGCAGAACCTTGGCGCCCTTGTCGGCAAGTTCGAGGATAGTCGGCGCCGAGGCCCGCACGCGGGTATCGTCTGTGACGACGCCGTCGGCCATCGGCAGGTTGAGATCGACCCGCACCAGCGCGACCTGGCCAGTGAGATCGGCGGGCAGGTCGTCGAGGGTCTTGAAACTGGTCATCACATTCTCCGTCATCCCGGGCTCGACCCGGGATCGCTGGCCTCTAGGCCGGACCTGGCGGCCAGCGGTCCCGGGTCAAGCCCGGGACGACGAGCTGCTACAGCAGCTTCCCCATCGCGCCGGCGGTATCGACCATGCGGTTGGAGAAGCCCCATTCGTTGTCATACCAGCTCAGCACGCGGACCAGCTTACCGTCGATCACCGAGGTTTCGAGGCTGTCGATTGTCGAACTGGCCGGGCAGCCGTTGTAGTCGATCGACACCAGCGGCTCGTCCGACCAAGCCAGAACGCCCTTCATCGCGCCTTCCGACGCGGCTTTAAGCAGTGCGTTGACTTCGTCCTTGGTGGTGTCGCGCTTGGGCGTGAAAGTAAGGTCGACCACCGAGACATTCGGGGTCGGCACGCGGATCGCCGAGCCATCGAGCTTGCCCTTCAGTTCGGGCAATACCTCGCCCACCGCACGCGCAGCGCCGGTGGTGGTCGGAATCATGCTCATCCCGGCGGCACGCGCACGGCGCGGGTCTTCGTGGATCTGGTCGAGGATCTTCTGGTCGTTGGTATAAGCGTGGATCGTCGTCATCAGCCCGCGCTCGATCCCGATGGCATCGTTGAGCACCTTGGCAAACGGCGCGAGGCAGTTGGTGGTGCACGAGGCGTTGGAGACGATCACGTGGTCTGCGCTGAGCTTGTCATGATTCACGCCATAAACCACGGTCAGGTCAACGCCCTTGCCCGGCGCGGAAATCAGCACGCGCTTGGCTCCGGCGGCGAGATGCTTTTCGCAAGACGCACGGTCAGTGAAGAAGCCGGTGCATTCCAGCACGATGTCCACATTGTTGGCTTTGTGGGGTAAATTGGCCGGATCGCGCTCGGCAGTCACGTGGATGCGCTTGCCGTTGATGACCAAATCGTTGCCGTCGGTTTCGACCGAGCCTTCAAACGTGCCGTGGACCGAATCGCGCTTGAACAACATCGCGTTGGCTGCGGCTGAGGCGAGATCGTTGATCGACACCAGTTCGAGCCCGCAATCGGGCCGATTGATAATCGCGCGCGCCACAATGCGCCCGATACGCCCGAAACCGTTGATCGCAACCTTGATCGCCACGTCTAAGTCCTCCTCTTAGCGGCCCAGCTTCGCCTTCACCTGCGCCACGATTGCCTCGGTAGTGAGGCCGAAATACTTGAACAGGTCTTCCGCCGGAGCAGAGAGCCCGAAGCGGTCGATGCCGATGTTGATCCCGTCGCGCCCGGTCCATTTGTGCCAGCCGAAGGTAGTGCCCGCCTCAATCGAGACCGCCAGCACATCATGCGGGATCAGCGAGCCCTGGTAAGTTTCGTCTTGGGCTTCGAACAGCTCCCAGCACGGCATCGAGATCACGTCCGCGCCGATCCCGTCAGCTTCGAGCGACTTGGCCGCCTCAACCGCAAGCTGCACTTCCGAACCGGTGGCAAGCAGCACGACTTGCTTGGCTGCAATCGCGGAGACCAGCCGGTAGGCGCCCTTGGCGCTGCGGTTCTGGTCAGCATCGCTGCGCAGCGCCGGCAGGTTCTGGCGGGTCAGCGCCAATGCGCTTGGACCGTCCTTGCGCTGGATCGCAAGTTCCCAGCACTCGGCGGTTTCCATCGCATCGGCCGGGCGCATTACCCAAAGCTGCGGAATTGCGCGGAGCGAGGCAACGTGTTCGATCGGCTGGTGCGTCGGCCCGTCTTCGCCAAGGCCGATGCTGTCATGGGTCAGCACGAAGATCGAGCGAACCTGCTGCAGCGCCGCCAAGCGGATCGCGTTGCGGCAATAATCGGAAAACACCAGGAAGGTGCCGCCGTAAGGCACAATTCCGCCGTGCAGCGCCATGCCGTTCAGCGCCGCAGCCATGCCGAATTCGCGGATGCCGTAATAGACATAGCGCCCGGCGTAATTTGTGTGATCGAGCGGCGGGGTCGAGGCGGTCTTGGTGTTGTTGGAACCCGTCAGGTCGGCCGAACCGCCGATCATCGCCGGAACCGCCGCAGTCAGCACAGTCAGCGCGTTCTCGCTCGATTTGCGGGTGGCGAGGTTGGGCATGTCGGCGGCGAGCTTGGCCCGGTAATCATGCCACCCGGTCAGCGCGGGCAATTCGCCAGCCATCCGGCCTGAAAATTCGTCGCCGCGATCGGCCTTGGCCAGCCGCTCGCTCCACAGCGAATGCGCCGCTGCACCCTTGGCCCCGAGCGAACGCCAGTCGGCAAGGATGTCGCCGGGAATTTCAAAGGGTGCCGCAGTCCAGCCAAGCACCTTGCGCGCCTTGGCGATCTCGTCGGCACCCAGCGGGCTGCCGTGGACGTCATGCGTACCCTGCTTGTCAGGCGCGCCCTTGCCGATGATCGTCTTGCAGGCGACCAGCGACGGGCGGGGGTCCTTGCGCGCCGCCGCCAGCGCCTTGCTGATATCGGCATAGTCGTGCCCGTCGCAGGCCACGGTGTGCCAGCCGCTTGCAGCATAGCGCGCGAGGATATCTTCGCAGGTCGAAAGCGATGTGCCGCCATCGATGGTGATCGAATTGTGGTCCCACAGCACGTTGAGGTGGCCAAGCTGCAGATTGCCGGCAAGACCGATGGCTTCGTGGTTGATCCCCTCCATCAGGCAACCGTCGCCCGCGACAACCCAGGTCTGGTGATCGACCAGCTCGCCGCCGAATTCCGCATTGAGGTGCCGTTCGGCGATGGCCATGCCCACAGCCATGGCCAACCCCTGCCCCAGCGGACCCGTCGTGGCCTCGGCACCGTCGAGCTCGATATTCTCCGGGTGCCCGGCGCAGACCGAGTGAAGCTGGCGGAAATTCTCAATGTCGGTGATCGTCGGCGATTGATAGCCGGTCAGATAGAGTAGCGAATAAAGCAGCATCGAACCGTGCCCGGCCGACAGCACGAAACGGTCGCGGTCTGGCCACTTGGGCGCGGCGGGATCGAACTTCAGCTGTTCGGCAAACAGCACTGTCGCGACATCGGCCATGCCCATCGGCATGCCAGGATGGCCTGAATTGGCCTTTTCCACCGCGTCCATCGATAGCGCGCGGATGGCATTCGCCATCGGCGCATAGTGGGCAGTGTCTAGGCTCATCGGCGTGGGCTCCCGGGCAGGGCTGGAACGCGGCGGCGATTCGGCGCGGGGTCTCCTT
>JANXUP010000067.1 GCA_025356175.1 Sphingomonadaceae bacterium | reverse complement strand
GTCGACTTCCTCCCCAAGGTGAAGCTCGAAGTGGTCGTGCCTGACGATCTGGCCGAACGCACCGTCGAAGCGATCGCCGCAGCCGCGCAAACCGGGCGGATCGGCGATGGCAAGATTTTCGTGATGAACGTCGAAAGCGCGCTGCGCATCCGCACCGGCGAGCGCGACAACGACGCGATTTAATTTTCTCCCTTCCCGCTGGGCGGGAGGGGGACTTAAAAAGGACAGACCATGGCCAAAGCAAAAGACATTTTGAAGCGGATCAAGGATGAAGAGATCGAGTGGGTCGATCTGCGCTTCACCGATCCCAAGGGCAAATGGCAGCACTTGACCATGGTTGCCGGATTGATCGGTGAGGACGAGCTTGAAGACGGGCTGATGTTCGACGGTTCCTCGATCGAGGGATGGAAGGCGATCAACGAAAGCGACATGATCCTCAAGCCCGACCTCGACGCGGTGTACATTGATCCGTTCAGCGCCACCCCGATGATGATCCTGTGCTGCGACATCGTCGAGCCTTCGACCGGCGATCTCTATTCGCGCGATCCGCGCTCCACCGCCAAGCGCGCCGAAGCCTTCGTCAAATCGAGCGGCGTGGGCGACACCGTCTACGTCGGCCCCGAAGCCGAGTTTTTCCTGTTCGACGACGTGCGCTTTTATGATGGCTATGACGGCAACGGCTTCAAGATCGATGACATCGAACTGCCGACCAACGGCAACCGCGATTACATGTCGGAAACCGGCAGCGGCAACCTGGCGCACCGTCCGCGCGCCAAGGGCGGCTACTTCCCGGTCGCCCCGGTCGACAGCTGCGTCGATATCCGCGGCGAGATGGTCTCGACCATGATCGAGATGGGCCTGCCGTGCGACAAGCATCACCACGAGGTGGCCTCGGCGCAGCACGAACTGGGGCTGACTTACGGGACGCTGGTCCAGACCGCTGACCGGATGCAGGTTTACAAGTATGTCGTGCAGCAGGTCGCGCAGGCTTACGGCAAGACCGCCACCTTCATGCCCAAGCCGATCAAGAGCGACAACGGCAGCGGGATGCACACCCACATTTCGATCTGGGACGGCGGCAAGCCGCTATTCGCGGGCAATGGCTATGCCGGCCTTAGCGATATGTGCCTGTACTTCATCGGCGGGGTGATCAAGCACGCCAAGGCGCTTAACGCCTTCACCAACCCGACCACCAACAGCTACAAACGGCTGGTTCCGGGCTATGAAGCCCCGGTGCTGCTGGCCTATTCGGCGCGCAATCGCTCAGCCTCGTGCCGCATTCCCTACGGCACCGGTGACAAGGCCAAGCGCGTGGAATTCCGCTTCCCCGACGCGATGGCCAACCCATACCTGTGCTACGCGGCGCTGCTGATGGCCGGGCTCGACGGGATCAAGAACAAGATCCACCCGGGCGAGGCGATGGACAAGAACCTGTATGATCTGCCGCCGGCCGAACTCGCCGAAGTGCCGACCGTGTGCGGTTCCTTGCGTGAAGCGCTTGACTGCCTTGAGGCCGATCATGACTTCCTGATTCAGGGCGGGGTGTTCACCAAAGACCAGATCGAGGCTTACATCGAACTCAAGTGGCCCGAAGTGATGCGCTGGGAAACCACGCCGTCGGCGGTCGAATTCGACATGTACTACAGCGCCTGAGCCACCGGCTTGGCGCAAAAATCAGGGCGTCCCGGCATGGCCGGGGCGCCCTTTTTCATGGCCACGGGAACCGGGTGGTGTGCCCGCGAGTTTCACCGATGCAGTTCTGGACGCTGCCATCTTTTGGAGAACCGTCATGCTCGCACTCGCCATCATCCTTGTCGTCCTCTGGGCGCTTGGCTTCTTTGCCTTCCACGTCGCTGGCGGGCTGATCCATCTGCTGCTGGTGGTTGCGCTGGTGGTCTTCGTGGTCAACCTGGTGCGCGGCCGCAGCGCGATCTAGGCGGTTACCACCGGCCTGGGCCGAGGCGCTTGAACATTTCAGGCGTCACCCAGACCATCTCGCCCTTGTGGTTGCAGCCCGACAGTTCCCCGTCGGCATCCTTCCAGGCGACGAAACCAAGCACTTCGGCATATTCGACCTTGGCCTTGATTCCAGGGCGTTCATCGAGGACGGTCTGGGCATCGGCCAGAGTTTCGCCCGCGCTGTAACGCCTGTAGTGCTCGGTTTCACCGCTGATCATCTCGGTAAAGGGGCGCGGCGCTGCGTAATTATCGAGCGGCAGGGCCGAAATCGGGACAAGGTTTGCAGTACCGGCTTTGAAACGGAACAGCGGCGTCGCGAAGTAAGGGCATTCCAACGCGGCACCTGGCCATATCATTTCATCGAAGGCATAGACCCTGGCGGGCTTCTTTGTCGCCGAAAACGGTGAAAAGCCGCTCCAGATCAGGTCTTCGCCGCTCACCTGAAGAGCCTCGTTCCTGGTCTTGAGGCGCCCGTGCAGCGGCTCCTTGCTCACTCCGAACTTATGCCTGAGTATGGCCAGGTTGACGGGATCGATTTCGATGAAACGCATCTCGCCGCCGCGCATGCCCTCAGCTTCTTCGGCCATCACAATCGTTTCGGGATCGTTTTGATCAAAGACCAGCGAACCGAAGCTGCCCGCTGCGACGGCAACCGGCAAAGTCAGTGCAACTGCAAGTAATGCCGCCTTGAACCACCACATCGCTTCTCCCTTGATCCGCCCTTTTGACTGGATAATTCACCGGAATTCATTTTCCTACAAGTACCGATGATGCTTACTACTTGCGCCTCCGATTCCACTGCGAGGCAGCCACCATGGAATTCTCGTCCGACTTTTTCGAAGCCCTGCGCCGGATGAAAGCCGGTCACGATTCTGCGCCAACACCGCCGCCGGCCGCCCCGGCGTCCGCGCCAACCGCTCCTGTTCCGCCAAGGGCCGAAGCGCCCAGCGCAATCGGCCCGGATGGGGTCGCCCTGATCAAGCAGTTCGAAGGTTGCGCCCGGCGGCGCAGCGACGGGCAATTCGAAGCCTATCCCGATCCCGCGACCGGCGGCGATCCGTGGACGATTGGCTGGGGCGCAATCGGCCGGGGCATCGGTCCGGGCACCGTCTGGACGCAGGCCGAATGCAATGCCCGGCTTGAACACGATCTCGTCCGCTTTGCCCGCGATGTGGCGCGCGCGCTGGGCGATGCTCCGACCAGTCAGGGCCAGTTCGATGCCATGGTCTGCTTTCACTACAACACCGGCGCAATCGCCAAGGCGACACTGACCAAGCTGCACCGCTCTGGACAGTTCGATGCCGCCGCACAGGAATTCGGCAAATGGGTCAACGCCGGGGGCAAGCGAATGCCGGGACTTGTGCGGCGGCGCGAGGCCGAGGCCAGACTTTACCGGCAGCGCTAGCGCGTTGCGCGGATGCCGCACCAGTGGTAATTGGGGGCCACCTGCAATGGAGGTCACCCATGGCCCGCGCATTCCGGATCACTCCGCTGATAAGTGTTGCTGCACTGATAATCGCCACCCCCGGTCTACCCGTGTGGGCCTCTGGCGGCGGCGGCGGCGGAGGCGGCGGGTCGATGCCGAGCAGCAGCGCGCCGCAGTACGATCCCGCGGTTGAATACCGCAGCGGCATCGCTGCGTTGCAGGAACAGCGCTGGAAGGATGCCGAGCGGGCATTCGGCCGGGTGCTGGATGTGGCGCCCAAAGACGCCAACACGAACCTGCTGATGGCGCTGTCCAAGCTGGGCCGCGACGATGCCAAGGGCGCGCGCGGGTATCTTGAAAAGGCGATCAAATACGATCCCGATCTGCTCGCCGCGCATATCAAATCAGGCGGTGTCTATGCCAAGCTGGGTGATACCGCCAAGGCCCAGGCACAGCTTGACTGGCTGCAGGCAAAGTCCGCCGCGTGTGCCGGAACCTGCGCCGATGCCAAGACCATCGAGGATGGGCTGACCGAAGTCAAAGCCGCCGTCGCCGCGGGCAAGCAGGCACGGATCAATGCCGCAGGCCTACCCGCTTTCGCGTCCAGTGCCGATGGCGATCGGGCTTATATTGCTGCGGTTTCGCTGCTCAATGAACACCACTATGGCGAAGCGATCGCCGCGCTCAAGGTCTCGCAGCGCGCGTTCGGCCCGCATCCCGATCTGCTGACCTATCTGGGCTTTGCCAACCGCAAGCTCAAACACTACGATCTCGCCGAACAATACTACAAAGCCGCGCTGGCGATTGCCCCGCAGCATCTGGGCGCGACCGAATACTATGGTGAGATGCTGCTCGAACGCGGCGATGTGGCCGGGGCCCGGCGGATGCTGGCGCGGCTGGATTCGATCTGCACGTTCGGCTGCGCCCAATCGGACGAATTGCGCCGCTGGATCGATCGCGGCCCCGGGCGGGGATGAGCCGATCCGCTGCGCTGTTGGTGTTGGGCCTGATTGCGGCAGCTAGCGCTGCGGCCGCCCGTCCAGCACCAGCCGCGCGCGCTGCTGAATGGACCACGCCCGGCGCGCTGCTGGCCGTGCTGAGCACCGAGCCCGGCCCCTGCCTGACCGTGCCGGCCGATTCTCGGCGCGCGCGCAGCATCGCGATCGGCGCAGCGGCATTCCGCGCACCCTTGCTGCTGGGTGGGCAGGCCGCGCGCTCGGGCCTGTCGTGCAACGCCTGCCACCGCGGCGGGCGTGACAATCCGGCGTTTTCCTATCCCGGACTCAGCGGCGCGCCGGGCACGGCCGATGTCACCGCCTCGCTGTTTAGCTCGCACCGCGGTGATGGCCTGTTCAATCCGCGCCCGATCCCCAACCTGAGTGGCGACAAGCACCTGCTGCGGATTGATCAAAGCGGTGCGCCCGGCGCGCTCGAACCGTTCATTCTGGGCCTGACTACCGAAGAGTTCGATGGCCCCGCGCCGCCCGCGGCTGTGCTGACCGGGTTGGCTGATTATGTCCGCGCGCTGTCTCCGGGGGCCTGCACGGCGCCGGTGGCGGTCGATCTGGCCGGCGCGCTGCGCCATGTCGGTGCCGCGCTCGACAATGCCAGAATGCTGGCATCGGCCGGCGATGCGCCAGCAGCGCGCCTGATGATATCGGCAGCGCGATCGGAACTGGGGCTGATCGATGAACGCTATGCCCTGCACGGTCTGGAAGGCCGCGCCGCGCCGCTGCGCCGCGCCGCCGCTGCGCTAGGCGAAATTGAGCGCCGCATAATTGCCGATCCCGCCGGGGCGCTCACTGCGCTCGATCGCTGGCAGCACGGCGCAGCGGTTTGGCAAGGCCCGCTGCGCCGGGCCGAAGCGCGATCGCTTTACAATCGGGCGGTGCTGGCCCGCACGCTTGCGCCCGGCCAGTAACGCAGCTTTGGCCCACCCTGCCGATTGCATCTTGCAATCTTTCGCTGCGAACCCGAAATGGGTGGGGAGTTTAATCGAACCATTAAGGGAGATTCGCGATGCGCGAGCGGCTGCAACATTACATTGACGGCAAGTGGGTGAATAGCGATGGCGGAGCACGCCGCGAGGTTATCAATCCGGCCACCGAAGAGGCTTGCGCCGTGATCAGCGTCGGCACCGTGGCCGATGTCAACAAGGCCGTTGCCGCCGCGCGCCGTGCCTTCAAGTCGTACAGTCAGACCACCCGTGAAGAGCGCGTCGCACTGCTCGAACGGATCGTCGAGGAATACAAGAAGCGCGCGTCTGATCTTGCCCAGTCGATGGCCGAGGAAATGGGTGCGCCGCTGTCCTTCGCGATCACCGCCCAGGTCGGTGCCGGGATCGGCGGCTTCGTCAGCACGATCCAGGCACTCAAGGACTTCAGCTTCATGGAAGACGGTCCGGGCTACAAGGTGGCTTATGAACCGATCGGCGTGGTCGGCATGATCACCCCGTGGAACTGGCCGCTCAACCAGATCGCCCTGAAGGTTGCCCCGGCGCTGGCCGCAGGCGACACGATGGTGCTCAAGCCTTCGGAAGAATGCCCGACCAATGCGATGATCTTTGCCGAGATCCTCGACGCGGCCGGCGTGCCTGCTGGCGTGTTCAACCTCGTCAACGGAGACGGACCGACCACTGGCACCGCGATTTCCAGCCATCCCGATATCGAAATGGTCAGCTTTACCGGCTCGACCCGCGCCGGGATCCAGGTGGCGATCGCCGCCGCTCCCACGGTCAAGCGCGTCCACCAGGAACTCGGCGGCAAGTCGCCGAACCTGGTCCTGCCCGATGCCGATATCACCACCCAGCTAGCCCCAGTGGCGATGGGTCCGCTGGTCAACACCGGCCAGTCGTGCATCAGCCCGACCAAGGTGCTGGTCGCCAAGGACCGTGAGGCCGAAGTTGTCGGCTTCTACAAGGCGATGTATGCGGCGACCCCGGTGGGCGATCCAATGGCTGAGGGCCAGCACCTCGGCCCGCTGGTCAACAAGGCCCAGTACGACAAGGTCAAGGACCTGATCCAGTCGGCGATCGACCAGGGCGCAACGCTCGAAACCGGCGGACCTGACTTGCCCGCGAACGTCAACCGCGGCTATTTCATCCAGCCAACGGTGTTCTCCGGCGTCACCGCCGACATGCGGATCGCGCAGGAAGAGATCTTCGGCCCGGTCGCCACGATCCTCACCTACGATACGCTTGAAGACGGGATTGAAATGGCCAACGCGACCGAATACGGCCTCTCGGCTGCGATCACCGGCGATCCGGCCAAGGCTGCAGCTGTCGCCGGCAAGCTGCGCGCCGGCATGGTCGCGATCAACGGCTGGGGCCCGAGCCCTGGCGCTCCGTTCGGCGGCTACAAGCAGTCAGGCAACGGCCGCGAAGGCGGCTTGGCCGGGCTCAAGGACTTCATGGAAACGAAGGCGATTTCGGGCCTACCGACCTGATTTGAAGTCAATTTAGATGAATTGGGAACCCCTTCTCGCGAACTGGCGGGGAGGGGTTTTCATTTCTGCATTGAGACTGCGATGCGTTCGGCCTTGGCCAGCCGCGTCGATCGATCAGAGGTCAGCCACCCGGTACTGCCCCTGCACCCCGTGCGCGCCGTCCTTGGTGCTGCCGTCTAGCGGCGGGGCGAGTTCGCGGCGCAGTGCGGCGGCACTTGCGATCAGGCGATCCTGATGGACCTCGCCAAAGGCTTCCCAGCCGTCGCGGGTCAGGCGTTCGAGCGGGCGGTAGCGGATCTTGTATTGCATCCGCACCGACCCTTCGACCCAGTAACCAAGGTAGACGTAAGGCAGGCCTTCGTCCGCAGCGCGGCTGATGTGATCGAGGATGATGTAGTTGCCAAGGCCGCTGCGGCCCGGCGCGGCGGTATCGTAAAAGCTGTAGACCATCGACAGGCCGTCACCCTGGCGGTCGGTCAGGCAGGCGCCGACCAGTTTGCCGGGGGTGCCGTCGGCGGTCGGTTCGCGGTATTCGATCACGTAGCTGTCGACCGGGGTGTGTTCGACCATGTCGGCGAAATCAACCTCGTCCATCGTCGCCATCCCGCCGCCGGGGTGACGATCACCCAGATAGCGCTGGAGCAGGTCAAACTGTTCGGCAGTCGACCACGGGCGGCACATGCTGGTGACCAGATCGCCGTTGCGTTTCATTTCGCGGCGCTGGGTGGCGGAAGGACGGAACGCATCCGCCACTACCCGCACCGAAATGCACGCGGCGCAATCGAGGCATGAGGGGCGATAGGACACTGTCTGGCTGCGGCGAAATCCGATCCGGCCGAGTGCATCGTTAAGCTCGTCGGCGTGCGGGCCCTTGAGTTCGGTGAACACCTTGCGTTCACTGCGCCCCGGCAAATAGGGACACGGCGCCGGGCTGGTCACGAAAAACCGCGGGAAACGCACAGGAGCGGTCACGGTGCAGCCTTATCCTTTCAACGAAACAGACCGGCAATATGACCGTGCGAGAGGCTTGTTGAAAGAGTTTTAACCACGAAACAGGGTAAATGGAGTGAAAATATGCACAGGGGTGCGCTCCGGGCTGTCTTCAGCCCAGTTCCACCTGGTCCACTTCGTACCCCGAAGCCCGCAGGCTGGCGACCAGCGCATCGAGCTGGTCCTTGTCGCGGGCTTCGCATTCGATGTCCGCAGTGAGTCCCTTGGCGGGCAAATGCGTGAAGATCCGCTGGTGGTAGATCTCGATGATGTTGACGTTGTGTGCGTCGAATTCGCGCATCACCTTGAACAGTGCGCCGGGGCGGTCCTGCAGCGTCAGCCGCAACCGCGCCAGCCGGCCCGAGCGCGCGAGATCGCGCAGCAGCACGTTGGCGAGCAGGCGCGTGTCGATATTGCCGCCGCAAATCGGAATGCCGATCTTGCGGCCCTTGAACAGCTCGGGATAGGCCAGCACAGCGGCAAGCCCCGCCGCGCCCGCGCCTTCGGCCACAGTCTTTTCGATCTGCAGCAGCAGCGACACGGCCGTTTCGAGCTGCGCCTCGCTGACCAGCACGATATCGTCGAGCAGCCCTTCAAGCACCTTGGAAGTGAACGAACCGGGCTCCTTGACCGCAATGCCTTCGGCCAGGGTATCGCCGCCGCACGGCAGGTCGGTCATCTTGAGGCGGTTGTACATCGACGGGAACAGCTGCGCCTCCACCCCGATCAGGCCGATATCGGGCTTGATCGCCCGTGCCGCCGTGCCCATTCCCGAAGCCAGTCCACCGCCGCCGATCGGGATCACCAGCATGTCGAGCTCGGGCACTTGCGCGAGCATTTCGAGCGCGACAGTGCCCTGCCCTGCGGCCACATGCTGATCGTCGAACGGGTGAACGAAGGTCAGCCCCAGCTCGTCTTCAAGTTTGCGCGCGTGAGCGTAAGCATCGTCGAAAGTTTCGCCGTGAAGCACCACCGTCCCGCCCAGCACCTCGGTCTGCATGACTTTCACCGTGGGGGTGGTGCGCGGCATGACGATGGTGACGGGCACACCCAGCCGGGTGCCGTGATAAGCCAGGCCTTGGGCATGGTTGCCCGCAGAGGCCGCGATCACGCCGCGATTGCACTTCTCCCCGCCGAGCAGCAGCATGGCGTTAAGCGCGCCGCGCTCCTTGAAGGCGGCGGTGAACTGCAGGTTCTCGAACTTGAGCCAGATATCCGCGCCGGTGATTTGCGACAGGGTGCGGCTGTAATCCATTGCGGTCATCACCACCGCGCCCTCGATCCGCGCGGCGGCGGCGCGGATGTGGTCGATCGTCAAGAGCGGCTGGGCAAGTTCGCTGGTCATGGTCATCGCGCTGCGCCGTAATGCAAACCGGGTGCGATGCAAAGTCCGCGTT
>JANXUP010000051.1 GCA_025356175.1 Sphingomonadaceae bacterium | reverse complement strand
CCCTGATCCTGCGCGGCTTCCGCCTTCTTCAGCAGGTGCAGGTCGACGAAGGGGCCTTTCCAGACGGAACGTGCCATGGTGGCTTACCTCTTCTTCTTGGCGTGACGCGAACGGATAATCATCTTGTCCGTCTGCTTGTTGTTGCGAGTGCGGGCGCCCTTGGTCGGCTTGCCCCACGGGGTAACCGGGTGACGGCCGCCCGAGGTGCGGCCTTCGCCGCCGCCGTGCGGGTGATCGACCGGGTTCTTGGCGACGCCGCGGGTTAGCGGACGACGGCCCTGCCAGCGCGTGCGCCCGGCCTTCCCGAAGTTCTGGTTCTGGTTGTCAGGGTTCGAAACCGCGCCAACCGTACCCATGCAATCGCCGCGCAGGTAGCGCTGCTCGCCCGAATTGAGGCGAACGATCACCATCCCGCGGTCACGGCCGACGACCTGGACATAAGTCCCTGCCGAACGGGCGATCTGCCCGCCCTTGCCCGGCTTCATCTCCACGTTGTGGCAGATGGTGCCGACCGGCATGGTGCTGAGCAGCATTGCGTTGCCCGGCTTCACGTCGGTCTTCTCACCGGCAACAACGCTGTCGCCAACGGCGAGGCGCTGCGGCGCGATGATGTAGGCCTGTTCACCGTCAGCATACTTGATCAGCGCGATGAAGGCGGTGCGGTTGGGGTCGTATTCCATCCGCTCAACCACCGCAGGGGCATCCCACTTGCGGCGCTTGAAGTCGATGAAACGATACTTCTGCTTGTGACCGCCCGCGATCCCGCGCGAAGTGACGTGGCCCTTGTTGTTACGGCCACCGGTCTTGCGCTTGCCTTCGGTAAGCGCCTTGACCGGCTTGCCCTTCCACAGCGCCGACTTGTCGACCAGGATCAGCGCGCGACGCGCCGGGCTGGTCGGGTTGTAATTCTTGAGTGCCATGGCTTAACCCTGCGCTCCTTCGGTGATGTCGATCGACTGGCCTTCGGCCAGCCGGACAATCGCCTTTTTCACATCCGAGCGCTTGTAGGGACGGCCCTTCCAGCGCTTGGTCTTGCCCTTCTGGGTCAGCGTGTTCACGCTAACCACAGTCGTGCCATAAATGGCCTCGACCGCCGCCTTGATCTGCGGCTTGGTGGCCTTCGTGGCGACCTTGAACACAACCGCGTTGTGCTCGCTGGCCAGCGTCGACTTTTCGGTGATGTGGGGAGCCACGATCACGTCGAAGTGACGCGTGTCGATTGCGTCCTTAGCCATTAGTTAGCCCCTCCCGGGAGGGCGAAACGCGCCTCCAGCTGTTCGATCGCGGCGCGCGTCAGCACCAGCGTATCATGCTTCAGGATGTCATAGACGTTGGCGCCCATGGCGGGGAGGACGTTGATGCCGACGAGATTGCGAGTGGCGCGGGCGAAGCCCTCGTTCACCGTGCTACCGTCAATCACCAGCACCTTACCCCAGTTGGCCTTGGCCAGCTGAGCCGCAGCGCCCTTGGTCTTGGCATCCTTGAGATCAAGGCTGTCAACAATGACCAGACCGTTCTGCGCCTTGGATGACAGCGCCATCTTCAGACCGAGTGCACGGACCTTTTTGTTGAGCGAGACGTCAAACTCGCGGCGACGGGCACCGTGAGCCTTACCACCGCCGATGAAGATCGGAGCGCGGCGGTCGCCGTGACGAGCCGTACCACCGCCCTTTTGCCGGCCGAACTTCTTGCCGGTGCGGGCGACTTCCGAACGCTCGCGGGTGGCGCGGGCAATGCCGCGGCGGTTTTCAAGCTGCCAGGTGACAACGCGGTGAAGGATGTCGGCGCGCGGCTCGATGCCGAACACGTCATCGTTCAGTTCCACGTCGCCCTTGGCGGCCGAACCATCGAGGTTGAGGACTTTGACTTTCACGACTAGCCCTCCTGACCGTCGGTGGCTTCGACAGCTGCGGTATCTTCCGCAGGGATGTCGGCAGCTGCCGGGGTTTCTTCGTTGGCGGCTACAGCCGAGCCCTTAAGGCCGGCTGGGTAAGGTGCTTCGCCATGGCGCGCGACCTTCACCGCATCCTTGATTGTCATCCAGCTGTTCTTCGCGCCGGGTACCGAGCCCTTGACGAAGATCAGGCCGCGCTCGTCATCGACGCGCACGATTTCCAGGTTTTGCTGGGTCCGCTGCTTGTCACCCATGTGGCCCGCCATCTTCTTGTTCTTGAAGACCTTGCCGGGATCCTGGCGCTGACCGGTCGAACCGAGCGCACGGTGGCTGATCGAGACGCCGTGCGTTGCCCGCATGCCCCCGAAGCCCCAGCGCTTCATGCCGCCCTGAAAGCCCTTGCCCTGAGTATGACCCGAAACGTCGACCAACTGGCCAACCGCGAAGTGCGACGCAGCAATGCTGGCGCCGATTTCGAGCGTGGCATCATCTGCAACGCGGAATTCGGCAACGCGAGCCTTGAGCGGCACCTGGGCCTTGGCGAAATGTTCACGCTGCGGCTTGGCAACGTTCTTCTGTTTGGCAGAGCCAGCACCCAGCTGAACCGCGACGTAGCCGTCGGTTTCAGCGGTGCGCACGGACACTACCTGACAATCTTCCAGCGCCAAGACAGTAACCGGCACGTGCCGTCCGTCTTCCTGGAACAGGCGGGTCATCCCCACCTTCTTGGCGATCACGCCTGTGCGCATGATCCATCTCCTACAGAGGCCTGCCGGAAAATCCCGCCAGGCGTGTTCAACCCAGATGTAAGGCGAGCCCCGTCCGGGCTGAAGGCCGATCCGCAAGGATCAGCAGACGGGGGACGCATTCCCGGCAGAGCGCCGGAGGTATCCCAATTCCGCGCGGATCGCCCCGCGAAGTTCCGGCCGAAGCCGAAGGTAACTGCCCGCCACCCCGGCCTTCGCCGGGGCTAAAGGCAAACTCGCTTATGCGAGTTTGATCTCGACGTTAACGCCCGCTGCCAGATCGAGCTTCATCAGCGCGTCGACGGTCTGGGCGTTGGGCTGAACGATATCGAGCAGCCGCTTGTAGGTCCGCACCTCGAACTGCTCACGCGACTTCTTGTCGACGTGGGGTCCGCGGTTGACGGTGAACTTTTCAATTCTCGTCGGCAAGGGAATGGGGCC
>JANXUP010000036.1 GCA_025356175.1 Sphingomonadaceae bacterium | reverse complement strand
GCGAGGCTGGTCCACCACGCGACCGCTGCGTCCCAATCGGCACCCTTGGGTGCGTAAGGCCGCCCCTTGATATAGGCAAAAGTCCTTTCGTCCGGCGCGATCAGGCCGGCGCGGGCACCGTGCTCGATCGCCATGTTGGATACGGTCAGCCGCCCTTCGACGCTCAGGCCGCGGACCGCGCTGCCGGTATATTCGATCACATGTCCGGTACCGCCCGCCGCGCCGAGCGCGCCGGTGATGTGCAGCACCAGATCCTTGGCGGTGACCCCGGGGCCAAGCTCGCCCTCGATCCGCACTTCCATCGATTTTGACTGGCTGAGCAGCAACGTTTGTGTCGCCAGCACATGCTCGACCTCGCTGGTGCCGATCCCGAAGGCGAGTGCGCCAAGTCCGCCGTGACAGGCGGTGTGGCTGTCCCCGCAGACGATCGTTGCGCCGGGGAGCGAGAAGCCCTGCTCGGGGCCGACCACGTGGACGATACCCTGTTCGGCATCGGCATCGCCGATCAGGCGAATGCCGAATTCGGGCGCATTACGCTCCAGCGCGGCGAGTTGCTGCGCGCTTTCAAGGTCGGCAATCGGGATCCGCTGGCCCGCAGCATCGCGCCGCGCAGTGGTCGGCAGGTTGTGGTCGGGCACCGCCAGCGTCAGGTCAGGTCGGCGCACCTTGCGACCACTCATCCGCAACGCCTCAAAGGCTTGCGGGCTGGTCACTTCGTGAACCAGGTGGCGGTCGATATAGATCAGGCAGGTGCCATCATCGCGGCGCTCCACGACGTGAGCGTCCCAGATCTTCTGATAAAGAGTGCGGGGCTGGGCCATCGCTCGCCGTTAGACCCGGCTGGGCGCGCGTTGCAAGCATTCCGTCGCTGCTGGCAGCCAGATCAAGCGCTGCTTGCAGCAGATCAAGCGTAACTTGCAACAATGTTAATAGGAATGTCACACGAACCTGCTATGGCAATCGCCATGGCCGCGCACCCCCACATCTTCCCGATCAAAATCCTTCCTGACGACATCGATTTCATGGGGCACGTCAATAACGCGCGCTATCTTGGCTGGGTGCAGGACGCGGTGCTGTCGCACTGGCACAAGCTTGCCCCGGCCGAAGCGATCGCCGCCCATGCCTGGGTCGCGCTGAAGCACGAGATTACCTACCGCAAGCCGGCGTTTCTCGAAGACGAAGTGATCGCCAATGTGGTGCTGGAAAGCGTGCAGGGCGCGCGCGCGTTTTACGAAACCGTGGTTAAACGCGGCGAGGAAGTGCTGGCAGAAATCAAGTCGAGCTGGTGCTTCATCGATAGGGAAACGCTGCGCCCGGCGCGGATCGGCCAGGACGTGGCCGCGTACTTTTTCCCACCCGAAATTACCGCTTAATCGGCAGCGTAGCGCGCCGCGGTTTCGCGGATCAGCGCGATCATGTTGGGCACGCCCTGCGTGCGGTTCGATGACAGCTGGCGGCTGAGCTCAAACGGAGCGAGCGCTTCGGCGATGTCGCACTCGGCCACTTCACGCGCTGGCCGGTCCTGCACCGCGGCAAGGACCAGCGCGACGATCCCCTTGGTGATCGCGGCGTTGCTGTCGGCCAGGAAATGCAGCCGGCCCGCTTCCAGCTGGGTCGGATAGACCCACACCGAGGCCGAACAGCCGCGTACCAGCGTGGCGTCAGTCTTGAGCGCAGCGGGCATCTCTTCGAGTTCGCGGCCAAGCTCAATCAGCAGGCGGTAGCGTTCGTCGCTTTCGAGGAAGAGGTACTCGTCGAGAATATCGGTGAGGCTGCGCATGGCGTCGCGTCTAGCCTCAGGTCCGGCCCGTGGCTAGCCGCTCAGGCCACCGGGGCGGGTCAGGGCGTAATAGATCACGTAAAGCCAGCCAAGCACACCGTGGACGATCGCCCAGACCAGCGACTTGTTGATGCTCCACGACACCGCAACTGCGATGGCCGAACCGAGGCCGATGCCCGCCTTGGCGGCGCTGCCCCCGCGCTCGTTCACAGGTCGACCCCCGCGGCGATGGCTTCAAGCTTGCGGATGCGTTCCTTGAGGTCGGCGATCTCGATCCGCGCCATGCCCGAACCGGCGCCGCCCTCGATCTCGGGCGCGCGTCCGGCGGTGATCAGGTCAAGCTCGCGGGTCTTCAAGCTGAGCCAGCCCTGCCAGCCGCGCAGCGAGGCGACGGCAATGATTGCCACCGCGAACAGGCCGGCACTGACAATCTGGAAGGTTTCGCTGATCATTGCGGTGCTCCCTCTCATTCTGTGCGGCCTCAGCGGTCGCGCAGGCTTTCGATTTCGGCGGCCAGGTTGTTGGTGTGGCGGCCTTGCGAAGAATTGGCGTCTGTGGCGATACGTTCGAGCACGTGGATGCGTGTCCGCAGGTCCTCGACCTCGCGCTGCAGTTCCTGTTCGCGCGGGCTGGGCTGGGCTGGGTCGAGCAGCGCCTGCGGCCCGTCCCGGCCCCGACGGCGCTTGCCAAAATCGCCGTACTTGGCGCGCTGCACCCGGGAAAAAGCGGAGATCGCGACGATCCCCAAGACCATGATGACTACCCAGTGATCCACGTTACAGCTCCGTATCGATCAGTTGACAGGGGCGCGCAGGTCTTCGATTTCCGAAGCAAGCGCGGTGGTTTTGTCGGTGGCGATCCGTTCGAGCACGCGGATGCGGTGTTCGAGCTTCTCGACGTACTCGCTCTTTTCCGGAAGTGACGAGGGTTGGCTGCCCTGCGCGCGGATCTCAGCGATGCGTTCCTTGTGGGCCAGCCGACGGCGGTAAGCCGATCCGAACACGTTGAAGATCGCAACCAGTCCGCCCATGGCGATCATCAAGCCAATGACATCTCCGAATTCCATCAGTTGCCCTTTCCGGGCGCGCGTAGCGCCTCAATCTGGTGAGTCAGCGCGTAGCCGCTGTCGGTGACAATCCGCTCGACGTTGCCCATGCGGTCCTTGATGCTGCCCAACTCGGCCCGCAGCGCGGCGTTTTCCTGGCTGAGCAGCTTGATCCGCTCGGCATCCTCGCTGCCGGTCTTGGGGTAGAGTTTCTGGCCCCAGCTCCCACTGAGCGGATAGCCGTGCTTCATCTTGAGCCAGGTGTTCAGCAGCACCCCGCACGTGATCACGATGGCGATGCCGATCGCGCCGGGCACAGCAAGCCGGATGATTTCCATGACATCCTGCGGACCCATCAGTTAGGCTCCTTGCTTGCCGGCTGGTTACGCAGCGCCTCGATCTGGCTCGCTACAGCTACGCCCTTGTCGGTCGCGATCCGTTCGAGCACTTTCACGCGGTCGGCAAAGTGATCGAGTTGCTCGCGCAGTTCGGCGTTTTCCGCTTTGAGTTGCTGGGTAGCCTGATCTTCGGCCTTGCGGGTCTTGCCGCCCCATTCGTCTTCCAGTGCATAACCGTGCCGCGCGCGGATCCAGTTGTTGATCAACCAGCCGCCGGTCGAGATCGCGATGATCGCGATGACAAAGTCTTGTCCACCCCAACCCATCAGCTGGGCTCCTTGTCGCTACTGTCGAGCAGCGCATCGACCTTGCGGGCATCGCGCAGCGCCTCGATCTGGGTGGCGACGTCATAGCCCTTCTCGGTGACGATCCGTTCGAGCACGCGCATCCGGTCTTCGAGCTGGGTGTTCTGGGTAGCGTACTGTGCGGCCCGCTCTGCCGTATCCTTGGCCTGGATCTTGGCCATCTTTTGCTGATGGTTGGTCCAGATGCCCAGCATGCCGGCCCCGATGCCTAAAATCGGGATCAGAACTCCAATTTCACCGATCATTTCAATTCCCCCTCAGGAAAAATGGTTAGCGCAGGCGTTCGATCTCGGCCGAAAGGCGCGGATTGCTGCTCACGTAGAAAGTCTCGACCTCGGCCAGGCGGCGATCGATGTCGCGGAACTGGGCGCGCACTTCGCGGGCCGTGCGGGTTGGTGATTGGCGCACCCCCTGCCAGAACTTCTGCTCGCTGCGGTCAGTGTAGAGGTGTCCAGGCTTCTTCTGGGCGAACAAGCCGACCAGGAAATAGGCGGGGACGATGAAGGGCGCGCCGAGCATGACCAGGCCGATCGTGGCGAGCCGGACCCACAGCACGTCCACCCCGGTGTAGTCGGCGATTCCGGCGCAGACGCCAAAGATCTTGCCGTTGATCTTGTCGCGATAAAAGCGGGTACGGTCGCTGTTCACTTTGCAGTCCTCCCTGAAACCTTGGCTTTGGCAGACGCGCGCATCGCTTCGATCTCGCGCAGCGGCACGTTGTCGACTTCGCGGTCTGGCAGCAGCCGGGCGCGCTGGAAATCGGGGTTGTCCGAAGCGACCAGCCGCTCGACCGTATCCATCCGGTCATCAAGGCGGCGGGCCAGCTGGTAAAGTTCCTCCAGCAGGCTTTCGTCGTCATTGGTCAGCGTGGCACCCGTCTTCCACTTGGTCATGTAATGCAGCACCAGCCAGGGCAGTGCGATCACCACCACAAAGACCACGGCGACAACGTCTCCTCCGTCCATTGCTCAATTCTCCTGTGCCGGATCGCTCGTTTTGAGCGCGGCTTTCATGGCTTCCAATTCTTCATCGATCTTGTCCGCCCCGGCGAGCGCGTTGATTTCTTCGGCCAGGCTCGGCTTGCTCGACCCATCCGCCAGGCTCAGTGCATCGGCACGGCCCTCGGCGTAATCGACCCGGCGTTCGAGCTGGTCGAAGCGGGCCATCGCCTCATCGACCCGTTCGCTTGCCAGCAAGGTGCGCAGCTTGACGCGGTTCTCGGCGCTTTCCAGCCGCGCGGCGATCGCACTCTGGCGGGTGCGGGCTTCGCGCAGGCGGGTTTGGAGCTTTTCGATATCAAGCTCGTAAGCGCGCAGGGCATCGTCGAGCACGGTGATTTCCACCTTGAGCTGATCGGCCATGTCGGCGGCCTTCTTCCGTTCGACCAGCGCGGCACGGGCCAAGTCTTCGCGATCCTTTGACAGGGCGAGCTGCGCCTTGTCGGCCCAGTCGGCCTGGAGCCGGTCAAGCTTGACCGTGTGGCGGTGCATTTCCTTCTGGTCGGCAATCGTCCGTGCGGCGCTGGCGCGGATTTCGACCAGCGTTTCCTCCATCTCGAAGATGATCATGCGGATCATCTTTTCCGGATCGTCGGCCTTCTCCAGCAGTTCGTTGAAGTTGGCGGCGATAATGTCACGGGTACGGCTGAAAATGCCCATCAAGGGTACTCCAAGGTTGGCGGAGGTATTGGTCGGGGTGCGGCGCAGGCGTTCGACTTCGCTGTCGAGGCGCGAGGTTCGTGGCGAAGCAACGGGTTCAAGCCGGATCGCTTCGGGGGTTTGGGCCGGAACCTCCAGGCGGCGCGGGGACTGGGGTGCGCCATCGGGGGAAGCCTGGGATTCCGGCCCAAGCGGTGAAGATGCATCAAGGCCCATCTTGCGGCTCACGAGCGCGTTCAAGCCTGCTGCGCCGGAGCCGACCGGGTGACCGCGAAGTGCGGTGCCGAAGTCAGCTGCTGCGACATCACAATAACGTTGCAAGCGAGCATGGCGGCGACCGAGAACAGGATGGCCTTGTCGAGTTTGGATTTGGTCTTGGTGAACATGTTGCACCTCATGGGTTGGCGTTTGTTCATCATTCAGCAAGGCGCGTGCCAATCGCACAATTGCGCCATTTATGCCGCCAATCGGGTCAAATCGACCAACGACATATGGTGACTGTTGCGCACAGTTGGGAAATTTCGCTATAAGTTGGCTATGGAACGCGAAACGCAGTTCATTGGCCAGTCGGGCGCCTTCCTCGACGCGGTTGAGCGCACTAGCCGCGCCGCGCCGATGCGCCGCCCGGTGCTGGTGGTGGGTGAGCGCGGAACCGGCAAGGAACTGATCGCCGAACGGCTCCACCAGCTCAGCAAACGCTGGCAAGAACCGCTTATCACGCTGAATTGCGCGGCCTTGCCGGAAACGCTGATCGAGGCGGAATTGTTCGGTCATGAGCAGGGTGCCTTTACCGGTGCTACCAGAGCGCGCGCGGGACGGTTCGAGGAAGCCGACAAAGGAACGCTTTTTCTCGACGAACTGGCGACTCTGTCGATGGCCGCGCAGGAACGGCTGCTGCGCGCGGTCGAATACGGTGAGGTCACGCGGATCGGGTCGTCGCGTCCCGTGCGGGTCGATGTGCGCATTGTGGCGGCGACCAATGAGGATTTGCCCGCGCTGGCCGAGCAGGGTCTGTTCCGCTGTGATCTGCTCGACCGGCTCAGCTTCGAGGTGATCACCCTGCCGCCGCTGCGTGTGCGCGAAGGCGATATCCACGTGCTGTCGGACTATTTCGGGCGACGCATGTCGAGCGAGATCGGCTGGGAAAGCTGGCCGGGCTTTTCCGAAGCTGCACTGCGCACGCTCGAAGATTACCAGTGGCCAGGCAACGTGCGCGAACTCAGGAACGTGATTGAACGCGCGGTCTATCGCTGGGACAATTGGGAACGGCCGATCGGGCACATCGTGTTCGATCCGTTCGACAGTCCGTGGAAGCCATCGGCCCCGGCGCACCGCACCACCGATGCCGAGCCTGCCTCCGACCAACCCGTGCGGGTCGCAACCTCTGCCGAACTCGACACGGTCAGCGACCTGCGCGGCGCGGTCGACGCGCACGAACGCGCGATCCTTGAACAGGCGCTAGCGCGTCACCGATACAACCAGCGCCAGACCGCCAAGGCGCTTGGCCTCAGCTACGACCAGCTGCGCCATGCCATGAAGAAGCACGGCTTGGCCGAACGGGCCTGAATCTGACGCCGAGGCTGGCGCTCCGATAATGCATTCTTAACCACCTCGGCCCAGTCTTGCAGTCAAACTGTACAGTGTGTGGAGCGCGGCGGATGCAATTGACCAAACGAACGGGCGATCGCGCGAGCGAAATCCAGCGCTCGACCACGGCTGCGTGGTATCTGGCCGTCTCCTTCGTGATCTGCCTGGCCGGAGCGGCGTGGATCGCCAGCTTGTTGGGTGTGGTCGATTTTGGCACCCGCAGTGATAGCCAGGAGGTCAGCAAACTCGCCGCCAGGGAAGCCGCGCGAAAGGCGGCGGCGCAGCAGGCGCAAGCCAGATCGGCCGCTCAGGAAGAAGCCCGCAACATTGCCGAAGATTCGACCCGGTTGATCAAAGCGCCGGTGCCGCCGCCGCCGGCGGACCCGGCTGCAAGCGCTCAAGGCACCGCACCTGCGCCTGCGCCTCAACCCGCAGCTACCGCGCCGGTGAAAACCACGCCCCAGTAGCAGGCCCGATTAACACTATCTTTGATCCGGTCGGGTATTTCGGTGCGGGAGCGGGAACTATTGGGTTGGCGCGAACGCGCCAGGGGTAAGCTTCGCATGGGCTTTGGAAAGATTATCAAGCGGACCATTCAGCTGGCTGCAGGACTTGGCCTGTGTGCCATGTTCGGCTTTCCCTTGGCCAATGCGTGGTTCGAGGCCCATCCCGATCAGGTCGCCACACTTGAAGATGCAGCGGGGCAAGTCGATCCCGAAGCCGGGACAATAGCCAAGGCCGGACAGTTCGTCGGTGCGATTCCCAAAAGCCGCCGGGTTGTAGCCGAAAAGAAGCGCGATGAGGCCGACGACAAGGCCTTCGACGAGGCCCAGCGCAAGGCCGACGAAATGCGCAGGTTCAACGCCGGTTATCTAGGCAGCGAGTGAAACTCGGTGCCTGATGGCTAGATTAACAGCGAAAAGGCCGGTTGAAGAAAGACGTGGCAGCCAACCGAAGCGACTTCTGCAACCACGAACCCGTTGCGGATATAGAGCACCGCCCAGACCAGCCCGGGCAAGACATAGCGCAGGGCATCGTAGCCGAGCGTCGCGGCGTTGATCGGCACGTCGGAAAGCGCGACGACGTTGAACCAAATATTGGTTATTTGCGCGCCGACCATTGCTGCGGCGAACATCCAGCCGCGGACCGGCACACGCCCGCCGCGGCCGAGCAACCAGGCAAGGCCACCGAACCCGAACAAGCGGTAAATGATGTTTTCATTGAACGCGCGCGGCATGAAATACATCAACCGCACGCCCAGCGGCTGGTGGAGGAAGGCCGCATAACCCGGATCGAGCCTTGCCCGGAATATAAAGCAATCGAGCACCACCACATAGACTGCGATCAGGATCGCTGCCGCCAGACCGAGCAGCACCGGACTGCGTACACCGTGCCCCTCAAGCCGCAGCCCAAGCCCTTCGCCGGCGCGGGCCCCGATCAACACCAGCGCCGCGATCCACGCCGCGCGCAACCACGGCGATCCCAGCGTAAGGGCCGAAAACAGCACGTCGAACGGTGCCAGCACGGCAATGGGAATGCTGATCAGCAGGATTAGGCGCACCGCCGGATTGGACAAGGTGGGCCACTTGGCGGCGGGATTCATGCAGGCGTTTATGGCGGCCCGAACGGCTCGGCGCAACACGGCAACGCGGGGCTTGCTTTTTGACCGGGTTCGACCTATCTCGCGGTCAATCCCGAAATTGTGAAGCAATCAGGGGCTGGCGCCAAGCGGGGCCGGCGCCGAACTGCTTTGCAAGTGTCACCAATCGGGCCGGAGCACCAATGGCGGATATCGCGCGCATTACCGAGATTGTCGAACCCGAGGCCGCGGCTTTGGGGTTCGATCTCGTGCGCGTGATCGTGTTCGGCAAAAGCGAAGTGGGCGACGAGGAAGTCACGCTGCAGATCATGGCCGAGCGCCCCGATACCGGGCAGCTGGTGATCGATGACTGCGCCGCGCTGTCACGCCGGATTTCCGATGCGATGGACGCCTGCGAAGAAGCGGGTGAAATGCTGATCGACGAGGCTTACCGGCTCGAAGTGTCAAGCCCGGGGATCGACCGTCCGCTGACCCGCGAGAAGGATTTCACCAATTGGGCCGGGCACGAAGCCCGCATCGCGCTGAAGAACCCGGTCGATGGGAACCGCCGCGCCGTTCAGGGTGACCTGATCGGGATCGATGGCGATGCCGTAACGCTTAACGACAGGAAGTCGGGAATGGTCACATTTCCGCTGTCCGACATTCATTCGGCCAAGCTGGTCTTGACCGACCGGCTGATTGCCGCCACCCGCCCGTTCGACACCGCCGGTGCCGACGAGATTCTACAAGACGAAGAACAGGAAGACTGAACATGGCCAGTCCGATTTCCGCCAACCGTGCCGAACTGCTGGCGATCGCCACCTCGGTCGCCAACGAAAAGCTGATCGACAAGTCGAT
>JANXUP010000005.1 GCA_025356175.1 Sphingomonadaceae bacterium | reverse complement strand
TTGAGGGGCGGCAGCGCATGCCGCCTCACCTATTTTTGCGGGTCTCGGCCCGAATCGGAAAGCTACAGGATACGTCATGGCGAAGCCCGCAACCGTCAAGATCCGGCTGGTCTCCACCGCCGAAACCGGTTTCTTCTATGTCACCAAGAAGAACCCGCGCAACACGACCGAGAAGATGACCTTCCGCAAGTATGACCCGGTGGTGCGCAAGCACGTCGAGTTCAAGGAAGCCAAGATCAAGTAAGTTTTGCTGCGGGCCTGCCCGCAGCTAGCTTCATCCGGCCCGCTCCTGCAAGGGACGCGGGCCGCCTGTATATTAAGCCCAGCCGGCGCAGGGGTTCATTGCGAGTTCAAGCCATCGCGGCTAGCAGCGCGGGGATGAACATAAAGCTCTCCATCCGTTCGCTGCTGAGCGCCGCTGCTACCGCCGCGCTGGCCCTGACCCTTCCTGCCGTGCTGGTGGCGTCCGGCCCCGCTTCGGCGCAGTCCCAGCAGTCAGATCTCACCAGCGCGATCACCGCATTGCGCACGATCTCCACCATGCGCGCCGATTTCGTTCAGGCCGATCCACGCGGCAACCGGATCAAGGGCGTGCTCACCCTGAAGCGTCCGGGCCGGATTCGCTTCCAGTACGAGGAGGGCGTGCCGATGCTGATCGTCTCGGACGGCTCTGCGCTGACTTTTGTCGATTACGGCGTGAAGCAGGTCCAGCGCTGGCCGATCAAGAACAGCCCGCTCGGCGCGCTGCTCGATCCCAACCGCGACGTGATGCAGTATGGCAAGCTGGTCCCCTCGAGCAGTTCGCAGGTCGTCAGCGTTGAAGTGCGCGACCGGAAGCATCCCGAATACGGCGTGATCACCATGGTCTTCGTGCGCAAGGCCGGCGCGCCGGGCGGGCTCGAACTGGCGAGTTGGGCCACGCTCGATGCGCAAAACACCCGGACCATCGTGACGCTGTCGAATCAGCAGTATGGCGCTGCGGTGCCCGACAGCACCTTCCGCTACAACGATCCCAGAGCCCAGACGAAGAAGTAATGCCGTTCATCGACGGCGCGGGGCAACTGGTCGTGGACTGTGCGGGAGATGCGACAATTTGCGACAAGCCTGAAGCGATTGTTCATGGCCCCGCAAGCCAAATCGGCCTAAAACGGTCTTCGACAGCGCGGTCTGAGGCTGGGTTTCCCCCCTGTTGCCCTTGCCTCCTTTCCGGCTGCTCTGTCGAGCGTGACGAACGCACAAAGGAACCCTCGGTCCAATGCCCCCGGACCGGGGGTTTTTTGTTGTCTTGTTGCCGTCCATCGCCTTCGCGCCTAAAGCCCGTCCATGGTTTCGATTGCTACCTGGAACATCAATTCGGTGCGGCTGCGGATGGAGCAGGTCGCGCGCTTCCTGGCCGAGCAGGCACCCGATGTATTGTGCCTGCAAGAGATCAAGACGGTCGAGGAGCTGTTCCCGCATCAGGCGTTCGAAGACCTTGGTTACACCTACCGCGCGGTGCATGGCCAAAAGGGCTATCACGGCGTCGCCACGGTCAGCCGGATTCCGCTGTGCGAGTTCTCGCGCCATGATTGGCAGGCCAATGGCGAGGCGCGGCACGTCGGGGTGGAGCTACTTGGTCCTGGGCAAGGCCTGGTTATCGAGAACGTCTACATCCCTGCAGGCGGCGACGTGCCCGACCGCGCGGTCAACGCCAAGTTCGGTCAGAAGCTCGATTTCTTTGAGCGGATGACCCGCTGGGCCGAAGCACTCGATCGTCCAACGCTGCTGCTCGGCGATTTCAACGTGGCCCCGCTCGATTGCGATGTTTACGACCACAAGGCGCTCTTGAAGGTGGTCAGCCACACCCCGCACGAGGTCGAGACGCTGCAGCGCCTGACCGACGCGCATGGCTGGGTCGATCTGGGCCGCAAGCATATCCCCGCGCCGACACGCAACTGGTCGTGGTGGTCCTACCGCACCTATTGGCAAGGCAAGGATCGCGGGCGGCGGCTCGATCACATGTGGGCCTCGCCCGAACTGGCCGCGCAGTCGGTCTCGCACCGGGTGGTCGAGGAAACCCGGCAGTGGGAGCAATGTTCGGACCACGTGCCCTTGATCACCGAGTTTGATCTGTGAGCGGACAGCCCCGCCGTGCCGCGCTGGCGATCGATGCGCTGCGCCATGGTTGGGGAATATCTGTCGGGGGGTTCAAGCTGCTGCCCGCTGAGACCGGCTTCGGCCCCGGTATAACCGCGCCGCGTATGCTCATTTCCTGTGCCCGGGCGGCAACGCTCAAGCTTGCCAACCAGCGCGAGGCCGCCGCGCCCGAAGCGCCGGTGCTGCTGCGCGGTGCCGAGCCGTTCGATCTTGCCGCAGCGCGTGCGCTGGCCGATCCGGCGCTCGATCTCGCCTGGCCGCTTAAAGGGCCGTTTCTGGCGGAGGGGATTACCGATCCGGAAGCAGCGCGCGCTGCAATGGAGTTGGCCCGCATCGCCGGGATTCTTCCCGCGTTCTTGGTCGATCCGCTGCCCGCTGGTGAGCTCCAGCCAGTTTCTCCGGACGATTTGGCGGCTTACCAGGACACTGTGCGGCTCAGCATTGCGGCACGCGCGCGGCTGCCGGTGAGCGCATCCGAAGCTGGGGAGATCATCGCCTTCCGTTCCGCTGACGACCTGCGCGAACACGCTGCGCTGGTAATCGGGCGGCAAAGTTCGGACCGGGTGCCGCTGGTCCGGCTCCATTCCGAATGCCTGACCGGTGACGTCTTTGGCAGCCTCAAATGCGATTGCGGTCCGCAGCTTGATGCAGCGCTCGCCGCCATGGCGGACGAGGCCGCGCAGGGCGGGTGGGGGGTGCTGCTGTACTTGCGCCAGGAAGGGCGGGGCATCGGCCTCATCAACAAGCTGCGCGCTTATCAGTTGCAGGATCAAGGGTTCGATACCGTCGATGCCAACACCCGTTTGGGGCTACCCAACGAAGCGCGTGATTTTGCCGTGGCGGCGCGGATGCTCGAACTGGTGGGGGTCGGGCCGATCCGGCTGATGACCAACAATCCGGCCAAGGTCGAGGCGCTTCAGGCAGCCGGGGTGACGGTCACCGAGCGGGTGCAGCATCAGCTCCCCGCTAACCCACACAATGCCCGTTACCTCGATACCAAGCGCGACCGTTCAGGGCATTTGCTGGCTTAACGCCGCTCTTTTACGGTCAAGCGCGGATCGAGCTTGTTGCGCCCGATCTGGATCGGATCGCCCGACCAGTCGGCCACGAATACGCTTGGCCACGGCACGTTAGGGGCAAAGCGCGCGTCGTTGTCTTCGATCACCAGCCCGGCCGAAGTGTTGGCTTTGCCCTCGGCAGCAAGCGCGATGAAGGCGGAGTGGTTTTCCTTGCTCGGCCCTTGGACGAACCAGTTGCCGGCGATGCGGCCAGTGGCACCGCCGGGCAGGTCGATCATGTAATTGGTCTGGTGGCCCGCCGAATCGTCAAAGCTGCAATCCTCGACATCGATATGAGCGGCGCGGCTCTTGAGGTAATGCCCGCCGCGGCCCGCTTCGAATCGGCTGCGGGTGACCTTGGCCGCGCCGTAATCACCGACATAGACCGAATGCGCGCAGCCGCCCGAGCCTTCGCAGGTGCCGAGCCGGGTGAAGGTCGATTTGTCGATGCTTAGGCTGCCGTCGGGGTCGGGGCCGGTGAGGATGCCCTGCTGGCTATCGCGGAACCATGACTGGGTGACGGCGAGGTCGCCGTGCTCGAGCCGGATCCCGGCGCCGTTAAAATCAGGCACGCGCATGTGGGTGAAGACCAAGCCGTCCACGCTCGCCGAAGTGCCGCGCAGCACGAGTGCGGCCTTGCCTTCGCAGGTCACCCCATCGAACACCGCTTGGCCCGCTGCGGCGGCGACATAGGCAATCTGGCCGGCGGTCTGCACCGCGCAATCCTGATGCACGCCGCTGGCCACGCGGATCGTCCCGTGGCCCCCGCCAATCTCGCTGACCGCGTCCTGCAAACGGCTGAATTGGTGGCCGCTTTCGACCACGGTGTAAGCCGCACCGCCTTGGGCGCTGCTGGCAGATGCGAAGAGCGCAATCGAGAGCGCGGCGAGTGGAAGGGCGGCAAGCTTGGTCATGACTGCGGATTTAGCACCGGCTGCTTAAGAAGGCTTTGCCCCCGTCGGTGCCGTCCCGCTCAGAGACAAGCTCGCCGCCAGTTGTTTCACGCCTTGCTCGTCCAACGCCACTTCCAGCCGCCGCGGGTCTTGGCCGCATAGAGCGGCACAGGCAGGAAACCGATAACCAGAACCCAGGCGATCATCGCTGCGGGTTGGCGGAGCAGCAGCAAGCTGCCGCCGATGATGGCCGCTGCGTGGAGCAGGACCATTGTCCAGCCTTGCCATGCGATCGGCAGGCCTGAGCCATAGCCAAAGCGTTTGGGCAGGAACCATGCGCCGTCTTTTGTCTGGTCAGTCATTGCTTTCCTCCTTCTTCGGTCGCCCGCGCTTGGCGGGCTCACTTGCTGCAACCTTGATGCCGCGCCGTGCCAGGGCTTCGCGCAGCAGCACTTCGATCTGGGTGTTGACCGAGCGGAAGTCGCCCGCCGCCGTTCGTTCCAACGCGGTGTACAGCGCTGGATCGAGCCGGAGCGGAAACGACTTCTTGCCCGGGGCAGCCACGGTCTGGATTACTGGTACAGCGACCCGGCGTTGACCACCGGCTGGGTATCGCGTTCGCCGCACAGCACCACCATCAGGTTGCTGACCATCGCCGCCTTGCGTTCATCGTCCAGGTGCACGACGTTCTTCTCGCTGAGCATGCCCAGCGCCATTTCGACCATGCCGACGGCACCTTCGACCAGCGTCTTGCGCGCAGCAACCACGGCTTCGGCTTGCTGGCGGCGAAGCATCGCCCCGGCGATCTCTTGCGCATAGGCGAGGTGGGTAAAGCCGCATTCGTCGACCGAAATGCCCGCGAGCTTGAGCCGCGCGATCAATTCCTTGCGCAGTTCGATCCCGACCTCGTCGTGATTGCCGCGCAGGGTAATCTCGGCATGCGTGAAATCGTCGTAGGGATAACGCGAGCCGATCGTGCGCACCGCCGCTTCGATCTGGACCATGACGAAGGCCTTGTAATCGTCGACATCGTAGAGCGCCTGCGCTGTATCGACCACGCGCCACACCACTTGCGCGGCCATCTCGATCGGGTTGCCGCGCAGGTCGTTGACCTTGATCCGGTCCGAAATGAGGTTGTTGGCGCGCACCGAAATCTTGGTCTTGCCCATCCACGGCCAGACCCAGCGCAGCCCGGTGCTGCGGTCAGAGCCGCGGTACGAACCGAACAGCGTGATCGCCGCCGCCTGATTGGGCTGGATCATGTAAAAACCCGAGGCCAACACCACCAGCGCCACCGCGCTGAGCCCGGTGCTGACCACGAAACCGAAGATCTGGCTATCTTCAGGCTGGCTGCCGGCGAAGGCAATAATCCGATAAATGGTCAGCACAAGCAGCGCCAGAAAGACGCCGAAGATCAGGTAGCCGCTGGTGCTCCAGGCACTGCGTTCCTGGCTGGACGTCATCACGTGATGCGAATCGGACATTTGAATTCCCCTTAAATCTGATATCACATTAATATCAAATTCAGGGACCGCGTCAATGACCTTAGTGTTGGCGGATTACCGCCAGAAACGCTTCGCCATGCGCCTCAAGCTTGCGGGTTCCGACACCGGTGATCTCACCCAGGGCGGCAGGAGTCGCCGGGCGGCGCGCGGTCATCTCGCGCAGCGTCGAATCGTGGAACACTACGTAAGGCGGCACGTCTGCGGCTTGGGCGATCTCACGGCGCAGTTCGCGCAAGGCGTCGAACAGCGGATCGCCGAGCGGGTTGGCCGCGCCGCTTGCGCTTCTGCGGGTGCGCCTTTCAGGCTTGGCGGCCAGCGCGATCAGCACCGGCATCTCGCCCTTCAGGATGTCGCGGGCGTCACCGCCGAGCGCCAGCCCGCCGTGCTCGGTCGGGACCAGCGAGCCGCGCGCCTGCAAGGCCCGGGCAAGCGGGCGCAGCAGGTGCGCTTCCTCCGCCCCGACGATCCCGAACACGCTGAGCTGATCGTGCCCGCGCTGGCTGATCCGCTCGTCCCCCAGTCCGATCAGCACCTTCTCAAGATGGCCGAAGCCGAATGCCTGGCCCGTGCGGTAAGCAGCTGAAAGCAATTTTTGCGCCAGCTGCGTCGCATCGACAACACCCGGTGCCTCAAGGCAATTGTCACAATTGCCGCAGTGCTGGGGCGGGTCTTCGCCGAAATGGCGCAGCAGCAGCGCGCGGCGGCACCCGGCGGTCTCGACCAGCAGCGCAAGCGCATCGAGCCGCACGCGTTCCTGGGCGCGGCGGTGTTCCTCAACCTCGGCCAGGCGCTGGCGGGCGCGGGCAAAATCGTCCGCTGCCCAAAGCATCAACGCCATCGAAGCATCCCCGTCGCGTCCGGCGCGGCCGGTTTCCTGGTAATAGCTCTCGATCGATTTCGGCACCCCTGCATGCGCGACGAAGCGCACGTCTGGCTTGTCGATCCCCATGCCGAAGGCGACGGTGGCGACGATGACCATATCCTCGGAGGCGACGAAGGCGGCCTGGTTGGCTCTGCGGACCTGCGGGTCGAGCCCGGCGTGGTACGGCAGCACCGGGCGTCCGGTCGCGGCGGCGAGTTTCCCGGCAATGTCCTCGACCTTCTTGCGGGTCGGCGCATAGACGATCCCCGGGCCGGGCTGCTGCGCCATCAGCGCCGCGATCTGGCGTACCGGGTTGTCGCGGTGGCGGACCACGTAGCGAATATTGGGCCGATCAAACCCGGCGACGATCAGGCCATCTTCGGGAATGCCCAGCTGAGCGAGGATATCGGCGCGGGTGTGAGCGTCGGCCGTGGCCGTCAACGCCAGTCGCGGCACCGCCGGAAACTGATCGAGCAGCGGACGCAGCAGGCGATAGTCGGGACGGAAATCGTGGCCCCATTCCGAGACGCAGTGCGCTTCGTCGATGGCGAACAAGTTGATCTCGGCCTTGCTCAGCAATTCGCGGAAATGCGGCTGGCTGGCGCGTTCGGGCGCAACGTAAAGCAGGTCGAGTTCGCCCGCACGGAAGGCGTCGATCGTGGCCTCGCGCGCCTCTTCACTATCAGCGCTGGTCAGGCTCGCCGCGCGGATGCCGTTGGCCGCGGCGCTGCGCAACTGGTCGTGCATCAACGCGATTAGCGGCGACACGACCACGCAGGTGCCCGCAAGTGCCACGGCCGGTAGCTGGTAAGTGAGCGACTTGCCCGCGCCGGTCGGCATCACCGCCAGGGTTGATTTGCCCGCCAGCACGCGATCGACCACTTGATCCTGCACGCCGCGAAACGCGCTGAACCCAAAGGTGGCGTGAAGCGTGTCGAGAATGGCGGCGGAGGTCACGCGCCAGGGCCTAGCCGGGTCGCAAGCTCAGCGAAAGGGAACCTTGGCCGATCTGTCCACAATAGCTTCTTCTGCACTCGTAAACGCGCTGCGGCCCTTGGGTGCATCGTCGGCGACCGCAGTGGTGAAGAAGGCAATGCCCTTGGCGGTCACGGGATCGAACCACAGCCCGCTTTTGAGGCCGTAGGCATCGCCCGCATGGCCGAGGCGCAGGGTGCCATCACCGAACAGATCGTCGTGACAGCCCGGACCTCCGGCCCCGATCAATTGAACCGCAAGGCCATAGCCGCAGAAAAACCCGCTCGCAGTGCCGTCTTCACCCAGGCCATTGCCGCCATCGAAACGCCATTCGGGCTCGGTCATTTCGGCAAAGGCCTTGCGGCTGATGAACCCTTTGCCGCCTCGCGCGAGCAGCTGGCCGATCTTCGCAAGACCGCGCATCGAAATCCTGAGGCCCCCCTGAGGCGAAAACAGCGCGCCGTTGGCCCCCGGTTTGTAAGCCGACAGGTCGCAGGCGCCATTTGGCGCGGTCACTACCGGGCAGGCCGGGATCAGGCCTTGCAGGTCATCCTTCGCGATCTCGCCGCTGACGCGGTAGAGCACTACCGCATGGGCTGCCATGGTCGGCGCGCAGCCCGACCAGTTGAAGCAGGCCTCAACCTTCAGCGGTTTCAGAACCAGCCGCTGCATAAGGCGGTCGAAGCGTTCGCCGGTAACCCGTTCCATCACACTCGCCACCACCGGAAAGTTGAGGTTGGTATAGTGGAACCAGCCCGACCCGGGGGCATGAGCGGGATCCCACAGCGCCGGTTCGGCCAGCCGCTGCTCCAACGTCTCGCCCAGCGGGATGATGTAGCGGTCATCGCCGTCGAGCAGGCTCGACTGGTGCGAAAGCAGCAGCCGCAGGGTGATCGGCTTGTCCGGGAAAGCTGGATTGCGCAGCCGGAAGCCGAGATAGTCCGACACGTCGCGATCGAGATCGAGTTTGCCCGCATTGACCAGTCGCATCACGCCAAGTGCAGTGACCAGCTTCGAGATCGAGGCGATCCGCACCGGATCGTCGGCGGTGACCAGCCGGTGCGTGCGTCGATCGCCCTCACCTTCGGCGAGCACCGGCCGGATATGCTGATTATCGAAGGCGACCGCGACACTGGCCGGAGGCGGCGTGGTCGATTGCGCTGGCAACGGAGCGGCGGCAAGCATCGCCGCCGCTCCGAGCAGGCGCCGGATCATTCGAATACGTCGGTCAACTGGCCGCTGGTGCCGCCCTCTTTGGCGAGGCGGCAATCGAGATAGATCGAGGTGATCAGGGCATTGAGGAACATGCCGACGAGCCAGCCGTATCCAGCGGTGACAAGCATAAACAGTAGCGAGGGGGCCTGCCCGGTCAGCATCCCGGTCGACGTTGCCATGAATGCCCCGCCGAATACGAGCAGCGGCGCGTAGATCACCAGCAAGGCAACCATCAAGGTGCCGAAGATCGGCCAGCGATAGCCTTTGGTCAAGGCGCGGCTGCGGCCGAAGCTGTCGGTCACGCCGCGATTCTCGGCGACCAGTGCCGGCAGCGCTGCGCTCCACGCTGTCATCAGCATAATGCCGGGAACGAAGAGCAAGACCCAGCCCAGGCCGACACCCAGGAACCAAAGGATCAGCAGCCCGAGACCGGGGAGGAATTTGCCGAGGCCGGCCGAGAAACACTCACCGATTGACGCCGGCGCGCCGCGTTCGACCGCGAGGTAGCCATAAATCGACCCGGTATAGACGACCACTGCAAGGACGAAAGAGATGGCAGCGGCCAACCAATAGACCGGTTGGCCAAACATCACGAGCGGCCCGCTTATCGCCTGACCTGCAGCCAAGTTCTCTCGAATTTGCCCGGCGAGCTGGCCTTGCAGGACGAAATTGAGTGCCGTGCTGACGATCTGGACCACCAGCATGAAGATGCCAACTGTGGGCAGTCCATCCCGTACCAATCCGAATGCTCGCGATAGTGCCCGTCCGAAACTATAACCTTCCATCACCTGTCCCCCCTTGGTGTTCAAGGGAAGCAAGCTAGCGTGATCAAAACAAAAAGCTAGCCAGGTATCGGGATTCGGTCACGCGTCCGCAAACAGCGGTTAATCCAGATTGGGCCGCAGCCAGCGCTCCGCCTCGGCGAGCGAAATCCCCCGCCGCACTGCGTATTCTTCCAACTGGTCGCGGCCGATCCGGGCGACACCGAAGTACTGGCTTTCGGGGTGGCCGAAGTAGAACCCCGAAACCGCCGAAGTGGGTAACATCGCCTGGCTTTCGGTGAGCACGATCCCGGCGTTTTCCTGCGCCTTCAACAGGTCGAACAGGATCGGCTTCAGCGAGTGATCGGGGCAGGCGGGATAGCCTGGCGCGGGCCGAATGCCGCGATATTGCTCCTTGATCAGCGCCTCATTGGTCAGCTGCTCGCCCGGTGCATAGCCCCACAACGTCGTGCGGACATGCTGGTGCAGCCGTTCGGCAAAGGCTTCCGCAAAGCGGTCGGCCAGTGCTTTCAGCAGAATGTCGCTGTAATCGTCGCGGTCGGCGCGGAAGCGCTCGATATGCGGTTCGATCCCGTGAATGCTGACGGCGAAACCGCCAATCCAGTCGCCCGCGGGATCGATAAAATCTGCCAGGCACATATTGGCCCGGTCACGGCTCTTCTTGATCTGCTGGCGCAGGAACGGGATGCGCAGCGGCAGCACGTCGCCGTCGCGGTGCAGCAGCACGTCATCGCCTTCACGCGCGCAGGGCCACAGCCCCGCCACACCCTTGGCAGTCAGCCATTTCTCGCCGATGATCTTGTCGAGCATCGCATCGGCATCGGCCTTGAGGCTGCGTGCGGTTTCGCCCACGACCTCGTCGGACAGGATGGCGGGGTAGTTGCCGTGCAGTTCCCACGCGCGAAAGAACGGGGTCCAGTCGATGACCTGCCGAAGGTCCGTCAGGTCCCAGTCGGGGAACGTGTGCACGCCAGGCTGTTCGGGCGGGGCAGGCTTGTCGGATATGAACGCGTCGTAGAAATTGGCCCGCGCTTCCTCGATCGGGAGCAGCACGCTCTGCGCCTTGCCCTCGCGGGCTTCGCGGACCTTTTGGTACTCGGCGGCGGTCGCGGCCACCAGTGGATCGCGCTGGGTATCGGACAACAGCTGGCTCGCCACCCCGACCGCGCGGCTCGCGTCGAGCACGTGGAGTACCGGGCCATCGTAGACCGGATCGATCCTGAGCGCGGTGTGGACCTTGCTGGTGGTCGCCCCGCCGATCAGCAGCGGCATGGTGAAGCCGGCACGCTTCATTTCCTCGGCGACGGTGACCATTTCGTCGAGCGAAGGCGTGATCAGGCCCGATAGCCCGATCATGTCGGCATCTTCGGTCTGCGCGACTTCGAGGATCCTGGGCCACGGCACCATGACGCCAAGATCGATCACCTCGTAGCCGTTGCATTGCAGCACCACGCCAACGATGTTCTTGCCGATATCGTGGACGTCGCCCTTGACCGTGGCCATCACGATCTTGCCCTTGGGCCGGGCGCCCAGTTCCTTGGAGGCTTCGATGAACGGGATCAGGTGCGCGACCGCCTTCTTCATCACACGCGCCGACTTGACCACTTGCGGCAGGAACATCTTGCCCGCGCCGAACAGGTCGCCAACGGTGTTCATTCCCTCCATCAAGGGGCCTTCGATCACCTCGATCGGGCGACCGCCGCGTACGAAAACTTCCTGCCGGGCCTCCTCGGTATCCTCGACCACGTACATGTCGATGCCCTTGACCAGGGCATGTTCCAGCCGCCGGACCACGTCCCAGCCGCGCCATTCCTCGGCCTGCTTTTCGGCTTCGGGCGAGGTGCCGCGAAACTTCTCGGCGAGCGTGACCAGCCGGTCGGTAGCGTCGGCACGGCGGTTGAGCACCACGTCCTCGCACAGCTCACGCAGTTCGGGATCGATCGTGTCGTAGACGTCCAATTGCCCGGCGTTGACGATCGCCATGTCCATCCCGGCGGGGATTGCGTGGTAGAGGAACACCGAATGCATCGCGCGGCGCACCGGCTCGTTGCCGCGGAACGAGAATGACAGGTTGGACAGCCCGCCCGAAATGTGGACGTGCGGGCAGCGCGCCTTGATTTCGCGCGTGGCCTCGATGAAATCGACCCCGTAATTGTTGTGCTCTTCGATCCCCGTCGCCACTGCGAACACGTTGGGATCGAAGATGATGTCCTCGGGCGGGAAGCCGATGCCTGTCAGGAGATCATAGGCCCGCGCGCAGATTTCGACCTTGCGCTCCTTGGTGTCAGCCTGGCCTTGTTCGTCGAAGGCCATGACCACCACCGCAGCGCCATAGGCCATACATTTGCGCGCGTGGGTCAGGAAAGCCTCTTCGCCCTCCTTCATCGAGATCGAATTGACGATCGGCTTGCCCGGCACGCATTTAAGTCCGGCTTCGATCACTTCCCACTTCGAGCTATCGATCATCACCGGCACCCGCGCGATGTCAGGCTCCGCGGCGATCAGCTTGAGGAAAGTGGTCATGGCAAAGACCGCGTCAAGCAGCCCTTCGTCCATGTTGACGTCGATGATCTGCGCGCCGTTATCGACTTGATTGCGCGCAACCTCGACCGCCTTGGCATAGTCGCCCGCAAGGACGAGCTTCTTGAATGCCGCCGAACCGGTGACATTGGTGCGCTCGCCGACGTTGACGAAGCGTGCCGAGGAGGGTGCAGTGGCCATCGATCAGGCCGCCATCACAAACGGCTCGAGACCCGCCAGTCGGGTAACCGGTTCCAGCGTTGGCACTTTGCGCGAGGCCAGACCCTTCACCGCACGCGCCATCGCGGCGATGTGCGCGGGGGTGTTGCCGCAGCACCCGCCCAGAATATTGACCTGTCCCGCCTCAGCCCATTCGCGGACCAGCGCGGCGGTTTCTTCGGGTAGTTCATCGTATTCGCCCAGATCGTTGGGCAGACCGGCGTTGGGATAGGCCATCAGCAGGCAGTCGGCGATCCCGCTGAGCAGCCGCACGTGCGGGCGCAACTGGGTCGCGCCAAAGCTGCAGTTGAGCCCGACCGTCACCGGGCGGGCATGGCGCACAGAGTGCCAGAACGCCTCGACCGTATGGCCCGACAAATTGCGGCCTGAGAGGTCGGTCAGCGTCATCGAAAGCATCAGCGGTACCTCGCGGCCCAATTCGGTTTCGAGGCTTTTCACGCCATAGATCGCGGCCTTGGCGTTAAGCGTATCGAACACCGTCTCGATCAGGATGTAATCGGCACCGCCTTCGATCAGCGCGGCGGCCTGTTCGCGGTAGACCTCGGCCACGGTATCGAAATCGACCTCGCGGTAGCCGGGATCGTTGACGTCGGGCGAGAGCGATAGCGTCTTGTTGGTCGGGCCGAGCGCGCCAACGACGAAGCGTATCACGCCGTCCCTGGCGCTGGCCGCGTGGACCGTTTCGCGGATCACTCGCGCCGCTGCCAGGTTGATGTCGCGGACCAGGTGTTCGGCGCCGTAATCGGCCTGGCTGATGCGGTTAGCGTTGAAGCTGTTGGTCGCCAGCACCCGCGCCCCGGCATCGATATAGGACTGGCAGATCGAGGCGATCAGCCCCGGCTGGGTCAGGTTGACGAGGTCGTTGTTGCCCTTCTGGTCGTGCGTGAGACCGGTTTCGCCGCGATAAACCGCTTCGTTCAAACCAGCGGCCTGGATCGCGGTGCCGTAAGGCCCGTCCTTGATCAGGATCGCCTTGGCGGCCTCTTGCAGCAGCAGTTCGCGCGGGGTCATGCGGGCTCATCCTTGGGACGCAGACCAAGCAAGTGGCAGATCGCATAGGCCTGCTCGGCGCGGTTGAGGGTGTAGAAGTGGAAGTCGCGCACGCCGCCCGCGTAAAGCTGCCGGCACAGATCGACCGCAGCGGTGGCGGCGACCAACGCGCGCGGGCCGGGGCGATCATCGAGCCCTTCGAACATGCGCTCCATGCTCGGCGGGATTTGGGTGTTGCCGCTCATCCGGCGGATCGCGGCGAAACTCGTTACCGGCATGATTCCGGGCACGATCGGCACCGAGATGCCTGCTGCGAGGGATGCATCGAGGAACCGGAAATAGGCCTCAGCCGAGAAAAAGAACTGGGTGATCGCGCGCGCCGCCCCGGCATCGAGCTTGCGCTTGAGGTTGTCGAGATCGGCCTTGGCATCGGCGGCATCGGGGTGGACTTCGGGATAGGCCGCAACCGACAGCTCGAACGGGTGCTGGCGCGCGAGACCCTCGACCAGCTCGGCAGCGCTGGCATAACCGTCGGGATGGGCCACAAATTTGCCGCCCGCTTCGGCCGGGGGATCGCCGCGCAGCGCGACGATATGGCGCACCCCCGCATCCCAGTACTGCTGCGCCACTTCGGCGATCTCACCCTTGCTGGCCCCGACGCAAGTGAGGTGCGCCGCAGGGACCAGCGCGGTTTCCTTGACCAACCGCGCGACCGTGGCGTGCGTGCGCTCACGGGTCGAGCCGCCTGCGCCATAGGTCACCGAGACGAAGCTGGGAGCAAGCGGTTCCAGCTGCGTGATCGCGTCCCACAGCTGCGCTTCCATCTTCTCGGTCTTAGGCGGGAAGAATTCGAAGGACACCGAAATATCACCGGGGAGGGAGGCAAACTGGTTCATGCTGCAGTCTTGCTGGCGCGGACCGGGGCCAGCGCGTTGCCGCGCTGTCCGGTCCAGATCTTGACGGTGAGCGGGGTGCCGGGAAGCGCGGCGGGCGGCGCGGCGGTGAAGCCCGCTTCACTCAGCAGCGCGAGCATCTGCTCGTCGGAAAAGCCCAGGCGGGCATGGGCGTGCTGGCTGCGCAGTTCCTCGCGGTCGTGCGCGGCAAAGTCGACTACGGCGATGGTGCCGCCGGGACGGGTGACGCGTGCGGCCTCGGCCAGCGCCTGCTCGGGAGCCTGCGCGTAGTGGAGCACCTGGTGGAACACCATGGTATCGAACCGCCCATCGGCAAAGGGCAGCGCGGTGAAATCGCCTTGAACCAGTTCGAGCGACCCGGAATCGAGGTGCTGCAACCGCGCGCGGGCGAGGCGGAGCATTTCCGGGCTGTTGTCGAGCGCGGTTACCTGCGCGGCGCGCGGCGCGAGCAGTTGCGCAATGCGCCCCGTGCCGGTGCCGACATCGAGCAGCGCGCCCAAGCTTTCGCTGCCAAGCGCGTGCTGCAACGCGGCTTCGACCGGGGCATCGGGGCTGTGCAGGCCGCGCAAATGGTCCCACTCTGCCGCGTGGCGCGCAAAATAGCTCGCCGCGCTGGCCTCGCGCGCAGCGCGGATCGCGGCGAGGTGGCGGCGGTCTTCGCTGCACCGCGCGGCAAACTGGGCGTCGCTCTCTTCGGCTATCGTTAGCAAATGCGCAGCAGCAGCGCCAAGCGGCGGAGCGCGGCCCGGTCCGATTGCGCTTCTCAGGAACACCCAGCTGCCTTCCTTGCGGCGCTCGGCAAGGCCGGCATCGCACAGGATACGGGCATGGCGCGAGACCCGCGGCTGGCTTTGGCCCAGCACTTGCGCCAGTTCGCCCACGGCCAATTCCATCGCCGCGAGCAGCCGCATGATGCGCAGCCGGGTTGGGTCTGCCAGTGCGCGCAAGGTGGGATCAATCTGCATCGCGACATCATATAAAGAAATCTTTATATCTTATCAACCAGCGATCTTGGCAGTGGCGTGGAATTGCCGGTTGGCAGAGCGCAGCCGGGTGGTTAGGCTTTGCCGGGTCGTCCGGCGTCTGCATCCGCGCGCTGGCATTTAGGCAAGAGGTTATTGCATGAAGAACTCCGCCCTGTTGACCGTGCTGGCTGCTTCGGTTCTGGCGCTTGCCGGATGCGGCAAGTCGGACAGCGCCAAGGAACAGGCAAATCCCGATAATGTGGAAATGCCGGCCGAGGAAACCGTACAGGGGCTGCCCGCCGATGCCACACCGGTGGCGGATGCATCGGCTGCGGCCGGGGCCGAAGCGGCCTCCACGCCCGCGCCGGCAGCCACCTCCGGCGCCAAGCCCTGAGCATGAACCGCAGCGCCGCCCCACTGCTGGCGCTGCTGCTGGTCACTGCCTGCTCGCAGCCCGACAATGCCGCCGGCGCGGGCGGGGTCAGCGCTGGCGAAGTGCGCGCGCTCGATGATGCGGCGCAAATGGTGCAGGACCAGCAGATTCCGCCCGCGGCATTGCCCGCCCCGCAAAACCCGCCTCCTGCCAGTAAACCAGCCGCGCCAGTGCCGAAAGCCGCAGTCAAACCCGCCGGTTGATTTCGCGCCGCAGCGGCTTAAGCCGGGCTTAAGCGAGCAATTAGACGGGAAGGGATTCGACAGGCATGGCCATGCTTGAAGGCAAAGTGGTCGCCGTCACCGGTGCAGGCCGCGGGGTCGGGCGTGAAATCGCGCTGCTCTGCGCCGCGCATGGCGCAGCGGTAGTGGTCAACGATCCGGGTGTTGGCGGCGGCGGAGAGGGCGGCGATGCCGGCCCTGCGCAAACAACCGTAAACGACATCGTTGCAGCGGGCGGCAAGGCCTATGCCAACCTGGCCTCGGTTGCCGATCCGGTGGGCGCGACCAGCATCATCGAAGATGCCGTCCAGCGCTTTGGCCGGATCGATGCCGTGGTCAACAACGCCGGGATCCTGCGCGACGCCATCTGGCACAAGCTGAGCTTCGAGGATTGGCGCGCGGTAATCGACGTGCATCTGCACGGTGCGTTCCTGGTCTCCAAGGCGGCGACGCCCTATTTCCGCGAGCAGCAATCGGGCAGCTTCATCCACTTCACCTCCACTTCCGGCCTGATCGGCAACGTAGGCCAGGCCAACTATTCGGCCGCCAAGCTTGGGATCGTCGGCCTGTCGCAGTCGATCGCGCTTGACATGGCGCGCGCGGGCGTGCGGTCGAACTGCATCGCGCCGTTCGCGTGGAGCCGGATGACCGCCTCGATCCCCGCCGAGGGCCCCGAACAGCAGGAACGGGTCGAACGTCTCAAGACGATGAGCGCCGACAAGATCGCGCCGCTGGTGATCTATCTCGCTTCGGATGCGGCCAAAGGTGTCAGCAACCAGATCTTCGCGGTGCGCAAGAACGAGATCGTGCTGTTCTCCAAACCGCGCCCGGTCCGCTCGATGACCAAGAGCGAGGGCTGGACCCCGGAAACCATCGCTGCCGAGCTGATCCCCGCCTTCACCCCCGACATGGCCCGCGCCGACGAGGTTTCGGCGCATGTCTTCCCCTACGATCCTATTTGAATTTGGCCGATCTGAGGAACACCATGGACCAGGACATTTTCGACCAGTTCATTGAGCAGCTTGAGCGCTATGTCCGCGAACGGCTGATTCCGGCCGAGCGCGAGGTAATCGAGACCGACCGCATCCCAGACGCGATCTTGGCAGAAATGCGCGATATGGGGCTGTTCGGGTTGACGATTCCTGAGGAATACGGCGGCGCGGGGATGAACATTAGCCAGTATGCGCGCACGATCAACGTGTTGTCTTATGCCATGCCGGCATATCGTTCGATCATTTCGATCAACATCGGGATGGTCTGCTCGGCGCTCAAGAACGGCGGGACCGAGGCGCAGAAAGCCGAATGGCTGCCGCGTCTTGCCGCCGGTGAGATCGCTTGCTTCGGGCTCACCGAACCGGGTTCGGGATCGGATTCGGCGGCGATGCAGACTTTTGCGGCAAGAACCGGCAACGGCTGGTCGATCACCGGCACAAAGCGGTACATCACCAACTCACCCTTCGCCAAACTCGCCTTGATAATGGCACGGACGACCAAGGAAAGCCTGCCCAAGAATGCGCATGTCTCGGCCTTCCTTGTCCCGACCGACACACCGGGAGTTTCGATCGGCAGCAGCGACAAGAAGATGGGCCAGTCGGGCAGCCACATCGCCGACGTGATCATGGAGGACGTGTCGCTTCCCGCCGACGCGATGCTCGGGACCGACGAGGGCAAGGGTTTTGCCTATGCCATGCAGAGCCTCGACAATGGCCGCATCTCGGTCGGCGCGGCGGCGACCGGTTATGCCCGGCGCGCGCTCGATTCGGCGCTGCGCTATGCCAATGAGCGCAAGGCGTTCGGTGAACCGATCGCCAATTTCCAATTGATCCAGGCAATGCTCGCCGACAGCGAGATCGAGATCTACGCCGCCGAAGCGATGATGAAGGACGTCACCGCGCGCGCCGATGCGGGCGAGAATGTGCTGCGCAAGGCGGCGGCGTACAAGGTTTTCGCCAGCGAGATGTGCGGGCGGGTGACCGACCGGGTGGTGCAGATCTACGGCGGTGCCGGCTACCTTGCCGAATACGATGCCGAGCGGTTCTTCCGCGATGCGCGGATTTACCGGATCTACGAAGGCACCACGCAGATACTCCAGCTGCAGATCGCCAAGCACATGCTGCGCGAATGGTCGGCAGCGCAGTAAGTGGCGGATTGGTCGGGCTGGATCGGACGAGAGGAAACGCGAATCGACAGGATCGATCCGGGGCATTTGGGCCGATGGTTGGCCACGCTCGACCGCGAGAGTGCGCCTGACGGAACCGTCCCTCAAGGCTTCCACTGGTGCCTGTGCCTGCCTGACGCACCGACCGCAGCGCTCGGCTCCGATGGCCACCCGCGCCGCGACAACAGTGCCGCCAGCTTCCTCCCGCCGCTGCCGCAGCCGCGCCGGATGTGGGCCTCGAGCAAGGTCGAATTCATTGCGCCGATTCGGGCCGGGCAGACAATTGAGCGCCTGTCGCGGGTGCAGGCGATCACCGAAAAGAGCGGCGGGTCGGGCAGTCTGGTGTTCGTCGATCTGGCGCACGAGACGCGCGGCGACGGCACTTTGGCGGTGCGCGAAATGCAGACGCTGGTTTACCGCGATGCGCCGCCACCGGGAACCCCGCTTGCGCCGCCCGAGCCGGGCGAAAGCACGTTCGATCCGTCTGACTGGGACAGCGTCCGCATGGCCACGCCAACCGAGCCCCTGCTGCTGCGCTATTCCGCGCTGACCTTCAACAGCCACCGCATCCATTACGACCTGCCTTATGCGCAGCACGTGGAAGGCTACCGCGGCCTTGTCGTCCATGGTCCGCTGACCGCGAGCTTGCTGCTCGACTTGGCGCGGCGCGAATTGGACGACAATAAGCTTAAGTCGTTCGCTTTCCGCGGGGTCAGCCCGGCGATCTGTGGTGAAGATCTGAACCTCGCGATGCGAAGCAAGGACGGCGGCTGGGAACTTGGCGCCTTCGCCAGCGACGGCCGCCAGGTGATGAGCGCCAGCGCAGCCTAGTCGAGCTGCACCTTGCCGCGCGCGGCCTTGACCTTGCCGCGGATCTTCTTGCCGGCCAGTCGCTCGACTTTGCCGACCCGGTTGAGCCGGGTCTTGGCGCGCTTTTGCGGGAGGTCGTGGGCGTCAGCGAGCAGCGCCAGCAACCGTTCGCGGGCGTCGCTGCGGTTGGCGTCCTGGGTGCGGAATTTGCGCGCGGTGAAGACGATCTCGCCGCCGATTGTCAGCTTGCTCCCGGCCAGCATGCGCAGCCGCGCAAACACCTGCGGATTGAGCCGCAGCGCATAGACATCGAGCCGCAATTGCACCGCCGTGGCGACCTTGTTGACGTTTTGCCCGCCCGGTCCCGCCGACGTGATGAAACTTTCGCGCAAGTTCGCCAGCGCCCGTTCAGCGACTTCTGGCGGCAGGTCAGCCATCGCCCGCGACCGCCAGAGGCGTTTCGAATTCCGGTTCGGCAAAGCCCAGCGCCAGGAAATCGGCGGGCATCGGCGAGACTGCGATGATCGGCGGTTTCTCGCCGCGCTGCACGGTCAGCCCGGCGGCGTGGAGCATCGTTCGTTTCGCACCGCTACCGTCACCGTAAATCGGGTCGCCGAGCAAGGGCAGGCCCAGACCCGCCAGCGCGTGGATGCGGATCTGGTGCGTACGCCCGGTTTCGGGGCGGAACTCGACCAGCGTGTTGCTGTTTTGAACGTCCAGTTTGCGCCAGTGGGTAATTGAGGGCTTGCCCTTTTTGGCCGGGATCATCCGCCAGCCCGCTTCGGCGCTGCTGATCTTGCTTAGCGCCAGTTCGATGGTGCCTTCGTCCGCTTCGAGCAGTCCGGCGACTACACCGAGGTAGCGCTTCTCCACTGCGCGCGCTTCGAACGCGGCGGCGAAGCGCTTGTGCGCCTTGGGATTGCGCGCGAGCAGCAGGCAGCCCGAGGTATCGTGATCGAGCCGGTGCACGGCGATCGGCAGCCGCTGGAACCCCAGCTTGAGCGCCTCAAGATAATTCTCGAGGCTCAGCCCGCCGTTGCGCGGCGGATCGATCGGCAGCCCGGCCGGCTTGTCGATCACCAAGGCTTCGCCATCTTCGAACAGGATCGGCAGCTGGGTATTCATGACAAGGCTCCGGCAATGCGGCGCACTGCTTCATCGAGTTGGGCTTCGCTCGCAGCGAAGCTGATACGGAAACCGTCATGGCCCCCAAAGGCTGAGGCAGCAACCACTGCAACGCCGTGGTCAAGCAGGTGCAGACACAGTGCTTCGTCGTCGCTGAAGCGCTGCATCACGAGTGCAGCATCGACCAGACAATAGAATGCGCCGTCTGGGCTGGGGGTGCTGAGTCCAGGCACGGCGTTGATCGCGGCGACCACCCGATCGCGGCGGCGGCGCATGATGCCGCACCAGTCCACCAGAAAGTCCTGCGGCCCTTCGAGCGCGGCGACGGCAGCGGCCTGGCTGATCGAGCTGGGGTTGCCCGAGCTATGCGATTGCAACTTGCCCATGGCTTTGATCAGCCATTCGGGCCCGGCGGCAAGGCCGATGCGGAAACCGGTCATGGCGTGGCTTTTCGACAGGCCCGAAACGGTCAGCACGCGCGGCGCAAGCTCCGGGCAGACCGCCGCAATGGTCGCGTGCCGGACGGGCAGGTAGCGCAAAGGGGCGTAAATATCATCAGACATGATCATCACTTGCGGGTGCTTAGCCAGCACCTCGCCCAGCGCGCGCAGTTCATTTGCCGAATAGACCGAACCGGTCGGGTTGCCGGGGCTGTTGAGCAGCAGCCAAGTAGTACGCGGTGTGATCGCTGCGGCAAGCTGCGCGGGGGTGATCCGGTAACCGCCCGCAGGCGTGGTCTCGAGCGGGACCACTACACCGCCGGCAAACCTTACGATCTCGGGATAGCTGACCCACCACGGCGCCGGGATCAACACTTCGTCGCCCGGGTCGAGGGTGGCGAGCAGCGCGTGGAAGATTGCCTGCTTGCCGCCCGCGCTGACCATCGTCTGACTCGCCGGAACGGTCACACCCAGGTCACGTTTGAAATGCAGCGCAGCAGCTTCGCGCAGTCGTTGCGTGCCCGATACCACAGTGTATTTGGTCTCGCCCGCATCGAGCGCCGCCTTTGTGGCGGCGATGACATGCGCCGGGGTGGCAAAGTCAGGCTCGCCCACCGACAGCGAAATGACGTCCTTGCCCGCTGCCTTCAGCTCGAAGGCGCGGTCCATCATCGCCGCGGTGCGCGACGGCGCGATCCGGCTGAGGGCCTGGCTGAGCTTCATACGAGCCGCGCCGCCATCAGTCCGCGCAGGGCATTACCGATAAAAAACCCCGGTTCGAGATCGGCCAAGGTCAGCTCGGCCTCAACCGCGCGGCCAGTTTCGATCAGTGAGCGGCGCAGCACACCCGGCAGCAGGCCCAGGGTCGCGGGCGGGGTGAGGAGCTTGCCATCCCGCTGGGCGAACAGGTTGGTGAAACTGCCCTCGGTCAGCAGACCATCGTCGCGGATCAGCAGGGCTTCCTGCGCTCCAGCCGCGCGCGCTACGTCCAGAGCTGCTTCGTAGAAATGGCGGTCACTGCTCTTGTGGCGCAGCCGCCAGTCGCTGCTGTCGACCGGGAGCGGCAACACCGCGCAAACGACCGGTTGGCGCGGTGGCGCAGGTAGGGCGCCCAGTTCGAGGCAATAGGCCCCGCTGCGCGATACCAGCAGCCGCAGCCTGGCGGGTGCATCGGCCTCGAAACACAGCGCCTGGATCGCGTTGCGGACCGCGTGGCGATCAAACGCAAACCCCAGTTCGGCCGAGCTCGCCTTGATCCGTTCAAGGTGCAGTTCGAGCAGTGGGATGCCCTCGTCCGGGGTAAACCGCATCGTCTCGATCAGGTCGGCACCGCCCGCCGCCAGTCGCACGAACCCGCCCTTGACCAAGCACTCGCGCCATTCGGTCAGCACTTCGCTATCCGCCACGATCGCCGAACCGACGCCGAGCACCGCACGGCCTTGCTGGTTTTCGCCGGGTGTCAGCCGCAGCGTGCGGATGGCGACGTTGAAGGCGGCGTCGGACGAGCCATCAGGCTTGGCAGGATCGATCCGGCCGATGGCTCCGCAATAGGGCCCGCGCGGATCGCGCTCGACCTGGTCGATCAATTCCATCGCGCGAATTTTCGGCGCACCGGTGATCGAACCGCACGGGAACAGCGCGCGGAGCATGTCGACCGCGCCGGTGCCCTGAGCCAATCGCGCGCGCACGGTGGTGACCATCTGATGGACAGTCGGATACGTCTCGACCGCGAAGGCATTCTCGACCTTGACGCTGCCCGGCTCGGCCACCCGGCTGAGGTCGTTGCGCAGCAGATCGACGATCATCAGGTTCTCGGCGCGGTCTTTTTCGGATGCCTCAAGCTCAGCTTTCAGCCGCGCGTCTTCAGCCGCATCGCGGCCACGAGAACGCGTGCCCTTCATCGGCTTGACCATCGCATGGCCGCCGCGTTCGGCAAAGAACAGTTCGGGGGTGAAGCTCAGCAGCCAGTGCGAACCATCGAACAGCACGCCGCCATAACCTGCACCCGCAGCCGGGCGTGCCGCCGCGTAAAGCGCAAGCGGATCGCCGCGATAGGACCCGGCCAGCGGGAAAGTCAGGTTGGCCTGGTAGATGTCGCCCGCCGCGATCCGCTCCTGCAGCGCGCCGAAGGCGGCGGCGTAACCGCCGGGCGAGAGCTGCGGGTCAAGCGGCCCGACCTGCGCCGGGCCGCTTGCCTCGCCTGCCAGCCATGCGGGAACCGCGTCAGCGGCAATCTCACGGTAGCTCTCGAACGCCCCGAACCACACCAGCGGACCATTGGCCCCGGTACGCGGCGCGGCGAGCGCGGCAAGCTTTGGTTCAAGCGCCAGTCCGGCCTCATAGGCCAAGTAGCCCGCAAGGTGCAGGCCCCCGGCCGACAGCGCCGCGATGCGTTCGAGCGCGGGCAGAACCTCCTCGGGCCGGCGCGCCACCACAACTTCGCGCGGGGCTTCATAGAGCCGCGCGGGGCTCGCGCCTTCGGGGCGGGCATCGTCGAGCAGGATGAAGGGCGCTTGCATTGCCTGCGCTCTAGCCGCGCTTGCGATGAGTTGCAAAAGGCCGTGCTATCGACACTGGTCGGGAGCAGTCGGCGCTTGGTCGAGCGATGCAGTTGCATTGGCGGCGCTAATGGTCTGTGACGCGCCAAACCAATAAGGTCGTCATCGGAGAATTCATGCGCTCGTTGCTACTGGCTGCGTCCACCCTGTCCCTTGCCCTGTCCGTCCCCGCGCTGGCGGACGCTCCCGCTGCCGATAGCGCCAGCGCCAGTGTCGCCGCCTTGGCCCCGATCCCGCTGGGCAAGTTGAGCGATGCGTTCCGTCCGCTCGCGTACCGGCTCGATCTGACGGTCGATCCTGCGCGTCAGGATTTCTCGGGCCACGTCGAGATCGATGCCAACCTGAAAACGCCAAGCAGCTACGTCGATCTGCACGGCCGTGACCTTGCGATGGGCAAGGTCACCGCCACCGCCGGCGGCCAGACATTCATCGGCGCGTGGCATCAGATCGAGGAAAGCGGCGTTGCCCGCGTGGTGTTCAATGCCCCGCTGCCCGCTGGCGCAGTGACCTTCAGCTTCGACTACAAGGCGCCATTCGGCAGCGGCCCGGCGGGGATGTTCCACGTCAAGGTGGGCGACGAGTGGTACAGCTGGACCCAATTCGAATCGATCGACGCCCGCGCGGCCTTCCCCGGGTTCGATGAACCGGGTTTCAAGGTGCCCTTCACAGTCACCTTGCGAACGCTTCCGGGACAGATGGCGGTGACCAACACGCCCGAACTTTCGAACACCACCGAAGGCGGCCTTGCGGTGCACCGCTTCGCCCAGACCCTGCCGCTGCCGACATACCTGGTGGCGATGATGGTCGGGCCGTTCGTCGCGGTTGAGGGGACCGTCCCGCCCACCCCGCAGCGCGCCAAACCGCTGCCGGTGCGGATCGTCACCACTAAGCAGAACGCCGGGAAGATCGCCTTCGCGCTCGAAGGCACCAAGGGCATCGTCACGCACCTTGAAAGCTATTTCAACCAGCCATTCCCCTATCCCAAACTTGACCAGATCACCTCGCCGATCATGCCCGGCGCGATGGAGAACGCCGGGGCCGATCTCTACGCCGACCCGATCCTCGTGCTCGATGACAAGGCCAGCACCAGCCACAAGCGCACCTTCGGCATGGTCGTGAGCCATGAACTGGCCCACCAGTGGTTCGGCGATCTGGTCACCCCGGCGTGGTGGGACGATGTGTGGCTCAACGAAAGCTTCGCCAACTGGATGGGCTTCCGCATCGGCAACGAATGGCGGCCCGATCTCAACATCAAGGCAGGGGCCCTGGCCGAAGGGTTCCAGGCGATGCGCACCGATGCGCTTGTTGCGGGTCGGGCCATTCACCAGCCGATCCCGACCAACCTGCAGATCGACGAAGCGTTCGATTCAATCACTTACGGCAAAGGCGGCCACGTCGTGGCGATGATCGCGGGCTACATGGGCGATGAGAAGTTCCGCGCCGGGGTGCGGGGTTACATGGCCGCGCACCGCTATGGCAACGCCACCAGCGCTGACTTCTTCGGCGCGATGGCGCAGGTCGCCGGCGATCCGCGGATCGTGCCCGCGATGCAGAGCTTCACCGATCAGCAGGGCGTGCCGCTGGTCACCTTCGCGCCGGGGCCGAAGGGATCGTACCGCGTCACGCAAAGCCGCTACGCCATGCTGGGTGCGAACCCGCCGGCCGAGCGCTGGGGCGTGCCGCTGTGCGTGCGGCGCCTGGCAGGAACCAAGCAGTGCCAGCTGCTGACCGATGCCCAAGGCACGGTCACGTTGCGCGGCCGCAGGGCGATCGTCCCCAATGTGGGCGGCACCGGTTATTACCGCTTCGAACTGCCCGCCAAGGAATGGGATGCACTGATCGCCACCGCCGCGCGGCTGCCGGGCGGCGAGGCGCAGGCCATGAGCGATTCGCTCTACGCCAGCTTCCGCGCCGGCCGCGCGAGCCCTCAGCAACTGATTGCCGGGGCCGAGCATCTCGCCCGCAACGCAGACAGCTATGCCAGCGGTTCGGCGATGGACGCGCTCGACACCTTCCACAGCGCCGGCATGCTCACTGCAGCAGGTGAAGCCGGCTATAGCCGCCTGGTGACGCGGATCTATGCGCCGAAGCTGGCGCTGATGGGCTTCAATCCGGTGGCCGGAGTCTATGCTTCGGAAGACCCGGAAAAGTCGCAGCAACGCGAACAGGCAGTCGGGCAGATGGCGCTGGCAGCGCGCGATGCGCCCTTGCGCGGTCAGCTTGCTGCGGCGGGCAAGGCCTACCTCGCAGGGGACAGCAAGGCGCTCGACCCGGCGTGGTTCGGCGCAGCATTTTCGGTGCTGCTCGACGAAGGCGGGCTGGATCTGGCGAAGCAGCTTATTGAAAAAGGTCTCGCCTCGCAGGACCCGGTGTTTCGCCCTGCGGCGTTGCGGGCGGCCGGGGGTTCGGGCAATCCGCTGATCGGCAGCTGGCTGCTCGTCTTTTCGGACTCGCGGCTGCGTAACAGTGAACGGTTGAACCTGATCCGCGGGGTCATTGGCGATCGCGGCACCCGCGACATGGGCTTCGACTGGCTCAAGCAACACTTTGACGAGCTGGCGGGCGGCGGCGGCGGGATCTTCTTCACCGCCGGCCTCCCACGCACAGTGAGCGGCTTCTGCTCGGCCACGCGGGCCGACGAGATTCAGGCGCTGCTCGGGCCCAAGCTGGCCGGCAAAACCGGCGCGCTTGAGCTCGCGCGGACGGTGGAACGGGTGCGCGGCTGCGGCACGCTGAAGGATGCCCGCGCCGCCGAACTCTCGGCAGCGCTAGCCAAGGTCAACTGAACGCCAAATTACTTGAGAGGGAGCCGCAGTTCTGCGGTCAGGCCCGCAACGCTGCCGTCGGCCCTGGTCCGATTGCGCAGCGTCAAGGTGCCGCCGTGCTGGTCGGCAATCGCGCGGGCAAGCGTCAGACCTAGCCCGGCGCCGCCGGTGCCGCTGTTGCGTGATGGATCACCGCGGGTGAACGGTTCCAGCATCGCCTTGAGCTGATCTGGCGGGATGCCGGGACCGTCATCTTCGATCCGGATGACGGCGGCGGTGCCTTCACGCTCCAGCGCAATCCGCGCTGTCTCGCCATAGCGCAGGGCGTTGACGGTCAGGTTGCGAACCGCGCGGCGCAGCCAGGTCGCGCGCAGCGGCAGGACGATCCGCTCGCTTGCGGCGGTGAAGGTGACCGGCTCGCCCATGTCTTCGAATTCTTCAGCGACCTGGCCGACCAGCGCGCCCAATTCGGCGGGTTCGAGCGGATCGCTCGGCCGGCCGACGCGGGCAAGCGAGAGGATGTCATCAAGGCTGCGGGTGATATCCTCGATTGTGCGCGCCATTTTCGCCCGTTCGGCGTCATCCTCGACCGATTCGATCCTGACCCGCAGCGCTGCGAGCGGGGTTTTGAGATCGTGGCCGATCGCGCCGAGCATCACGTCCTTTTCATTGAGCATCGCCGAAAGCCGGGCTTCCATCGCGTTGTGCGCCGCGATCAAGCGGCGAATGTCGTCGGGCCCCTGCGGCTCGATCGGGCCGTCGGCATCCTGCTTGGCGGCAAAGGTTTCAAGCCGGGAGGTCAGCGCGGCGAGCGGCTTGGTAATCTGCCCAAGGATCAACGCAATCGCCCCGAACAGCAGGGCATAGAGCAGCAGGGTCTGCCCGATCAGCGTGGCGAGCAGCGCGCGTTCGGTCGGCGGGACCGGTAGCCGCACCACCAGCCAGTCATCGGCGGCGCCGAGCTCAACGGCAGCAATCATCATCTCGCGCGGCGGCGGCGGGGCGTGCTCGCCCAGCACCAGTGCTCGCCGCGCGTTGCGGCGGGCAATGCTGGCGTCGCCATCGGCCGGTCGGCGCAACACCATGACTTGCGAAGGGTTAACCCCCTGGCCGGTCAGAATTTCGCGCAGCTCCGCCTCGGCCTTGGGGCTGCGCAGGTCGCCCGGTTGGAGCGGTGCTGCCTGCGCATGTTCGACCTTCAGCTCGCGCGCGGCCTCGAACGTTCCCGGCGGATGAGGCCCCAGCATCGCTTCGTCATGATTGGCGGCGAACAGGCGCATCGCCGCGCCGTGGACCAGAGCAGCCTCGCGCCGCTCGGTCTGCGCGCGATACAGCAGGACCGCGCTGATCCCCTGGGCCAGCAGCAGCGCAGCGGCAACCGCCAGCAGCAGCTGGCCGCGCAAGCTTTTGGGCAGCAACCGGGCCACGGTGCGGCGTAGCTGTCCTGCCATCAGGTGGGGCGAACCCGGCGGACGTCGGCAGCGAGCATGTAGCCGCCGCCCCAGACGGTCTGGATCAGGACCGGATTGCGGCTGTCGACTTCGAGCTTGCGGCGCAGGCGGCTGACCTGGTTGTCGACCGCGCGGTCGAACAGGTGCGCCTCGCGGCCCTGGACCATGTCGAGCAGCCGGTCGCGGTCAAGCACCTGGCGCGGATGCTCGAGAAAGGCGAGCAGCAGGCGAAATTCAGCCGAGGAAATCGAGACCATCGCGCCTTCGGCATCGGTCAGGCGGCGCTTCAACGGATCGAGCCTCCAGCCTTCGAATTCGAACAGTTCGTCGTCGGCGCTTGGTGCTGCGCCTTTGGCGCTGCGACGCAGCACCGAGCGGATCCGGGCGACTAGTTCGCGCGGTTCGAAGGGCTTCACGACATAGTCATCGGCGCCGATTTCGAGCCCGACGATCCGGTCGGTCGCCTCGCCCCGCGCGGTGAGGAAAATGGTAGGAAGCGCGTGTGCCTCAGCCAGGTGCCGGCACAGCGACAGGCCGTCTTCGCCAGGCATCATAATGTCGAGCAGGACCAGTTCGGGCTGCTCGGTCTTGAGAATGGTGCGGGCTTGTGCCGCACTTTCGGCCTGAACAACTCTGAACCCCTGGCGCGAGAGATACTCGGCCAGGGGTTCGCGCAGCGCTGCTTCGTCATCGACGAGCAGCAACCGGGTGGAGGCAACCTGATCCATGCGGGGTCCGCCCGGCAGGTCAGTTGGCCGGAGGCGGAGGCGGCATATCGCCCATCGGCATGTCGCCCATCGGCTGATTGCCGTGCTTCCCGCCGTGACGCATTCCGCCGCCCATTCCGCCCCCCATTCCGCCCATGGCCTTCATCTTGTCACGTGCAGCCTTGCGTTCTGCCTGCGTCAGCTGGCCGTCATGATTGGCATCCATCATGTCGAAATGCTTCGCCTGAGCGGCCGCGAATTCGTCGCGACTAACCGCGCCGTCTTGGTTGGTATCGGCCATGTGCATCATCATCATGCCCATGTGTCCGCCGTCATGCCCGCCGCCGTGGTCGCCGTGGCGCTGGCCGGCGCCCGGCTTGCCCTCGGGGCCGCCATTGGCATGAGCAGCGGTGAATTCATCGCGCGACACCGAGCCATCACGATTGGTGTCGAGATGATCGAACATTTCGCCTTCGTGCGCGGCGCGGTCAGCAGAATCGAGCTTGCGGTCGTGATTAACGTCCATTTTGTCGAACATCGCCGCGCCCTTGGCGAGAAACTCTGCCTTGGTCACGGTCTTGTCGCCAAGCGGATCGCCGCCGGGCATTTCGTCGGCGGCATAGGCAGCTCCGGCGAGGCCGAGAGCCAGGGCCGAAAGGCCGATCAGGGACTTCTTCATGCGAACTTCTCCTGCGTTCGGATATGGTGAAGCCGCGCGGGCTGGAGGGAGGGGGACACCAGCGCCGCGCGGCTTCCAAGTCCGGTTCTAGGACCACGGTGTCGCACGCTTATGCCGCAATCGGGCAGTTTTGTCGCCAATTGTCGCAGAATCGTAAGACCGTTCACCCGCGCGATATCATCGCGGCCGATTTTGGGTCCCTTCACCGGCGGTGATGAACACCGCTGTCGCGCTCTTGGCGATGTCGGCGGTGTGCCAGACACCGGGAGGATTGATCGCGTATTCGCTCGCGCCAATGGTCAGCTGCGCAGTCGTGCCATCGGGGAATTGCTGGTGCAGCGTCATTTCACCAGACACGCAGAGCACCACCTCGTCGCCGGCCGGGTGCATCTCCCAGCTATCCCAGCTTTCGGTGAATGTATGCATGCCAACCAGCCAGCCTTCGGCGCCATCGGTCGCAACCCGTTCCGAATAGGCCATGTACCAGTCCATCGCGCCGGTGAACTCGGGCTGCGGCAGGGCCTTGGCACCGAGCCCGAGATGCAGCGGAAACCGTTCGAGCGAGGTGCCGGCCATGCCGATCAGCCCATCATGTAAGCGTTGAGCTTGTTGCCGTCAGGATCGCGGAAATAGGCGGCATAGAACCCGTCGCCGCGCGGACCCGGCGCGCCTTCGTCGGCACCGCCATTGGCCAGTGCGATATCGTAGAGCCGCTGAACCTGGCCTTCGTCGGCCGCTTCGAACGCGGCCATCACCCCGTTGCCGACCGTCGCCGGATTGCCGTCATAAGGCTTGGTGAGACCAATTCCGCAGCCGCCACCGGGCGTGCCCCAGGCGATGAAGGTATCAAATTCCATCATCCGCCCGACGCCCAGTTCCGCAGTCAGCGCGTCATAGAATTTTGCCGCACGCGGCAGGTCATTGGTGCCGAGGGTAACGTAGCCGATCATGTTTCACTCCCTTCGAGTCGCTGGAGAACATTAAGCGAACATTACCTGGCCGACAAGGGTGCACAAACAGCCTTGAGCCAAGCCAGCGCCGCCCCATCCAGCTGCGGTGCCAGGATCGCCTGAACCTGTGCATGATAAGCGTTCCACCAAGCGATTTCGTCCTGCGTCAGCAGCGACAGTTCGACTAATGTTGCATCAATCGGGGCGAAAGTCAGCGTCTCGAACCCGAAGTATTCGCCCTCCGCCCCGGGAATCGTCCGGGGTTCGACCAGCACCAGGTTCTCGATCCGGATGCCGTATTCGCCGGCCTTGTAATAGCCCGGCTCGTTCGAGAGGATCATCCCCGCGAGCAGCGCCTGCCCGGTTCCGGCCTGCCCGCCCGAAGCCTTGGCGATGCGCTGCGGGCCTTCGTGGACCGAGAGGAAGCTGCCCACCCCGTGCCCGGTGCCGTGCGCGTAATCGACCCCGGCCTGCCACAGGTGCATGCGGGCAAAGCTGTCGAGCTGCGCGCCGACCGTGCCTTTCGGGAATGTGGCCTGAGCCAGCGTGATATGGCCCTTGAGCACGCGGGTGAAGCGGTCCTTGTGTTCGGGACTGGGCTCTCCGGGCCCAACCCAGACGGTGCGGGTGATGTCGGTCGTCCCATCAAGGTACTGCCCGCCCGAATCGACCAGGTAGATCGAATTGGGGGTGATCGGAATGTTGGACGCTTCATCCACCTTGTAGTGCGGGCTTGCCGCGTGCGGCCCGGCGGCCGAGATCGTATCGAACGACAGGTCGCGCAGCAGGCCGGTCTCGTCGCGGAACGCGCGGAGCCGCGCCGCGGCGGACAGTTCTTCGAGCTCGCCCTTATGCGCTTCGAGCGAAAACCAGTGCAGGAACCGCGCAATCGCCGCGCCGTCACGCGCTTGCGCGGCGCGCTGGCCGGCCTGCTCGACCGGATTCTTGACCGCCTTGGCCAACACGGTCGGGTCGGTCATTGCGATAACGGTCGCGCCTGCACCTTCGAGTGCAGAGAACACTGCGGCGACCGAGCGTTCCGGATCGACCGCTACCTTCTTGCCCGCGAGCGCCTGCAATTGCGGCACAAACTCGCTGCGTTCGCGAATCGTCACCGCGTTGCCGAGATGCGCTTGCAGTTCAGGCGTGACCTTTTCGCCCGCAATGAACAGCTCGGCAGTGCCATCGGCATGGGCGAGCACGAACGACAGCGCCACCGGGGTACGTTCGACATCCTCCCCGCGCAGGTTGAGCAGCCACGCGACGCCATCAAGCGCCGATACGACCGCGGCATCGAGCCCGCGCGCGGTCAGCCATTCGGCGACCTGGCTGCGCTTCGCCTCGCTCGACTGGCCGGCATATTCGTTGCCGTGCACTGTGGCTGGGGCGAGCGAGGGGGCGGGCTGGTCGTTCCATACCGCGTCGATCGGGTTGCCATCGGTTGGAACCATCTTTGCGCCCTTGGCGGCGAGCGCTGAATTGCAGGCATCGACCCACGGTTTGCCGTGAAGCCAGGGATCAAACCCGATCTTGGCGCCTTCAGGAGCATGGACCGCAAGCCAGTCGGCAATGCTGGTTTCCAGCGTCGACTGGTAATCGAACAATCGTCCGTCGACCTGCTCGCGCACCTGCAGCGTATAGCGCCCATCGACGAACACCGCCGCCGTATTGGCCAGCACCACTGCCGATCCGGCCGAACCGCCGAACCCGGTCAGCCAGGCGAGCCGCTGGGCATAGGCTCCCACATATTCGCTCATGTGCTCGTCCGAGATCGGGATAACGAACCCATCGAGATTGCTGCGCTTCAGTTCCTTGCGGAGGTCTTCAATGCGGGTCTGGTGGACATTCATCAGCATGGTAAAATTCCGGGTCGTGCTTGCGGGGACAATGGCGGCACCATAGAGCCGCTTCATGACGCATTCTACTCCTTTGGCCACACCCCCCGTCGCAGCGAAAAAGCCGCACATCGAAACCCATCACGGCATAGCATTGAGCGACGATTACGCTTGGCTGCGCGATCCGAACTACCCTGAAGTCGGTGATCCGGAGATCCTCGCGCATCTGCAAGCTGAAAACGCCTGGTTCGAAGCGCGCATGGCACCGCACCAGCCGCGGATCGACGCATTGTTCAAGGAAATGCGCGGACGAATCAAGGAAGCCGACAAGTCGGTGCCGCAAAAGGACGGCGATTGGCTTTACTGGATCGAGTTCGAAGAGGGCGCGGAATACAAGAAGTGGTGGCGCCGGCCGGTGGCAGGCGGCCCGGATGAGTTGATCCTCGATGAGGTCGCGCTGGCGGCAGGCAAGGACTACTTCCGATTGGGCGCGATCGCGGTTTCCAACGATGGGACCATGCTCGCCTGGTCGGTCGATGACAACGGTTCGGAACGGTTTACCGCGCGGATCAAGGTGATCGCGACTGGCGAAGCGGTGCCCGACGAAATTCCTGGCACACTGTCCTCGCTGGTCTGGGTCGGGCATGACAAGGGCCTCGTTTACAGCCTCGCCAACGAACAATGGCGGACCGACAATGCCCGGTTGCACTGGCTCGGCACAAAGTTGCAAGACGATGTCGAGCTCTATCACGAAGCGGACGAGGGCTTCCGTGTTGGTGCATCGCTTTCGGCCAATGAGCAGTGGCTGATCATCGGCACTTCGGACCATGAAACCAGCGAAGTGCGCCTGGTCCCGGCGGCCGATCCGCTCGCCGCGCCGATCCTGATCTGGCCGCGCCAGACCGGTGTCGAATACGATGTCGAACTGATCGAGGACATTGTCTTCATCCACTCCAACAAGACCCACGAAAACTTCAGTGTCGAATTTGCCCCGCTCGCCGATCCGACAGGCACCGCTCCATTGGTCACCGGAAGCGACGACGTATATTTGACCGGGTTCGATCTGTTTCGTGATTTCTGGGTCCTCGAAAGCCGGGTTCGCGGGCTCGATCAGATCGAGTTGCGCCATTACGACGACCCTGCGCGGATCGAACCGATCACCTTCCCCGAAGCAAGCTACAGCGCGGGGCTGGGCGACAACCCCGAATGGGCAGTCGACAAGCTGCGACTGAGCTACGAAAGCATGGTCAGCCCGGCGACCGTCTATGACTACCACCTCGCCGATCGCAGCCTCGAAGTGCTCAAGGTTCAGGAACTGCCCTCAGGCTATGACGCCTCGTTATACCAGACCGAACGGCTCGAAATGGAAGCGCGCGACGGGACCAAAGTCCCGGTCAGCGTGGTCATGCGCAAGGACCGCGCGCCCGGCGGTCCGCTCCACCTTTACGGCTACGGTGCTTACGGCATCGCGATCGACCCCGGCTTCTCGACCACCCGGCTGAGTCTGGTTGACCGCGGCTTTGCCTATGCCATCGCGCACATTCGCGGCGGCGACGATCTGGGCCGGGCCTGGTACAAGGCCGGCAAGCTGGAGCGGCGGACCAACACTTTCACCGACTTCGTGGATGTCGCAAAGGGCCTGATCGAGCGCGGTCTGACTTCAGCAGGCCAAATCAGCATTTCGGGCGGCTCGGCCGGGGGCGAGCTGATGGGCGCGGTGATCAATTCGGACCCCG
>JANXUP010000187.1 GCA_025356175.1 Sphingomonadaceae bacterium | reverse complement strand
GGCCGAACCCAAGGCCTTGGTCATTTCACCAAGGATGTGGGCGCGGCCGGCCTTGGCCTGATGCAGTGCGGCTTCGAAGATCTCGCGCGTGATGCCCGCGACCTTGATGTCCATCTGCATCGTGGTGATGCCTTCGCTGGTCCCGGCCACCTTGAAGTCCATGTCGCCGAGGTGATCTTCGTCACCCAGGATGTCGGACAGCACAGTGAACTTGTCGCCTTCGAGGATCAGCCCCATCGCGATGCCCGAAACCGGGCGCGTGATCGGCACGCCGGCGTCCATCATCGACAGCGAACCACCGCAGACGGTGGCCATCGATGACGAACCGTTGGACTCGGTAATGTCCGAGACCACGCGGATCGTGTAGGGGAAGTCTTCCTTGGTCGGCAGCACCGCACGCAGCGCGCGCCATGCCAGCTTGCCATGGCCCGTATCGCGGCGCGACGGTGCCCCGAAGCGGCCCACTTCACCAACCGAATAGGGCGGGAAGTTATAGTGCAGCATGAAGTTCGAGTAAGTCAGGCCTTCCAGCCCGTCGATCATCTGCTCAGATTCACGCGTGCCCAGCGTGGTGGTGCAGATCGCCTGCGTTTCACCGCGAGTGAACAGCGACGACCCGTGAGTCCGCGGCAAGAACCCGACGATCGCTTCGATCGGGCGGACCTGATCGGTCTTGCGGCCATCGATGCGGGTGCCATCCTTAAGGATCGCACCGCGAACGATTTCGGCTTCGAGCTTCTTGACGACCTTGCCGGCCGCCATCTGGGTCTGGCCATCCTTGTCAGCGAAAGCTGCCTTGCCTGCGGCACGGGCGAGATTGAGCGCGTTCGAGCGTTCCGACTTGTCGGTCAGCTTGTAAGCTGCAGCAATATCCTTGCCGACCAGCTTCTTGAGCTCGTCCTTGATTGCCGTATTGTCCGAAACCGCAACATCCCAAGGCTCCTTGGCGGCCTTTTCAGCCAGGTCGATGATCAGATTGACGACCTTCTTGATCTCGTCATGGGCGAAGATCACCGCGCCGAGCATGATCTCTTCCGAAAGCTCCTTGGCTTCGGATTCGACCATCATCACCGCGTTGCCGGTGGCGGCAACAATCAGGTCGAGCGCGCCATTGGCGGCTTCTTCCTGCTTGGGGTTGAGGGTGTATTCGCCATCGACATAACCGACGCGGGCAGCGCCGATCGGGCCCATGAACGGCACGCCGGAAATCGTGAGCGCGGCCGAAGCGGCGATCATTGCCAGCACGTCGGGCTCGACTTCGCCGTCATAGCTCAGCACGTGGGCGATGACATTGAGTTCGTTGTAGAAGCCTTCGGGGAACAGCGGACGGACCGGACGGTCGATCAAGCGCGATACCAGCGTTTCCTTTTCGGTCGCGCCGCGCTCACGCTTGAAGAAGCCGCCCGGGATGCGCCCGGCTGCGAAGAACTTTTCCTGATAGTGAACGGTGAGCGGGAAGAAGTCCTGCCCTTCCTTCACCGACTTGGCGGCGGTCACGGCGCACAGCACCACGGTTTCGCCATAAGTGGCCAGCACCGCGCCATTAGCCTGGCGGGCAATGCGGCCGGTTTCCAGGGTCAGGGTTTTGCCGCCCCATTCCATCGATACAGTTTTAACGTCGAACATGAGTATTTCCTTGTGAACCCGCGCGGCCAGATTGCGGCACGGGGCCTCTTGCCGGGGTAAATCCGTCCCGGTCCGGTGCGAGGCGCTTTGTCGCCCCAATGGCTCGGGCTGCCGAAATGCAGCCCTTTCGCCTGTCATGTCGTCCCGGACTTGATCCGGGACCGGTGGCAGCTGGCGCCGGTCTGGCGGCCAGCGATCCCGGGTCAAGCCCGGGATGACGGGATGCTAAACGGCCCGCCGAAGCGGACCGAAGCATCACGTCACTTGCGCAGACCCAGCTTCTGGATCAACGAATTGTAGCGGGCAACGTCCTTGCGCTTGAGATAATCAAGCAGGCTGCGGCGCTTGTTGACCATGGTCAGCAAGCCGCGGCGCGAGTGGTTGTCCTTGTGGTGATCCTTGAAGTGGCCCTGCAGCGTGTTGATGCGGCTGGTCAGGATCGCAACCTGGACTTCGGGCGAACCCGTGTCGTCCTTGCCGCGCGCGTTGTCCGCGATGATTTCAGCTTTCTTTTCGGTCGATACCGACATGTCATTCACTCCGCGACATCGGGAAGGTTGAACCCCCGCACGACCCGGGCGTCTCCGCCCGAAAGCTCCACGAGTGCGAGGGGATTGCTCCCATGTCGCGCCCAGTATAGCCCATCGTGTTGGGGCAGTCCGGTGAGAACCCGGCCCGTTCGGACCAGATCTGCCTGCTGCGGACCGAGATCAAGAGCCGGGATGTCGACCAGCCCTGCCTCCAGCGGCAAGAGTACTCTCTCAAGT
>JANXUP010000180.1 GCA_025356175.1 Sphingomonadaceae bacterium | reverse complement strand
GAAGAGCGGCGTCAAAAAGCGCTTCAAGCTCACCGCCACCGGCAAGATCAAGCACGGTGCGGTTGGCAAGCGGCACCGATTGATGAGCCATAATGCCAAGTACATCCGCCAGCACCGGCGCACCGACACGATCTCCGACGCTGATGCGAAGACGATCAAGAAGTGGGCACCTTACGGGCTGGGTTGAGCGATCTCTCGCGAGACATCGCATCATTGAAATTTCGGAGTACTGAGAAATGGCAAGAGTTAAACGGGGTGTCACCACCCGCGCCAAGCACAAGCGGATCCTCGAACAGGCAGCGGGTTACCGCGGCCGCCGCAAGAACACCATCCGCGTTGCGCGGCAGGCGGTCGAAAAGGCCGGCCAGTATGCGTACCGCGATCGCAAGGTAAAGAAGCGGTCATTCCGCGCCCTGTGGATCCAGCGCATCAACGCTGCGGTCCGCGCCGAGGGCATCACCTATTCGCAGTTCATCCACGGCACCAAGCTCGCCGGGGTCGAACTCGATCGCAAGACCATGGCCGACCTGGCGATGAACGAAAGCGCGATCTTCGCGACCGTCATCGCTACGGCCAAGGCGGCACTTCCGGCCTGACCGGTTGAGCCTCCAGGCGCTTGAAAGGGGCGCGGATCGGGATAGCCGGTCCGCGTCCCTTCCCGTTTCGAGACGGCGGCTTGCGCCCGGACCCGCACTGAGGCACCTTGTCACCCAGGGCAATTGCGCGCTGTGAACAGGGGATCGGGACATGCTGAGCAAACCGCTCGACGGCGCAGTCGCGGTCCGTTTCTTCATGCCCTCGCCTGCGCTCGCCCCCTACATCTCAACGTACTACCTCACCGAGGTGAACTTGCCCGATGGCGAGTTCGTCGAAGACTGGCTCCATCCCGAATGGGCGAACCTGCGCGTCTCGAATAATGCGAAGTGGACCTTTGCGCTGGGCGAGGGGCCGCTTGAGGGCCTGCCCGAAGCGATCCTGGCGGGCCCGACCAGCATCGCCACGCATTTCCGCCTGGGCGGGGGCTCCCGGATCTGGGGCATCGGGCTGCTCCCGCTTGGCTGGCTGCGCTTGCTTGGCGTTCCCGCCAGCGGCTTTGTCGATCGTACCGCCGTGCTTGCCGGTGAGCCAGCCGCTGCTCCGTTGGCGGCACTGCCCAAGACTGTTTTTACCGCCACGCCCAACCCGGCAGAAGAAGCCGCGCGGATCGATGCCTACTTCCTTGATCTGCTGGCCCGTTCACCCCCGCACGAAGACGAGCTGCGCATCCGCACCGTCCACACCGCGCTGATCGATGCCAACATTGCCTCGGTGAGAGAACTGGCCGAGCGGGTGATGATGTCCTCACGCTCGCTTGAGCGGCTTAGCCTCAAGGTTTTCGGGTTTTCACCCAAGCTGCTGCTGCGTCGCCAGCGCTTTCTGCGCAGCCTGGCGCAGTTCATGCTCGATCCCTCGCTGACCTGGATCCGCACGCTCGATTTCCATTACGTTGACCAGGCGCATTTCGTGCGCGATTTCCGCCGCTTCATGGTGATGGGGCCGCGCAGCTATGCCGCGCTGGACCACCCGGTGCTGCGCGCCGCCGCACAAGGCCGCAGCGCCGCCGCGGGCGCGGCGATGCAGGCGCTCCACCAGCCCTGAATCCCTTGCTCTCACCGCGCACCTGCGACACAGTCTGCCGGCGCTGTGAAGACTTGCTTGGGGAAGTACTTTGAAACAAGGTCTGGAACGCTCCCTCGCCGGGCCACCGGTCGAGCTTTCGTTCTTCATGCCATCCGAGCCGCTGCGTCCGTACATCTCCTCGTTTTACATGATGGATGTCCGGCTTGGTCCGGACGAACGGATTGAAGACTGGCTGCTGCCCGAATGGGCCAGCCTGCGCATGGCGCAGAGCGGCGGGTGCCTCGCCGGGATCGTCCCGGAACAACCGGAGCTGCGCTGCGGCATGATGGCCAGCGGACCGACCAGTTTTGCCACCCGCATCTCGATCGGCAGCGCGCGGATCTGGGGCATTGGCCTGCTCCCCCTGGGCTGGGCGAAATTCATTTCCGCTCCCGCCGCCCAGTTTGCGGACCGGATCAGCGATGTGGCGCAGGAACCTGCGTGGTCAAAGCTGGCGCCTGTCTTCGATCTGGCTTTCGCTGACAGCCCTGCCCCGCAGGTGGCGGCTGCCCGGCTCGAAGGTCATTTTTCGCAGCTGCTCGCCGCAAGCACGCCGGTTGAAGACGAAGACCGCATCCGAACCACGCACCGCCTGTTGATCGATGAGCAATTCGGCGCGGTGAACGACCTGGCCGATCACCTGGGCTTTTCCGCACGCACGCTCGAACGGTTCTGCCTCAAGGCGTTCGGGTTTTCGCCCAAGCTGCTGCTGCGCCGCCAGCGCTTTTCGCGCAGCCTTGCCCGGTTCCTGCTCAATCCCGCGCAAACCTGGACCAATGCGCTCGACGATCACTATGTCGACCAGGCGCATTTCGTGCGCGATTTCCGCCGCTTCATGGGGATGAACCCGAGCGCCTATGCCCGGGCGCCGCATCCGATGCTGGCCGCAACCGCACGCGCCCGCGAAGCCGCGGTTGGCGGCGCAGTCCAGGCGCTGCACCGGCCCTGAGGGCAAGGCGTGGGCCGCTTGCCAAGCCGTCCCCTTCGTGCGAACCTCGGCGGATAAATCAATCCGTCGAAGCGGGGAATCTTCGGTGTCGCCAGATAACCAGGTCGGGGTGCGGTTCTATCCGCCCCCGGAGGATTTGCGTCGGTATTTCACGACCTTTTATGTAGCCGAATTCACCCCGGCTGCTGACGAGCCCTTGCGCGATTCGCTTCAGCCGGAATGGGCCGGCATGCGGTTCTTCGAACCAAATGGACCGGTAGCATGGATTGATGGCGGCGAGATCTTCAAGGACATCAAATTCTTCGCCAGCGGCCCCAGCTCTCGCACCACCCATTTCATCATGCCGCGAACGCGGATGTGGGGGATCGGCTTCCTCCCGCTTGGCTGGGCCCGGTTCGTCGGGTACAATGCCAGCCTATGCGCGAACATGATTTGCGATGGCCGCGAAGATGCACGTCTGTCGGCCTTCGTACCGCTCGCCGATGGAATATTCGGCGCCGAACCGGACGAGGCTGCCGAGCTCGAACGGATCATTGCCTTTTTCCGGACGATGGACGCGCCGCCGCATGTCGATGAGCGGCGGATCGTCGCGCTCCATGCCGCGTTGATCGACGAAGGCGTGACCACGGTAACCCAACTCGTTGAACAGGTCGCAGCGAGCCAGCGCACGATCGAACGGATCTCCGCGCGGCATTTCGGCTTTTCGCCCAAGTTATTGCTGCGCCGCCAGCGCTTCATGCGCAGCCTTGCCCAATTCATGCTCGATCCCTCGCTAAAATGGATCGGGGCGATGGACAGCCATTATCACGATCAGGCGCAGTTCGTGCGCGACTTTCGCGAGTTCATGGGGGTAAGCCCGCGCGAATATGCGGCTGCCCCGCACCCGATCCTTGGCCCGATCATGCAGGAACGAAACCGCGTTTACGGCACGGCGGTGCAGACGCTTGATCGCCCCGACAACGGCGATCCGCGAGCGGCCTGAGCAGAGCTGGTCCGGTCACCCCCGCGCGAATTAGGTTTTGCGATCAGGCCCGGCTTGGCTAAAGCGCGCGGCAACCGAAGATCAGGGACCCAAAACCGTGGACTATGCAGCAACAGGTGAGCAGGCACTGGCCCGCATTGCGCAGGCGAGCGAACTCGATGCCCTGGAGCAGCTGCGGGTCGAATTCATGGGCAAGCAGGGCTCGGTTTCGGGCCTGCTCAAGACGCTGGGGGCGATGTCTGCGGATGAGCGACTGTCAGTCGGTCCGCAAATCCATGCCTTGCGCGAAAGCGTCAGCGCGGCGCTGGCCGCCCGCAAGGCCGCGCTGGAGGATGCCGAACTGAGCGAGCAGCTGGCGCGTGAGCGTGTTGACCTGACCCTGCCTGCACCCGGCGCCCCGCGCGGTTCGATCCACCCGGTCAGCCAGGTGATGGACGAACTCGCCGAGATCTTCGCGGACCTTGGTTTTGCCGTGGCCACCGGCCCCGAGATCGAAGACGACTGGCACAATTTCACCGCGCTCAACATCCCCGAAAGCCATCCGGCGCGGGCGATGCACGATACCTTCTACTTCCCCGGAAGCGATGCGGCACAAGGCGGCACAACGGGACCGAACAGCGGCAGAATGCTGCTGAGGACCCACACCAGCCCGGTCCAGATCCGCTCGATGCTCGCGCACGGCGCGCCGCTCAGGATCATCGCGCCGGGCCGGGTTTACCGCTCGGACAGCGACGCCACCCACACCCCGATGTTCCATCAGGTCGAAGGGCTGGTGATCGATCGCGGCATCCATCTGGGCCACCTCAAGTGGACGCTGGAAACCTTCCTCAAGGCGTTCTTCGAGCGCGAGGACATCGTGCTGCGGTTGCGCCCTTCCTACTTCCCCTTCACCGAACCGTCGGTTGAAGTCGACATCGGGTTTGAACTGGTCGGCGGCGCTGATGGAAAAGAGCGGCGCGTGCTTGGCGGCAACGGCGATGCGCCCGGGCATGGCTGGATGGAACTGCTTGGCAGCGGCATGGTCAATCGCAAGGTGATCGAAGCCGGCGGGCTCGATCCCGATGAATGGCAAGGCTTTGCCTTCGGTGTCGGGGTCGACCGGCTCGCCATGCTCAAATACGGGATGGACGATTTGCGCGCCTTCTTCGACGGCGACGTGCGGTGGCTGCAGCATTACGGCTTCTCGCCGTTCGATGTGCCGACGCTGTCAGCCGGTGTGGGAGCCCAATCTTCTAGGGGGGCGGCATGAAGTTCTCGCTAAGCTGGCTCAAGGAGCATCTCGACACCACCGCGAGCGTCGCGGAAGTTTCTGCCAAGCTCAATGCAATCGGCCTTGAGGTCGAAGGCGTCGAGAACCCCGCCGACCGCCTCGCCGGGTTTATTGTCGCCAGGGTGATCACCGCCGAGCCGCACCCCAATGCCGACAAGCTGAGGGTGCTCAGCGTCGATGCCGGAACCGGCACGCCGCTGCAGATCGTGTGCGGCGCGCCCAATGCCCGCGCGGGCATGATCGGCGTGCTCGGCACTCCCGGCGCGATTGTGCCCGGCGGCGGCTTCGAATTGAAGGTCAGCGCGATCCGCGGGATCGAATCGAATGGCATGATGTGTTCGGTACGCGAGCTTGAACTGGGCGACGAGCACGACGGCATCCTCGAACTGCCTGCCGACGCTCCGGTCGGGATGGCTTTCGCCGACTACCAGGGCAGCGATCCGGTGTTCGACATTTCGGTCACCCCCAACCGGCAGGACTGCATGGGCGTGCGGGGCATTGCCCGCGATCTCGCTGCGGCCGGGCTTGGCACACTGCACCCGTTGGCCGAAGTTTACCGGATGGCGGCGGTCGAGCCGGTCGCCGGCACCGGTCCCGCGCCCGCTGTCGCCACCAACGATCCCGAAGGCTGCCCCGCGTTTTACGCGCAGGCCGTTTCGGGCGTGACCAACGGCACCGCGCCCGAATGGATGCGCCGCAAGCTGGCAGCGATCGGGCAGAAGCCGATCTCGATGCTGGTCGATATCACCAACTTCATCTCGGTCGATCTGGGTCGGCCCTTGCACGTTTACGACCGCGCCAAATTGTCCGGGGCATTGGTTGCGCGCCGGGCCAAGGACGGCGAACAGGTCGAAACGCTCAACGGCAAGACTTATACCCTCGATAGTTCGATGACGGTGATCGCCGACGACGCGATGGTCCACGATATCGGCGGGATCATGGGCGGGGCACATTCGGGGGTTTCGGCCGAGACCAACGACGTGCTGATCGAATGCGCATACTTCGATCCTGAGCATATTGCGCACACCGGGCAGAAGCTTGGCCTGACCAGCGACGCGCGCCAGCGGTTCGAACGCGGGGTCGATCCGGCGTTCCTCGATGACGGACTGGCGATCGCGACCAAGCTGGTGCTCGAACATTGCGGCGGGACGGCATCGGCAATTACCCGGGCAGGCCAGCCGCCGCTGGAACCGCGGGTGATCGCTTACGACACCGGACTGTGCGAGCGGCTTGGCGGGATCGCGGTTGCCGACGACGAGCAGCGCGCGATTCTCGAACGGCTGGGCTTTGCGGTGAGCGGCGATTGGCAGGTGACCGTCCCGACCTGGCGCCGCGATGTCGACGGGCCGCCCGATCTGGTCGAGGAAGTTGTGCGCATCCACGGGTTGGACAATGTCGCCAGTGTCGCCTTGCCCCGCGCCGACGGCGTTGCCCGCCCGACCGCCACTCCCGCGCAAAAGCTGGAACGCAAGCTGCGCCGGGCGGCCGCCGCTCTGGGTCTCAATGAAGCGATTACCTGGTCGTTCATTTCCGAGGCCGAAGCAGCTGGCATTGGTGCCCTGACACCGGGGCAGAACGAGCGACTGTGGGTGATTGAAAACCCGATCAGCGAAGACCTGAAGGTCATGCGCCCGTCGCTGCTGCCGGGCCTGCTTTCGGCGGTGCGCCGCAACCTCGATCGCGGCGCCGCAACAGTGCGGCTGTTCGAGATCGGGCGGCGCTATCTGGCGGACG
>JANXUP010000164.1 GCA_025356175.1 Sphingomonadaceae bacterium | reverse complement strand
CGATGCAGACCCCGGCGCACATTGTGCCCGAATGGTACTTCTGGCCGTTCTACGCGATTCTGCGCAGCTTCACCCAGCCGCTGCTGTTCATCCCGGGCAAGCTGATGGGCGTGTTGGCCATGTTCGCGGCGATCCTGGTGTGGTTCATCATGCCCTGGCTCGATAGATCACCGGTCCGTTCGGCAACCTACCGCCCGCTGTACCGCAAGTTCTTCTGGGCGCTGGTGGTCGATGTGCTGGTGCTGGGCTACTGCGGGGTCTCACCGCCGGAACAACCGTACATCCTGATCGCGCAGCTCGCGACGATCTATTACTTCGCCCACTTCTTCATCATCGTGCCGCTGGTCTCGTCGATCGAACGGCCCGAGCCGCTGCCCTTCTCGATCACCGAATCGGTGCTCGGACACGATGGGCAGGCCGCGCTGGCGGCCAAGGCCTGAACCCGGAAAGAGCGAAAGAACAAAGCCATGATCCGCATCTTGTCCATCCTCGCCGGTATATTCTTCATCCTCGGTCTGGTCTGGTCGATGACCATCGACACGATCGCCTTCGCCACCGACGGTTGGCCGGCCAGCGCCGAGAAGGAATTCCACGAGCATCCCAAGGCGCTGTCGCTGTCGAGCGACGGTCCGTTCGGCAAGTTCGACAAGGCTCAGCTGCAACGCGGCTATGCAGTCTATTCGAACGTCTGCGCGCAGTGCCACAGCCTCAAGCTTGTGGCCTATCGTGACCTCGCTGCCCTCGGCTACACCCCGAACGCGATCAAGGCGATTGCGGCCAAGGCAACGATCAACGCCAAGGATCCGCTGAGCGGTGAAATGAAGGATCGGCCGGGCATGCCTTCGGATCACTTCCCGCCGGTTGTCTACGGCGGCAAGGGCGTTCCGCCCGATCTTTCACTGATCACCAAGGCGCGTCATGGCGGCGCGCCTTATGTCTACTCGCTGATCACCGGCTATGCGCCGATTCCGGCGGCACTGGTCGCGAAGTACAAAGACTTCACCGTCCCGAGCGAAGCCAATGGCCTGCATTACAATCCCTACTTCGCCAACCTCAACATCGCGATGCCGCCGCCGCTCGCTTCGGACGATCTGGTGACCTATTCGGACGGCACCAAAGCGACCAAGGACCAGATGGCGCAGGACGTTTCCGCGTTCCTCGTCTGGACTGCCGAGCCCAAGCTGGAAGCCCGTCACCAGACCGGTTTCATGTGGATCGGGCTGATGCTGTTCGTGACGGTGCTGTCGTTCATGGCTTACCGCAACATCTGGTCCGGCACGAAACACTAAGCCTTTCGGCAAATCAAACAGGCCCTCGGACCCTCGCGTCCGGTGGCCTGTTTGCTGGCGCAAGCGGATTGACCGCAAGGCGCGGCTGACGCATAGGGACGCGCGCCGAGGCATCTGGCTCGCGCGGGTATAGCTTAGTGGTAAAGCACCAGCCTTCCAAGCTGGCTATGCGGGTTCGATTCCCGCTACCCGCTCCAGCCGCCCCTTCGCCAATGCCCGCCAATGGCTAGACAAATCCCAGAAATCTGCCATATTGAAGCGCAGTATGGCCGCTGGTGTTCGCGTTTGTTCGCTGACAATCAGCTAGATTGGGGGCTCTTTTTGGGGGCCTTTTCATAAAACGGGCCATTGGCGCGAAAAAAGGCCCCCAGATATGGCACTGACCGACATTTCCGTTCGTAATGCAAAGCCCGGACCTAAAGACTACAAATTGGCTGATTCCGGCGGGCTTTACGTTCTTGTCACTGTGGCTGGAGGGAAGCTCTGGCGGTTCAAATTCAGGGTCGATGGCAAAGAGCGAAAGCTTGCACTTGGCCGCTATCCCGATGTGAAGCTGGCTGAGGCGCGCAAGCGGCGCGATGCGGCGCGCGAACACGTCGCCTTTGGCGGTGATCCGGCGCGCGATAAGCAGCGCAAAAAGATACAAGCACAGATTGCGACCGAAAATACCTTTGCCGCGATTGGGGCTGAATACTGCGCCAAGCGGCTGCGCGACGGCCAAAAGCCATGGGCACAGTCGACCGCCATTCGTTGCGAATATCTGCTGTCGCGGATCAATGTGTCGATTGGCCATTTGCCGATTGCTGAAATTGAGCCAGCCGATGTGCTGGCAGCGGTTCGCAAATTCGAGAGCCGAGGCAAGTTGGAGAGCGCGCGGCGCACGCTCCAGCTCGCCAGCTCCGTTTTCCGCTTTGCGGTCGCGACGGCGCGACTGGCTTCCGATCCGACACGCGATCTGCGAGGCGCGCTGACCACTCCTACAGTTACCCATTACGGCGCTCTGACTGATCCCAAGCGGGTAGGTGAACTGTTGCGGGCGATTGATGGCTATGACGGCAGCGGCATAACCAAGCTTGCCTTGCAGATTGCCCCGCACGTTTTTGTCCGGCCCGGCGAGCTGCGCCATGCCGAATGGAGCGAGTTCGATCTGGACAATGGACTGTGGACGATCCCAGCCGGCAAAATGAAAATGCGCAAGCCGCATACTGTGCCGCTTTCACGCCAGACAATTGCGATGTTTCGGGAAGTTCAAGCGGCAACGGGGCCGAGCGGATATGTATTCCCGTCGATCCGAACGCGGACGCGGCCAATGAGTGAAAACACCTTGAACGCGGGGCTGCGGCGGCTGGGATATTCAAGCGAAGAAGCCACCGCCCACGGTTTCCGTGCGACCGCTTCGACCTTGCTCAACGAAAGTGGCAATTGGAGTTCCGACGCAATTGAACGCGCGCTGGCCCATGGTGACAGCGACAAGGTCCGCGCGGCCTATCATCGCGGTGCGCACTGGCAGGAACGGGTGGAAATGGCGCAGTGGTGGGCGGACTATCTGGACACCTTGCGAACTGGGGCCACAATCTTGGCCCTGCGTCCCGCTGATGCACTCAAAGCTGGACTCCGCTAACATACCATATGACTAAGTGCGCATGGATGAAGTGGCCCGCGCGCAAATCAGACTGATTCTTGTCAATGCGGATGATCATGCAAGATTGGCCGTGAAAAGTCGCCTACAAGCGATTTACGCTGATCACGGATCAAAGGGAGCACTGCACTCCAGCTCTACCTTGAAGGTATGCGTGCGCGCAATGGAGGAGCAAGGTAGCCGCTTGATTTCAGATTGCGTCGATCTGGTCTCAACTGTTGCCAAAAACACTGAAGCATTCGCTATGCTCAGCGAAGCTAACAGTTTGTTCATATCATTCTTGCGCGATGAACTGAACGGCGTGTTGAATATGGCGGCCCCAATGGGGGGTAGCCAGCTTGCGATGCAAAGCATGGTTGAGGCAGCGCAACGTCTGCTTGCCGATGTACAGGCACGATTGGATCAGCAACTGCAAATCCATCGGTATACATTCACCGTTCCTTACCGGCCACCGGCCCAAGCCGAACCAACGCCAATACAAGCCGCCGCGAAGTCTGAAAACGTCAACAAGGGTGGCAAGCCCCGCGCGGAGCATTGGGAGGATATGTGGTCGAGTATCGCTGCGCAATTGTATGATGGTGACCTGAAGCCAGCCACTCAAGCTGATATTGAACGGGCAATGATGGGCTGGTGCGTTGATAAACAGATCGAAATTGGCGAAACCGCAATCCGGGAAAGAGCGCGCAAGCTCTGGAAAGTTATAACCTCAGCACCCTAGTTATCGCACCTTTCCGCCCCTTTGCGTTCGATTCAAATTTCCATTTCGCTGATGCATTGGCGTGTTCGCTGGCACCCGCCAGCCGCGCTGGAGCATCACGAAATGGACAAGCTGGCATACTCAATCAATGAAACCGCCCGGACGCTCAGTCTGGGGCGGACTTCGATTTACGCCATGATCGCCGATGGGCGGCTGGTGGCTTTCAAGCTGGGCCGCCGGACGCTGATCAAGGCGGATTCGATCCAGCGGCTGGTGGCGGGGCAGGGCTAGTCTGGTGGCCACGCGCCGCGCCAATCCGCAGCGGGTCAAACTGCACCGCAGCTATTGCGTGCCAGAGCTGGCCGCTTGCGTTGGCGTCCACAAAGGCACGATCCGCAATTGGCAGCGCGACGGGCTGGAGCCTATCGACGCCAGCCGTCCGGCCATGTTTCAGGGCGCAATCGTGCGGGCGTTTCTGGCCAAGCGCAATGCCAGCCGCAAGAGTCCCTGCCCGGCGGGCATGATCTATTGCTTTGCATGCCGCGAGCCTCGCCCGCCCGCCCTGGGGATGCTCGACTACTTAGCGGTGACCACTACGTCGGGCGATCTGCGCGCACTGTGCGGGGACTGTGGCGGTATAATGCACCGCCGCATTCGCCGCGCCGATCTGGCCATCAAGATGCCCGGATTGACGGTCCAGTTTAGGCAGGCCCCGCCACGCATAAGTGGCCGTCCCTCACCCTCCTAAAACAGTGACTTTGAAAGAAAGGTGCCGACATGACCAAGGCCAATGCCGCGAACGAGCGAATCAAGCACGAATATCTGGCCTATCTGGTGCAGGCCAAAGGTCGTGATGATGCAACGATTGATGGCGTCGCCAAATCGCTTGCCCGCTTTGAACTCTCGACGCGCGGCAAGGATTTCAAGCGGTTTCACCGCCAGCAGGCCGTGGCCTTTAAGGCGGAGCTTTTGGCCATGTCCAGCGCACGCACGGGCAAGCCGTTGAGCAAGGCCACCATGCTTTCCACTATGCGCGATCTGAAGGCATTCTTTTTCTGGCTGGCGCACTTGCCCGGTTTCAAATCGCATATCCGCTATGATGATGCCGACTATTTCAACCTGAGCGAAAAAGACGTGATGATTGCTCGTGCCCGGCGCGAACAGCCGGTGCCGACGCTGGCGCAGGTCCAACGCGTGCTGGAAGCCATGCCGACGGGCACCGTGCTTGAGCGGCGTGACCGCGCGCTGGTGGCGTTTACGGCAATAACCGGCGCGCGGGTCAATGCGCTGGCCTCTTTCGGGCTGGGCCATATCGATCTGGAAGCGGGCAAGGTTGAGCAGGACGCGCGCGAAGTGCGGACCAAATTCGCCAAATCATTTCCGACTTATTTCATGCCGATTGGCGGCACTGCGTTGGAAGTCGTGCAGGATTGGATTTGCGAGCTGCTGCGCGATCACCTTTGGGGACTAGCTGATCCGCTGTTTCCGGCAACTCAAACCGGGCTGGACGAAAACGGCGGCTTTATTGCGAAGGGCCTTGCCCGCCACGGCTGGGCGTCAACCGGACCAATTCGCGAGATATTCCGGCGCGCCTTCAATCTGGCAGGTCTGCCCTATTACAACCCGCATTCGTTCCGTTCGATGCTGGTGCGCCACGCCATGACGCTGGACCTTTCGCCAGAGCAAATGAAAGCATGGTCGCAAAATTTGGGCCATGCCGATGTGCTGACTACTTTTACTAGTTACGGCGCTGTCCCGGTGCACCGGCAAGGGGAATTGATCCGCACGGCTGGCATGCGCCCAGCCGGACTTTCCATCGACGATAGCGCGCTGATTATCGAACTCGCGAAGCGGTTGGGGAAGGGCGGGACGGAAAACTTGCCGGGCTAGGCATTTGGTCGCTAGTCACGTCCTTGCCATAAGGGAGT
>JANXUP010000159.1 GCA_025356175.1 Sphingomonadaceae bacterium | reverse complement strand
CTGGATCTCTGGATTGGCAGTGCGATTACGGTGCGGAGGTTACTCTCCCTTGGGTGCCGCCAGGTGCCGCCCAAGTGACACACCAGCTCACGCCCAAGGGCGGATAAGTCGCAGGGTAAGGCCAAGCAGGGTCTTCATGGGCATAGCCTATGGCGAGGCGGGTGGACCTTGTAAAGCGGCACTTGCACGGCGGCTCGCGAGCCGCCACAAGTTGCAGCGAACAACCGATCTTGCGGCAGGAAACACAACGATGGCGGACTATTCGCGTACCATGACAGGCTTTGACACTGCGCGCCTTGCGCGGATCGATTCGTTCGTGAAAGAAAATTACCTCGATAACGGCAAGTTGCCGCATGCCCAGGTGCTGGTCGCGCACCGCGGCGAGATTGCGCATTTCTCATCTCAAGGCAGTGCCCGTGAAGGCGGCAAGGCGATCGACGAAACCTCGCTGTTCCGCATCGCCAGCATGACCAAGCCGGTCACCTCGATCGCGTTCATGATGCTGCTTGAAGAAGGCAAGGTCGCGCTTGATACCCCGGTTCACCGCGTGCTCCCGGAATTCCGCGAGTTTGGCGTCTACAGCGGCGGCGGGGGCGGGGTGCCGTTTCAGACCAAGCCGCTCAGTCGGCCGATGCTGATGCTCGATCTGCTGCGGCACACCTCCGGGCTGACATATGGTTTCCAGAACCGCAGCAATATCGATCTCGCGATGCGCGAGGGCAAGTTTGAGAACTGGCACGGCAATCTCGATCTCGATGGCTTTATCGCGGCGCTGGGCAAGTTGCCGCTGGAATTCTCGCCGGGCGATGAATGGAACTATTCGGTCTCTACCGACGTGCTCGGCGCGGTGGTCGCGCGGCTGGAGGAAAAGACGCTCGACCAGGTCTTCGCCGACCGGATCTTTGGGCCGTTGGGCATGGACGACACGTTCTTCCAGGTGCCAGAAAGCAAGATCGACCGGCTGACCGATTGCTACACTTTCGTCCCCGGCAAAGGCAAAGTGATTTACGATCGCGGCGCGGAAAGCGCATGGAGCCGCATGCCCAAGCTGCTTTCGGGCGGCGGCGGACTGGTCTCCACCACGCTCGACTATCACAAGTTCTGCCGCATGCTGCTGAACCGTGGCGAGCTTGACGGGGTCCGCATTGTCGGGCGCAAGACGCTCGAACTGATGACCATGAACCACCTGCCTGGCGGGTCGGATCTGTCGACCATGTCGCGTTCGCTGTTCAGCGAGGCGGCCAATGCCGGGACCGGGTTCGGGCTGGGCTTTGCGGTCAACCTCGATCCGGCCAAGTCGATGGTCCAAGGCTCAACCGGTGAGTTTTACTGGGGCGGGATGTTCTCGACCGCGTTCTTCATCGATCCGGTCGAAGAGGTGACGATGGTATTCATGACCCAGCTTTCGCCCAGTTCGACCTACCCGATCCGCCGCGAGCTCAAGACCCTGATCTATTCGGCGCTGGTATGAGCGAGGGCGCGCCGCCGGTCGACCTTTACGAAACCATGGGGCTGGTGCGGGTCGTTTCAATCGATCCGGCCGGTCGTGCGGTCCTCGAATACCGCGCCACGCCGGCGCAGTGTCATTCGGGCGGCGTGGTGCAGGGCGGCTTTGTCACCGGCTGGATTGATGCGGCAATGGCGCACGCTGTGATGGCGATGCCCGGCGATGAAATGGTGCCGATGACGCTGGAGATCAAAGTCAGCTTCTTCGCGCCGACCCGGCCGGGACTGGTGCTGGCCGAGGCCTGGGTAGTGCAGGGCGGCCGCCGCACCGCCTTTGTCGAAGGCACGCTCAAGGATGCGGCGGGCACGCTGCTCGCCAAGGCCAGTTCGACCATCACGATGGCGAGCCGAGCCAAGGTTGAAGCTGCGACGCGCGCGGCGCTGGGAGCATGAGCGAAGTCCGGCCATTCACCTTGGCGGTGCCCGAAGCCGCGCTTGATGATTTGCGGATGCGGCTTGAGCGGACCCGATGGCCGGAAGCTGAGACGGTGAGCGACTGGAGCCAGGGGACTCCGCTGGCCGAGCTGCAGGCGCTGTGCGAATATTGGCGGCAGGACTACGATTGGCGCAAGTGCGAGGCAAAGCTTAACGCGCTGGGCCAGTACACGGCCGAGATCGACGGGCTCGATATCCACTTTCTCCACGTGCGCTCGCCGCATGCCGATGCGCTGCCGCTGGTGATGACGCACGGCTGGCCCGGCTCGGTGATCGAATTTATGGGGGTGATCGAGGCACTCGCCAATCCTACTGACGGTTCGCTCGCCTTCCACGTGGTCGCGCCGTCGCTGCCGGGGTTCGGGTTTTCGGGCAAGCCGAGCGGCACCGGTTGGGGGATCGAGAAAATCGGCCGTGCTTGGGGCGAGTTGATGACGCGGCTGGGTTACACCCGCTGGGTCGCGCAAGGCGGCGATTGGGGCAGCGCGGTAACCACCGCGATCGGGGTGCAGCAACTGCCGGGCTGCGCGGGGATCCACCTCAACATGCCGATTGGACGGCCCTTGCCAGAGGACTTGGCCAGTCCGACAGCTTCCGAGCTTAAGGCGCTGACCGCGCTCAAATATTACCAAGATTGGGACTCGGGTTACTCTACCCAGCAACGCACCCGCCCGCAGACCGTCGGCTACGGATTGGTCGATAGCCCGGCGGGGCTGGCGGCTTGGATTTTTGAGAAGATGTGGGCGTGGACCGACAATCAGGGTTCGCCCTACGACGCGCTTGGCCGCGATGCCATTCTCGACAATATCATGCTCTACTGGCTGCCCGCAACCGGCGCCTCATCGGCTCGGCTTTATTGGGAAAGCTTTGGCAGTTTCGCTCCCCAGCAAATCGATCTGCCAGTTGCAGTCAGCGCTTACCCCAAGGAAATCCTGCCGACCCCGCGCAAGTGGGCCGAGCGCAATTTCCGTAACCTGGTCCACTGGGGCGAGATGGAGCAGGGCGGACACTTTGCCGCGTGGGAACAGCCTGAGGCCTTCGTGCGCGAACTCAGGACAGCATTCGCACTGATGATTTAGGCTGACATCGTGGCAGCGAGCACGCTGTTCAACTCTTCTTGAACGTGGCGCTGATGGTCAGGTCAACGGGGTCACCCACCAGACCCAAGTCGGCGACCAGCCCGAAATCGCTGCGCCTGATCTGCGCCGTGCCTTCGAAGCCGACGTAGAGACCGCCCAGCAGACCTTTGCCCGCGCCGGTGAACCGGGCCGCGATGGTGACCGGCTTGGTGAAGCCGTTAAGGGTGAGGTTACCGGTGATCGCCGCGCTCATCCGGTCGGCACCGGGCGTGACCTTGGTCGAAACGAAGATCGCGTCTGCTGGTTTGGGCCCGAAATAGTCCGGCTTGTCGCCCAGTCCGGGCATGAACATGTGCTCGGTCAGACCCTGACTGGTGGTGAAGAGCTTGCGCACCGGAATGCGCACTGCGACCTGGGCCTGATCAAGATGCGCCGGATCGATTTTCAATGTGCCGGTGATCGGGCCGATCAGCCCAAACACATCGGTAAAGCCCATGTGGTTGACGCGGAACTCGACCATCGTGTGCGCCGGATCGGCGGTATACATTCCGGCGGTAACGCGGGCCGGATCCGGCTGGCCTGGAGTCTGCGCTGGAGACGCGCCAAGTGTAGCGGCGGTTAGCAGGGCGGCGATGGCAAGGATGGGGCGCATGACGTTCTCCCGGAAAGACCGGCTCGTCATGCGCCGCCGATGCCGCAGCGGTCAACACCGCTGCGGCTGGAGGCATCAGTTCTTGGCCTGATCGACCAGCTTGTTGGCGCCAATCCACGGCATCATCGCGCGCAGTTGCGCCCCGGTCTTCTCGATCGGATGCGCCTGCGCGGCCTTGCGTGCGGCTTTCAGCTCGGGCTGCCCGGCCCGGTTATCGAGCACGAAGTTCTTGACAAACCGGCCTGACTGGATGTCCGCCAGCACTCGCTTCATTTCGGCCTTGGTCTCGGCGGTGATGATCCGCGGTCCGGTGGTTATATCGCCGTATTCGGCGGTGTTGCTGATCGAATACCGCATGTTGGCGATCCCGCCTTCGTACAGCAGGTCGACGATCAGCTTGGTTTCGTGGAGGCATTCGAAATAGGCCATTTCGGGCGCGTAACCGGCCTCGACCAAGGTTTCGAACCCGGCCTGGATCAAGTGCGTGATCCCGCCGCACAGCACGGCCTGTTCGCCGAACAGATCGGTTTCGCACTCTTCCTTGAAGTTGGTCTCGATGATGCCCGAGCGTCCGCCGCCAACACCGCTGGCATAAGCCAGGCCAATGTCATGCGCGTTGCCGCTGGCGTCCTGATGCACCGCGATCAGGCACGGCACGCCGCCGCCCTTGACGTATTCGCTGCGCACGGTGTGGCCCGGGCCCTTGGGCGCGATCATGATCACGTCGAGATCGGCACCCGGCTCGATCAAGCCGAAATGGACGTTGAGGCCGTGGGCAAAGGCGAGCGCCGCTCCGGGCTTCATGTTGTCCTTGAGGTCATTCTCCCAGATCGCCGCCTGGAGTTCGTCGGGCGCGAGGATCATCACGATGTCGGCCCACTTGGCGGCGTCCTGGTTCGACATGACCTTGAAGCCTGCAGCTTCAGCCTTCTTGGCGGTGGCCGAACCGGCGCGCAGGGCGATGGCGACGTCTTTGACCCCAGAGTCGCGCAAGTTCTGCGCGTGGGCATGGCCTTGTGAACCGTAGCCGACGATCGCGATCTTCTTGCCGGTGATCAGATTGAGATCGGCGTCGGCGTCGTAATAAACTTTCATGTTCAGTCCCTTACACTCATACACATGCTCCGTGTGGCGGAGCGTTGAAATTCATCGTCGTCCCCGGCTTGACCGGGGACCGCTGGCCTCCCGGTCGGACCTGGCCGCCCGCGTTCCCCGGTCAAGCCGGGGAAGACGTTACGCCGCCTCTGCCCCGCGCATCATGCCGACGACGCCGGTGCGGCCAACCTCGACCAGCCCCAGTTCGCGCATCAGGGCGATGAAGCGGTCGATCTTGTCGGGTGCGCCTGTCAGTTCGAACACGAAGCTGCTGGTGGTGGTGTCGATTACGCTGGCGCGGAACACTTCGGCGAGGCGCAAGGCTTCGACCCGGGCATCGCCGGTGCCGGCAACCTTGACCAAGGCCAACTCGCGTTCGACATGGTCGCCTGCTTCGGTCAGGTCGATCACCTTGTGAACCGGGACCAGGCGTTCCAGCTGCGCGTGGATCTGGTCGATTACTGCAGGCGGCCCGTGGGTGACGATGGTGATCCGGCTGACCGAATGGTTCTCGGTAATGTCGGCCACGGTCAGGCTGTCGATGTTGTAGCCGCGCGCGGTGAACAGCCCGGCGATCTTGGCCAGAATCCCTGCCTCGTTGTCGACCAACACGGTCAGGACGTGGCGCTCGGCTGCGACTTTCTTGATTTTCATCATCTTAATCCTCCCCGGAACGGGGAGGTGCCCCAAAGGGGCGGAGGGGTCGAAGCCTCTCCGCATAACCTGCGCCACGAGGAGAGCCTTCGACCCCTCCGTCAGTGCTACGCACTGCCACCTCCCCGTTCCGGGGAGGATTTGAAGACACAAAGCCCATCACACCAGCGCCTTTGCCGCATCGTCCATCGTGCCGGTGACCTGATCGCCGTAGAGAATCATTTCGGTGTGTGCCGCGCCCGAAGGGATCATCGGATAGCAGTTCGCTTCCTTGGCGACGCGGCAATCGACGATCACTGGGCCGTCATGATCGATCATCGCCTGGATGCCTGCATCGAGACTGGCCTGGTCATCGATCCGGATGCCTTTCCAGCCATAGGCTTCGGCCAGCTTGACGAAGTCGGGCAGCGAATCGCTGTAACTTTCCGAATAGCGACTTTCGTAAGTCAGCTCCTGCCACTGGCGGACCATGCCCATCCATTCGTTGTTGAGGATGAACACTTTGACCGGCAGGCGGAATTGGCTCGCGGTGCCGAGCTCCTGAATATTCATCTGGATCGAGGCGTCACCGGCGATATCGATCACGAGGGCTTCGGGGTTGCCGCACTGCGCGCCGATCGCTGCGGGCAGGCCATAGCCCATCGTCCCGAGCCCGCCCGAAGTGAGCCACTTGTTTGGCCCGAAGAAGTGGAAATACTGCGCCGCCCACATCTGGTGCTGGCCGACTTCGGTGGCGATGATCGGGTCGCGATGCTTGGTCAGTTCATACAGCCGCTCGACCGCGAGTTGCGGCATGATTGCATCTTTGTTGCTGGGGTATGCAAGACTTTGCCGTGCCCGCCAGCCATTGATCCGCGCCTTCCATTCGGTCAAGTCCTGCGCCTTGCGGGTGCCCCAGGCGGCGATCAATTGCTCTAGCACCATGGCGCAATCGCCCAGGATCGGCAGGTCGACCGGGACCACTTTGTTGATCGAGGCGCGATCGATATCGATGTGGATCTTGGTTGAATTGGGCGCGAACGCATCCAGCCGCCCGGTGACCCGGTCATCGAATCGCGCGCCCAGCGCAATGATCAGGTCGGCCCGGTTCATCGCCATGTTGGCTTCGTAAGTGCCGTGCATGCCCAGCATACCAAGCCAGTCGTCGCTGTCTGCGGGGAAGGCGCCAAGGCCCATCAGCGTCGAAGTTACCGGCGCACCCGTCAGCTTCTGCAACTGGCGCAAAAGCTCGGTTGCGCGTGGGCCGGAGTTGATCACCCCGCCGCCGGTGTAGAAAATTGGCGCCTTGGCGTTGGCGATCAGCTCAATCGCCTTGGCAATGTCGCGGGTCGCCCCGGTGCTGGGCGGGTTGTAACGCTGGCGGCGCTGCGGAGCGCCCGGGGAAAGCCGGGCAGAAGCGATCTGCACGTCTTTGGGAATGTCGATCACCACCGGGCCAGGGCGGCCGGTGGTCGCGATCTGGAACGCCTCGTCGATCGTCGCGGCGAGCTCGGCCGGGTCTTTGACGAGGTAATTGTGCTTGGTGCAGTGCCGCGTGATGCCGACGGTATCGGCCTCCTGGAACGCGTCCGAGCCGATCAACGCGGTCGAAACCTGCCCGGTGATCACCACCAGCGGGATCGAGTCCATGAAGGCATCGGCAATCCCGGTGACCGCATTGGTCGCACCGGGGCCAGAGGTGACCAGCACCACGCCGGGCTTGCCGGTTGAGCGGGCGTAACCTTCGGCAGCATGGGCTGCACCGGCTTCGTGGCGGACGAGGATGTGGCGGATGCGGGCATCGCCGAACAGTGCGTCGTAAATTGGCAGCACCGCGCCGCCTGGATAACCGAATACGAATTCGACCCCCTGCCGGACCAGGCTTTCCACCAGGATACTGGCGCCGCTGCGCTCCTCGTTCACTTCACAACCTTCCATTCGCTTCACCGGGGCCTTTAATGGATAGACCCGGCGCAGTCACCCGCGCCGGGTCTCCCTCTCCAAACTGGGGCCATGAGGCAAGGACCGATCTTGCCAGAGCCTCTAAGCAACAGGATATGTCATGTCAATGGTGAATTACGCAATAAAGAAACAAATAATGCCTCTGGATCGAAACTTTGCGCTTCATGCCGTGGCCAGTCGGGCGGCGATTGGTTGCGCAGCCAGGTGAATTGGCGTTTGGCATAGTTGCGAGTGGCCTGCGCGCCGCGCGCTTCGGCCTCGGCGCGGGTCAGCGATCCGGCAAGCAGCGCAGACAATTCGGCGACGCCGATCGCGCGCATGACGGGCAGGTCGGGATCGAGCTGGCGGGTGAGGAGCGCACGCACTTCGTCAATCGCGCCCGCGTCCAGCATCTGCGCAAACCGCCCATCGCAGCGGGCATAAATCCACTCGCGAGGGGGGAGCAGGACAGCGGGGTGAAGCGTGACTGTGTCGCCAATCCCGCCGGTTAGTTCGCTTTGCCAGGCGGCGAGGGGCCTCCCGGTCGAGCGCACTACTTCGAGCGCACGGGCGATGCGCGTACTGTCTCCCGGGCCGAGCAGCGCGGCGCGGGCAGGGTCTTCGCCTTGCAGCGCGGCGTATGCTTCCTGAACGGGCAAGGCGCGCACTTCGGCACGAATATCGGGGGCGATCGGCGGGACCGGGGCGATCCCATCCAGCAGTGTGCGCAGGTAGAGCCCGGTGCCGCCAACCAGGATTGGCACCGCGCCGTGTGCGTGGACCTCGGCGATGACCTCGCGCGCGGCCGTCGCCCAGTCAGCTGCAGAGCAAGCTTCTGCGCCGTCCCACGTGCCAAACAGACGATGTTCGATGCCGTGCATCTCGTCGCGCGATGGCCGCGCGGACAGTACCGATAGATCGGCATAGACCTGCGCGCTGTCAGCATTGATCACCACCGCCTCACGCCCGCGCGCCTGCAACGCCAAACCCAGCCGCACCGCCAGATCGCTCTTGCCGCTCGCAGTCGGCCCTGCGATGAGCGCGAGCGGCGGCAGATCGCGCCTTACTTCGAGGGATTCAAACGTGCTCATTGCCCGGATGATAGCAGATCAGGCGGCCTTGTCCGCAAGCCTTGACGCGTTGCTGGATGCGCTGGCGGGGCAGGGCTTGGCAGCAGTGCATTCGCGCCACGAAGCTGGGGCGGATGAGATCGTCTGCGAGACTGCCGATGCACGCGATTGGCCCAAGTTCCGCGCCGTGCTCGAAGCGCAACTGCCGCCCGCCGATGTTCTGATCGCCGACCATGTGCCGCTGCTCCCGGGGCTGTTCGTGTCGGACATGGATTCGACCATGATCGGGCAGGAATGCATCGATGAGCTGGCAGATTTTGCAGGCCTGAAGCCGCAGATCGCGGCGATTACCGAGCGCGCGATGCAGGGCGAGCTGGATTTCGAGGCGGCGCTGCGCGAGCGGGTCGGGCTGCTCGCGGGGCTGGATGAGGCCGCAATCGCGCAGTGCCTGTCCGAACGCATTCGGCCAATGCCCGGCGCGAAGACGCTAGTCGCCACGCTCAAGGCCAAAGGCTGCTACACTGTGCTGGTCACCGGAGGCTTTCACCAGTTCGCTGATCCGGTGGCGGCTGAGCTTGGGTTTGAGCGGGTTCTCGGCAACAGGCTTGCAGTGCAAGGCGGACAGCTGACCGGCGGTCTGATCGGGCCGGTGGTCGACAGCAGTGTCAAGCGGGCTGTGCTGGTCGAGGAGTCCGCGCGGCTCGGGCTGGGCCGGGCCTCTGGCCGTGCGAGCCTCGCCACTGGCGACGGTGCCAACGACATCCCGATGATCGAGGCGGCCTGTTACGGCATCGCTTACCACGCCAAACCCAAGGCTCGCGCTGCCGCACACGGCTGGATCGATCGCGGCGACTTGAACGATGTGCTGCGGTTGCTCGGCATTCCGGTCAGCGAGTGGGTAACCGGCTAGGCGGGCACCGCACTCCGGCTGCGTCCCTTGAGCCACACCGCAATTCGCAATCCCAGCGCAGCCAGTAGCAGGATGAATGCAAATTTCGCCTCGGGCGTAGCGCCGGGGCCCATCAGGCGTTTCCCGAAGGCTAGGGTGTAGATCAGCCAGAGATAGTGGATGCCAAACGTGTGCAGCCGCTTCCAATTCTTGCCCAGCGCGCGCATCGCGGCATTGTTTGAAGTGAGGGCCATGGCAAACAAAGTCAGATATCCCAGCCCGCCGGGGATCAGCGAAACGAAACTGCGCGGCGGCTCGCTGCCGAGCTGGATGAAGGTGACCAGTGCATAGAGGTGAATGGTGTGGCTGGCAGCAAATCCAAGGCCCCACCATCGCCGGTCGCGCCATATGGTGCGGGTGACAGGCCCCGGTGCCAGCCGTCCGAGCGACGATGCGCTGTAGGCAATCACGAACAGCGGAAGTCCGGCCAACGCAGTCCAGCGCGCGGCCAGCTGCCATTGCTCGGTGTGATCTGCGCCCGCTTGCATCCCGGCAAATATGGCGGCGCTCGCCAGAGCGATGCCCAGCAGCAATGGCCAACGGTGTGTCATCAATAATTCCCCCCTCCAGTCCCAAAACCAGTGCGTAGCAAAAGCGATACCGACTTTCCAGCGTGACAGCAAGGTATTGACATTGATGTCAGTAGAGGATATGGGGCAAGCCATGAACATGCTGACCGCCTCGCTCGCCCCGGCTGCTCCTGCTGACGATTTGCCGCTTATCTTGGCCAGCCGCCCGAAGCCGCGGTACGATTTCCCCAAGGCTTGGCATCACTTCAAGGAGCTGATCAAGGACAAGGAAAACACCGCCGAGGTGGCACCGATTTTTGAGGCGCTGCCGTGGCGCGGCGTTTACGAAGCGGCGACCAGCTTCCTGTCAACCGAACGGGGGCAGGCGTTGCGCAAGAGCGAGCCTTCGCTGGTCGAAATTCTCGACAACCACGCTGAACTGCGCAAACTGCCGGCCGGTTCGCTTGCGCACGTCTATTGCGACTTTATGGAGCGTGAAGGCCTTTCGGCGCAGGGGCTGGCTGACGATCTCGACAAGTATCGCCGCCCTGACCAGTACTTCAATGACCAGGCCGACTGGTATTTCCGCCGCATGCGCGATACGCACGATCTGATGCACATCCTGACCGGTTTTGGCCGCGATGCGCTGGGCGAACAATGCGTGCTGGCCTTCACTTACAGCCAGCAACCGGCGCTCGCGCACCTGTTCCTGAGCTATGCAGGCGCTTTTGAAATCAAGAAGCGGATGAAGACCAGGGCTCCGATCCTGCGGGCGGTGCGCGAGGCCCAACGCATGGGCAAGGCTTGCCCGCGCCTGATTGAGCAACCGATTCTCGAATTGCTGGCGCAGCCGATCGACGAACTGCGCGCAAAACTCTGCATCACCGCGCCGAGCAAGTATACCGAAGCGCATGCAGTGTGGCGCGGCATGGGGATCAACCCCTATGACCTGATCGCGCCGGCACCGAAGGCGGCCTAAACTCCTCGGTCCGCCCCATTTGGCTACGCAAAATAAGGAGGACTAAGCACGCTTCGCTTTGTGTTCGGCAATAAGCTTGTCGAGTTCATCAATCCGGAGGCGTTCGGGTGTGCCCTTGGGCAAGCCTTTCAGACGGCAGGCGGCCCACAGGCTCTTGCGTTCGCTTTCGAGCGCCTTGAGGTAAAGATCGGCCATGTGATTTT
>JANXUP010000148.1 GCA_025356175.1 Sphingomonadaceae bacterium | reverse complement strand
GACCAGGAGACGCCCGGCCGGATGCCGCTCGCGGAGCCGGTCGGCGATCCACCCGCCGATGATTACGCCTAGAAATCCGGCGACCGCGCCATTGGCACCCAGCACGAATGCCAGTTCCAGCTTCGGCAGTTTGAGCACCGTTTCGGCATAAGGCGCGGCCCAGAAAGCCAAGGCGTACGCGACCAGCGAAATCAGACCGTAGCCGAGCGTCGTACAGACGAACGCCGGGGTACCAAAGATCAGGCGGAATGTGGCCGGGTCGCGCGCGCGCAGTGTGCACGCCCAGGAAAACACCGCATAGTAACCGAAACTGACCGAAAGCCATTGCGGCTTGTTGCCGGTGACGCCGATCATCAGCCAGGCAAAGATCGCGAGAAGTCCTGCCACTATCAGATTGATCGCCAGCGCGGCCGGGCCGCGCCGCCATGCCCCCAGCACCGTGAACGGCGGGACAATCCCGGCCAGATCCTGAAAGAAAATCGCAAATGGCTGCGGCGAACTGTCGCGCACATCGCCGTCCATCACCCCGCGCAGCGGTTCGCGCAGGGTCGACACCCACAGCGCCATCACCAAGCCCGGCAGACCAACCGCGAGGAACGCGGCTTGCCATCCGACCAGACCGAGCGGCGCGTCCACCGGATATGCATTTGTCCAGGCTTGCTTGATCCATGCCCCGATCAACAACGAAACGCCTCCGCCCAGATAAAGTCCCGACGAATAGATCGACAGCGCCGTGGCGCGTTGGCGCTTGGGGAAATGATCGGAAATCAGCGAGTACGCAGTCGGGCTGGCGGTGGCCTCGCCCACGCCAACCCCCATGCGAGCCAGCGTCAGCGTCCAGCTGTTGCTGGCAAACCCCGACAACGCGGTCATTGCCGACCATATCGCCAGTCCGCCGGAGAGCAGCCTTACCCGGCTCCAATTATCGGCCAGCCGCCCAAGCGGAATCCCAAATAGAGCGTAAAAAACAGCGAATGCCGCGCCGCCCAGGAAGCCCAATTGGCTATCGCTCAGATCGAGATCGGCCTTGATATCTACCGCAAGAATGCTGAGGATCTGTCGATCGATGAAGTTGAGAATATAAACCAGCACCAGCACGCCGAGCACGTACCAACTGTAGGAACTCGCGCGCGGTTGTGGGCTTCCGCCCAACGGTTCATCGTCCATTGCGATCAAGTCCTCTCAACCCACTGCATATCGTACCGGATCTTGCAGTCCGGCTTTGGCAAATCCTTCGCGGCGCAAACGGCAACTGTCGCACAGGCCGCAGGCGCTGCCATCAACTTGCGGGTCGTAACATGACCAGCTCATGACCGGATCGAGCCCAAGCCGCTGCGCCTCGAGAGCAATTTCCGCTTTGCCCAGGAACTGCAGCGGCGCGTGGATCGTGAAGCGTTCACCTCCGGCACCCGCCTTGGTTGCCAGTTCAGCCAAGTCGGCAAATGCGGCGATAAATTCGGGGCGGCAATCCGGATAGCCCGAGTAATCGAGGGCGTTGACCCCGATGAAAATATCGCGCGCGCCAAGCGCCTCGGCCCAGGCGAGCGTCAGCGACAGGAATATGAGATTGCGCGCGGGGACGTAGGTTACTGGAATGTCCGTCCCCACGCCCTCTTTCGGAACCGCCAGATCCGAGGTCAGGGCCGAGCCGCCGAACTGCCGCAGATCGAGCGGCAGGACAACGTGCCGCTGCACCTCGACCTCGCGCGCAATTACCTTCGCGGCTTCAATCTCGCGGCGATGACGCTGGTTATAGTCGATCGTCAGCGCTTGGATTGCATAGCCCGATTCGCGCGCGAGCCCGGCGCACACCATCGAATCGAGCCCGCCGGAAAGTAGCACAACTGCCTTGCGCGGTTCATCGGTGCCAGCTCTCTGCATCGTTCCGGGCTAGCCGCTGGGCGCAGCGCTGGCAATGGCCCTAACGCCCCGAACAGACTCCAACCCGGCGCGCCTCTGCCGACACTTCAAAGGGATAGCCATCGGTAATGCCTTGGCTGTCAATCTGCACCAGCCGGTTGGTTTCACGGCGGATCTGGGTCCTGCCGTAGCCATGCCCGGCGCAGGTGTACTGCACGACAACCTGCGCGGCAGTGTCCTCAATCACGAATGCGTTGCAGCTCGCCCCGGGGTGGCGGAGCTGGATCAGCTGCCGGCCGCTTGGCACGCAGATCTGCTGAGGCGGCGCGCCGCGCTCGCGCAGCTCCCACTTTCCGCCTTCGATCTGGTCGAGCATGGCAAGCGACGGCCCGCCGCCGAACGCAGGAGCAGCGGCAGCCAACAGCCCTGCTATTGCCAGCAAAATGCATGGTTGAATCCTGCTCATGACAAATTGGCCCCTGAACGCGCGTGAAACGGCACTTGCAGTCAATCGTTGCGACGACTTGTAACAGAGCGCCAACCAGCGCTCAACCGTGCGATTCTGTCGATGAATTGAGGCTTAAGCGCCGAGCTCGAATTTCTTAGAACAGAATGCGCAGTCGATCACGATCAGACCGCGCTCGTCGCGCATATCGGCACGGTCTTCCTCCGGGAAGCGGCCGATGATGTCGGCATAGTGTTCCAAGGTGCAGCGGCAACCGCGAACCAGTTGCGGTCCTTGCTCCACCCGCACTTCGTCTTCCTCGTGGAACAGGCGCCAGACCAGCGCCTCCAGCGACAGATCGGGATCGACCAGTTCCTCATGCCGGATCGATCCGCCGAGCGCGGCGACATGCTCCCACTCGGGGTGATCCATTCGGACATGGAGGCGCTCGCGCCCTTCTTCACCCTCGGCAAGATGCTGGACCAGCAGGCCCCCAGCTACGCAGCCCGATGCGCTGCTGCGCACCGCAACGCGGATCAGCGTCGGCACCTGCTCGGATTGCGCGAAATAGCTTTCGCAGGCTTCTGCCAGGGAGCTGCCTTCAAGCGGAACGATGCCTTGGTAACGCTGCCCGGTTGTCGCCATGTCGAAGGTGATCGCAAGGTATCCCTTGCCGAACAGGGCATAGAGCGAAGGATTGGCGCCAAGCTGCGCAAGCCGTTCCGCATCGTGGCGGACGTAACCGCGCAGTTCGCCCGAACGGTAATCGCACACCAGCAGTTCCACGATCCCGCCCTCGGTCTGCGCCTGCATGGTGAGCTGCCCACCCCCATCTCCTTGGGCCACGTCCTTGAGCAGCGATCCGATCAGCGCCGTGACCACCAGCGCTTCGGCCAGCAGGTGCGTGATCGGCGGCGGATAAGCGTGCGCCGCAAGAATCGTCTCGAGCACCGGCCCAAGCCGCACCACTCGCCCACGCGCGTGGCGTGCTGCGATGGTGAAGCTGAGCACACGGTCGCTGCCGGTCTCATCCTCCGGGATAGTTTCAGGCAAGTTCACAGCTGGCCGAACACCCAACGTAGCACGCTCTTCTGGGCGTGGATGCGATTCTCCGCCTCATCCCAGACCACCGAGCGCGGCCCGTCGATCACCGCGTCGGTCACTTCCTCACCGCGGTGCGCGGGGAGGCAGTGGAGAAACAACGTGTCGGCCTTTGCCCCGGCCAGCAGCGGCGGATTGACCTGATATGGGGTCATCGCCGCGATCTTGGCCGCACTGTCAGCCTGGCCCATCGAAACCCAGGTATCGGTCACCACTACATCCGCACCCGAAACCGCTTCGGCAGGATTACGGGTCAAGGTGATCTGCGCGCCCTGCTCGCGCGCCCGGTCGAAGTAGCGCGGATCCGGATCATAGCCTTCAGGAACCGCGATTCGCACGTTGAAGTGCATCAGTCCGGCGGCTTCGACGATTGAGCTCAGCACATTGTTGCCGTCACCCAGCCAGGCAATTTCAAGCCCGGGGAGCGCCTTGCCGTGCTCGATCACCGTCTGCAGATCGGCCATGATCTGGCACGGGTGTGACTGATCGGTCAGCCCGTTGATCACCGGAACGCTGGCATAGTGCGCCAGCTCTTCGATCTTGGCGTGATCGTCGGTGCGGATCATGATCGCATCGACCATGCGGCTCAGCACCCGCGCGGTATCGGCGATGGTCTCGCCGCGGCCGAGCTGGGTCGTCCCCGCATCGAGCACCAGCGCAGTGCCGCCAAGCTGGCGCATCGCGATATCGAACGACACGCGGGTGCGGGTCGAATTCTTCTCGAACACCATCGCCAGCACCCGTCCGCGCAGCGGCGTATCGTCGTCGTGCAGCCCCTTTGGCCAGCCGGTGCGGATACGCTTGCGTTCAATCGCATCGTTCAGCATCGCTGCCAGCGCGTCGGTCCCGGCGTCGCTCAGGTCAAGAAAATGCCGGGTCATTGCGCTGGTTCCGGCGGCTGGAAGCTTGCCGCACCTGCTGACAACTTGTCGAAGAATTCATCGATGTGGCTGTCGTCGATCACTAGCGGCGGGACCAGCCGCAGCGTATTATCGCCCGCCGCGACAGTGAGCAGCTGGTGGTTGTCGCGCAGGTGGCCGACAAAGCCGCGGGCTTCGAACTTCATCTTTACCCCGAGCATCAGCCCCTTGCCGCGAACCAGTTCGAATAGTTCGGGATAGTTGCCAATGAACTGCTCAAGCCGGCTGCGCAGGCGATCGCTCTTGGCGCGAATTTCGGCGAGGAACTCGTCGTTGGCCACAGCGTCAAGCACGGCCTCGCCCGCCGCCATGGCGAGCGGGTTGCCGCCGTAGGTTGACCCGTGCGCGCCAATCACCATGCCGCGCGCGGCCTTTTCGGTGGCGAGGCACGCGCCAAGCGGGAAGCCGCCGCCGATGCCCTTGGCGGTGGCGAGGATGTCAGGCTCGATGCCATATTGTTCGTAGGCGTAGAAAGTGCCGCTGCGCGCGACGCCGCATTGGACTTCGTCGAGCACCAGCATCAGATCGTGTTCGTCGCACAGTGCGCGAAGGCCCTGCATGAACGCGTCGGAGGCGGGGCGAATCCCGCCTTCACCCTGCACCGGCTCAACCATGAAGCCTGCGGTGTTGGGCCCGACAGCCGCCTTGGCCGCTTCGAGATCATCAAACGGCACATACTTGAAGCCCGGCAGCAGGGGCAGGAAGCCCTTGTGCATCTTCTCCTGGCTCGAGGCGCTGATCGTCGCCATCGTGCGGCCGTGGAAGGCGTTGTTGAAGGTGATCAGCTCAACCTTGTGATCGTTGCCGACATGCTGGTGATAAGCGCGCGCGGTCTTGATCGCGCACTCCATCGCCTCTGCGCCTGAATTGGTGAAGAACACCGTATCGGCGAAGGTCAGGTCGACCAGCCGCTGCGCCAGGCGTTCGCCTTGCGGGCTGCCATAGAGGTTTGATACGTGCATCAGCGTTGCGGTCTGACGCTGGATCGCCTTGATCAGCCCATCGTGCGAGTGCCCAAGGATATTGACTGCAATGCCCGCCGCGAAATCGAGATAGCGGCGCCCGTCTTCCCCGATCAGATGGCAGTGATCGCCGCGCACCGGGCGAAAGCCGCAGCGCGGATAGACTGGCATGAGAGGGGTAATCGACATCGCATTGGTCCTTTGAGAAAATCGGGAACTGGAAACGACAAATGGCGGCCCTTGCGGACCGCCATTGCCGAGCATCTAGTTTGCTGTGGGAGTGCGGTCAAATCCGACCGCACCCGTCACCGGCTGATCAACCCTGATGCGGCGTGAGGTTGACGGCCGAGTACTTGCCTCGTCGGTCGACCTCAATATCGAATTCAAGCCGGTCACCTTCGTTGAGGCCCGACATGCCGGAACGCTCAACCGCGCTGATGTGCACGAAGGCATCGGGCTGACCGTCATCACGGGTGATAAAGCCGAAGCCCTTCATCCCGTTGAAGAACTTGACCGTCCCGGTCGCGCGTTCGCCAGTCAACTGGCGCTGCGGCTCTTCCTTCTTTTCAACCGCGATCACATCGCCCACAGCTTCGAGATCGCTGGCTGAAACTTTGCCGCCACGATCGACCAGCGTGAACTTGACCTGTTGACCTTCGGCCAGGCCTTCCAGCCCGGCGCGTTCGACAGCGCTGATGTGCACGAACACATCTTCGCCGCCCTGATCCTGCTGGATGAAGCCAAAACCCTTGTGCGCGTTGAAGAACTTTACAACGCCGGTGCCTTCACCGACCACTTGGGCCGGCATACCGCCTGCGCCGCCACCGCCGCCGCCGCCGCCGCGCGGTGCGCCGCCGCCGAAGCCGCCGCCACCTGAACGCTGGCCGCCGCCGGAAAACCCGCCGCGATCACCGCCGCCGCTGAATCCGCCGCCACCGCCGCCGTTATAGCCGCCGCGTCCACCGCCGCCGCCGCCACCACCGCCGGAAAACCCGCCGCGATCACCGCTGCCCGAAAACGGATCGAAACTGTCTTCGCCGAAACCGTCCCGCTTGTCGCGGCCACGTCCGCGACGACCTCTATCAAAACTCATAAAACCGAACTTACCTTCGCTCCGCCCA
>JANXUP010000131.1 GCA_025356175.1 Sphingomonadaceae bacterium | reverse complement strand
CATCGCCCGGTCAAGCGCGCGCCAGTAATTCTCGTCCGGCGTGGTCGGGACCGAACGGATCGTTGCCCCGGCGATGATGAAGCCGAAGGTGTGGATCGGATAGCTCGGGTTGGGCGCCAGCACCACGTCGCCCGGCGCGGTAATCGCGGTGGCGAGGCTGGCGAGCCCTTCCTTCGAACCCATGGTCATGACCACCTCGGTCTCGGGATCGACCTCCACCCCGAAGCGGCGGGCGTAATAATTGGCTTGCGCCTTGCGGATGCCGGGAATGCCCGAACTGGCCGAATAACCGTGCGCATCGGCCTTGCGCGCCACTTCGCACAGTTTGTCGATCACGTGGGCGGGCGGCGGCAGATCGGGGTTGCCCATGCCAAGGTCGATAATGTCCCTGCCCGCCGCGCGCGCCGCAGCCCGCATGCCATTGACTTCGGCGATGACATAGGGCGGCAGCCGCTTCATACGGTAAAATTCTTCGGACATTGGACCTTTCCAGTAATTGCGCGAAAATGCCGCGCCGCCCGCCTTATCGGGTATCGAACGGCCCAGCGCCAGTGCCTCTGAGAAAAATCGCCATTCCTGCCAGTGGCAAGGTCCAGGCGATCCACGCATCGGCGGCATAGAACATCTCGTAGTGGCGAAGGTCGCCGAACAACGCCCACAGCGCGAGGTAGATGCGGAAGAACACTGCGCCGGTGGTGGTTGCCGCCATCAGCAGCATCGCCGCCCGGTGCGCGTGGAGGCGCCGCAGGTAGACGTTGCGAAGTCCAATCCCCAGCAGCACCAGCCACACCGCGCCCTGCGCGGCAAAGCCCCAGGCCGAGATCCGCGTCACCGGCGCGACCAGCGCCACGGGAAATGCGGTCAGCCCGGCGACCAGCACCACAAGCGCGGTGACCCGTCCAAGCGGACGATGCCACCGGGCCTGGCGCCGGGCCAGAAGCGTCGCCGGGATCAGCAGCAGCACCAGCCCGCCCGCAATCATGTGGACTGGGAAGATCCACGGCATAAGCTCGGCCTTGACCGCCAGTGGTTCTGGAAAATCATCGACCTGCCACGGCGACGTAAGCGCAAGCACGGCGGTGCGGATTACAAACAGGGCCAATGCTGCTAGAACGACCCAGCGCAATGCCCGTCGCGCCGGGCCAACTGCAACCGAACCTGACGGGGAGAGTGACATGAAGGCCTTATTCCATTCCATCGCGGCGCTGTCGATTGGGCTTGCCGCGGTTCCCGCCGCAGCCGCTGGGACCAGCCCGTATTATGGCCGATGGACGGTCAACGAGGCGAAGCCGGTGTTCACCGCCAAGGGCCGGATGTACCGCACGATCGACATTGCGCCCTGCGGCAAGGACTTCTGCGGGGTCAGCGTCGGCGACAAGGGTCAGTGCGGCCCGGTACTGTTCCGCTTCCTTGCCAATCACGCCAAGGGCGACGAAGCGCTGCACGGCCACGCCAAGTGGGGCAGCCAGACCAAGAACGTCCAGATCGGCACCTGGGAAACCGATCCCAAGGACTGGCCGGGCGGGCGCGAGATCGATCTCTATGTCGGCGACGGCTATGACTTCGGCGACCGCAGCGACAATATGCCCAAGTTCCACGGCGAGTATAAGCGGATCGGTGCCGCGCGTTGTTCCGCACGCTAGTACCTATGCGCGGTGCGTGGCACGCTAATACCTATGCGCGTTGCACCGCGCCGCAATAGCTGCCAACGCTGGGGCTGAGGAGCGGATAGGGTTGTAACGCGCCGGTAGCGTGGCTGCGCGATGGAGTTTGCGATGACTGATCACAGCGGCGATAACCTGACCGGCGACAAGAGCCCCGCCGAAGTGTTCGCTGAAATGATCGCTGCGCCGCAGAAGCTGTTCACCCAATTCATGCCTGGTAGCGCCGCCCCGCTCAATCCGCCGGCCGCTGGCGATTTTGCCGAATGGGCCGCGTCCGCGCAGAAGATGCAGGCGCAATGGCTCGAATTCCAGCAGGGTCAGATCACTGCTGCCGGGGCGCAGGTCCCGGCGATGTTTGCCCAGCCGGGCGGGTTTGCCGAAATGCTCCAACGCTGGATCGGCGCGCTGCCCCTGGCCCAGCCCGAGGTGCAGAAGAAGCTGTGGGATGACAGTCTGACGCTGTGGCAGAGCGTGCTCGGCCAGTACGGTATCGGCCCCAAGGCTGGCGAGACGGCAAGCGAGGCCCCCGCGCTGCCCCGCTCCGACCGCCGCTTCAAGGATCCCAAATGGCGCGAACAGCCATTCTATGCGGTGGTGCATCAGACGTACCTGATGCTCGCCGAGCAGATCCTCGCCATGGCCGAGGCTGCACCAGCCAGCGATGCGGCGCGCGCCGAACAGCTACGCTTCGCCGCACGCACTCTGGTCGAGATGCTGAGCCCGGCAAATTTCGCGCTGACCAACCCCTTGGTGATGGAACGCGCAGTCGCGACCAAGGGCGAGAGTCTCGCCAAGGGCATGCAGCACCTGCTGGGCGATTTGCAGCGCGGCCAGCTCACCCATGTCGATCCGGGCGCTTTCCGGCTGGGTGAGAACATCGCCACTGCCCCGGGCAAGGTGGTCCACGAAACCCCGCTGTACCAGCTGATCCACTACGCCCCGACCACGCCGCAGGTGTTTGAGACCCCGCTGGTGATCTTCCCGCCGTGGATCAACCGCTTCTACATCCTCGATCTTTCCCCGCAGAAAAGCTTCATCCGCTGGGCGGTCGACCAAGGGCTCAGCGTGTTCGTGGTTTCGTGGAAATCGGCCGAC
>JANXUP010000128.1 GCA_025356175.1 Sphingomonadaceae bacterium | reverse complement strand
CATCGCCCGGTCAAGCGCGCGCCAGTAATTCTCGTCCGGCGTGGTCGGGACCGAACGGATCGTTGCCCCGGCGATGATGAAGCCGAAGGTGTGGATCGGATAGCTCGGGTTGGGCGCCAGCACCACGTCGCCCGGCGCGGTGATCGCGTGGCGAGGCTGGCGAGCCCTTCCTTCGAACCCATGGTCATGACCACCTCGGTCTCGGGATCGACCTCCACCCCGAAGCGGCGGGCGTAATAATTGGCCTGCGCCTTGCGGATGCCGGGGATCCCCGAACTGGCCGAATAGCCATGCGCATCGGCCTTGCGCGCGACTTCGCACAGCTTGTCGATCACGTGGGCGGGCGGCGGCAAGTCGGGGTTGCCCATGCCAAGGTCGATAATGTCCCGGCCCGCGGCGCGCGCCGCTGCCCGCATGCCGTTGACTTCGGCGATGACATAGGGCGGCAGCCGCTTCATACGGTAAAATTCTTCGGACATTGGACCTTTCCATTGCTTGCGCGAAAACGCCGCGCTGCGAACCTTATCGGTGATTGAAAGGGCTAGCGCCAGTGCCTCTGAGAAAAATCGCAGCGGCAGCCAGCGGCAACGACCACGCGATCCATGCATCCGCAGCGTAAAACATCTCGTAGTGGCGCAGGTCGCCGAAGATCGCCCACAGCGCGAGGTAGACCCGGAACAACACCGCGCCGGTAGTGGTCGCGGCCATCAGCAGCATCGCGGCGCGGTGCGCGTGGAAGCGTTTAAGCCAGACGTTGCGCAGACCGATCCCAAGCAGCGCCAGCCACACTGCACCTTGCGCCGCGAACCCCCAGGCCGAGACCCGGGTCACCGGAGCGACCAGCGCGACCGGGAATGCGGTCAGCCCCGCCGTCAGCACGACTAATGCGGTCAACCGGCCAAGCGGGCGGTGCCAGCGCGGGCTGCGCTGCGCGAACATGGTCAGGGGGATCAGCAGCAGCACCAGACCGCCGACAATCATGTGCAGCGGGAACAGCCACGGCATCAGCTCGACCTTGATCGCCAGCGCCTCGGGGAAATCGTCGACCCGCCAGGGCGAGCGCAGCGCCTTCACCGCTGTCTGCATTACAAACATCGCCAATGCTGCTAAGATCAACCAACGCACAGCCCGCCGCGCCGGGCGTGATGCAACTGAACCTGAGGGGGAGAGTGACATGAAGGCCTTATTCCATTCGATCGCCGCGCTGTCGATTGGCCTGTGGGCAGGCGTCCCGGCGCTCGCTGCGGTGCCCAGCCCCTATTACGGCCGCTGGACGGTCAACGAGGCCAAGCCGGTGTTCACCACCAAGGGCCGGATGTACAAGACGATTGACATTGCACCTTGCGGCAAGGACTTCTGCGGGGTCAGCGTGGGGGACAAGGGCGAATGCGGCCCGGTACTGTTCCGCTTCCTGATGAAGCACGCGGATGCGGAAGAGCTTCAAGGCCATGCCAAGTGGGGCACCGCGACCAAGAACGTCGTGATCTACGCTAGAAATGTACCTCCGCTCGAACTCTATCTCGGCGATGGCTACGATTTCGGCGACCGCAGCGGCAACATGCCCAAGTTTCACGGCGAGTATAAGCGGATCGGCAATGCGCGTTGCTTGGCACGCTGATGACAAACGCGCGTTGCACCGCGCGGTGATTGCTGCCACGGCGTGACCTCGGGAGAGGATTCGATAGCCAATCGCCGGGAGCTTGCCTCCCGCGACCAGGAGCTTGCGCGATGAGTGACATTCCGGCCAAGGACTTCCCCGGAGATACCCCGGCCGCCGATGTGTTCGCCGCAATGATCGAGGCTCCGCAAAAGCTGTTCACCCAGTTCCTGCCCGGCGGCGAGGCGGCGCTCGGTGCGCCTGCAGCGGGTGACCTCGCGCAGTGGACCAGCGTGGCGCAGCGGATGCAGACGATGTGGCTCGACTTCCAGCAAGGTCAGGCCGCAAGCGCCAGCGAGCAATGGCCCGCCCTGCTCACCCAGCCGGGCGGCTTTGCCACAATCATGCAAGGCTGGATGAAGGCGCTCCCGCTCGCCCAGCCCGAGGTCCAGAAGAAGCTTTGGGATGACAGCCTGGCGCTGTGGGAAGGCGTGCTCGGGCAATACGGGATCGGCCCCAAGGCGGACGCTGCGGGCGGCGATGCCCCGGCGCTGCCGCGCAGCGATCGCCGCTTCAAGGACCCCAAGTGGCGCGATCAGCCGTTCTACGCGGTGATCCACCAGACTTACCTGATGCTTGCCGAGCAGATCATGGCCATGGCCGAGACCGCGCCCGCGAGCGACGCTGCGCGCGCCGAGCAACTGCGGTTCGCCGCGCGCACGCTAGTCGAAATGCTCAGCCCGGCAAATTTCCCGCTAACCAACCCGCTGGTGATGGAGCGCGCCGTTGCGACCAAAGGCGAAAGCCTCGCCAAGGGCATGCAGCACCTGCTGGACGACCTCAAGCGCGGGCAGCTGACCCACGTCGATCCTGGTGCATTCAAGCTGGGCGAGAACATCGCCACCGCGCCCGGAAAAGTGGTGCACGAAACCCCGCTGTACCAGCTGATCCACTACGCCCCGACCACGCCGCAAGTGTTTGAGACCCCGCTGGTGATCTTCCCGCCGTGGATCAACCGCTTCTACATCCTCGATCTTTCCCCGCAGAAAAGCTTCATCCGCTGGGCGGTCGACCAAGGGCTCAGCGTGTTCGTGGTTTCGTGGAAATCGGCCGAC
>JANXUP010000123.1 GCA_025356175.1 Sphingomonadaceae bacterium | reverse complement strand
TCCAGGCTAAGCGCTGGCGGAGACGGAGAGATTCGAACTCTCGGTACAGATGTATCCGTACGACGGTTTAGCAAACCGTTGGTTTCAGCCACTCACCCACGTCTCCGGATCGCAGCAGCGAGCGCGCGCTATAGCGAGGGGTGGCGGGGGCGGCAAGGGGGTCAATTCATAGTGCCGCGGACTCCTTCCGCCGCAAAACGGACTCGGCTCATCGCCGGTTCATTGTGCCGCCGTCACAGCCACTTCACTAAGCCGAATGGCGAGCCCGCCGGGGCCTGAGTGGACCGGGACAGGCGGGTGTTTGAAGGGGTTGAGGCCAATGACTATCCGCTTTGCATCAAAGCTGCGTTCGGCCGGGATCGTCGTCATGGCTGTGCTCGCGCTCGCCGGATCGGCGGCAGCCCCTGCGCAGGTCCAGCCGGTTGATCCGGACAAGGCGATCGATGGCGATTTAGCCCGCCCGGTCACAGCGCCGGCGGCAGCGCCAGCCCCCATGCCGGTGCCGAGCCCTATGCCCGATGCCATGCCTGCTACCCAAGGCGCACCCACGCCCACCCCGAGCGAGGCCCCGGCCGATCCCAATCAGCCTGGCACCACTTACAAGCAGGACGACCTGATCGGCGCCGCCGAAGGTGTCTTCGGCAAGGGAGCCAAGGGGCTGGCTGGCGTAATTCAGGACATTCTCAAGAAGCAGGGTGAGCCCAACGCCTACATCATTGGCCGCGAGGGCGGTGGCGCACTGGTCGTGGGGGTGCGCTATGGTTCGGGCACCCTGTTCCACAAGGTTGAAGGGCAGCGCCCGGTTTACTGGACTGGACCGTCGATCGGTTTCGACGCCGGGGCCAGCGCGGGCAGCACCTTTGTGCTGGTCTACAACCTCTACAACACCGATGACCTTTATCATCGCTTCCCGGCGGGCGAGGGGCAGGCCTACCTGATCGGCGGCTTCAATGTGAGCTACATGCGCCGCGGCAACATTGTGCTGATCCCGGTGCGCTCAGGCGTCGGCCTGCGCCTTGGGGTGAACGCCGGGTACATGAAGTTCTCGCAGAAGCACAAATGGCTGCCGTTTTGACTGAATAATTGTTGCACCGGCAAAACGCCCCGGTAGCTATGTCGCGGATCTCGATGCCGCTGTACCGGGGTGAGCTGGGCCAGCTTTACGCCGACAAATTTACCTTGGCCAAAGCCACGGCGGCAATCGCCTTCTCCAGCTCGGCCGACGGGCAAGCCCTGCCGAACAGTACCAACGCCAACTTGAGCTACAAGGCGACCGGAGCCGCTCTCGCACAGGGCGGTGAAGCCAGTGCCGGCGACTTGCGCCAGGACGCGCGGACCGCTGCGCAGCGGACTATCGACACCATGCCCGCCGCGCGCAAGGCCAAGGTCGGTGCCTTCTTCGCTTCGCCTGCCGGACAGAAGATCATCGCCATGGGGCCGCGCAAGGCGGAGCTTGATCAGAAGTGGTTCAACTACTCACCGCCGGGGCTGCAGGACAAAGTCGCCCGGGCGACCGTCGAAGCCATGCTCGATCATATTGCCAAGACCGATCCCGCCATGGCCAAGCTTATGCGCAATGCCCTGATCGAGAAGGGCGTCCTGCCGAAGAGCTAGGACCGGGGCCACCGCGCCGGTTCGGTGTCAGGCCCAGGGTCCGGTGCCGGCGGGCGGGTGAGCGGACTCGTTCGCCTCGTCCTTGCCCGACGGCACAAAGCCATGCATCCCGTGCCACCACTGCAACGCAATGGTGCCGCCCTTGGCCGGCTGGAGCAGGCTGATCATCATGATTGCGGCGAGCGCCAGGCAGATGGCGAGGGCCTTGGCCATCGAAATGTCAGCAACGGCGCCAAAGTAGATGATGACCGGCACAAGCACGTGCCCGGTGATCAGGATCGAAATGTACGGCGGCATGTCGTCGGCGCGCTGGTGGGTCCAGTCCTGATGGCAATGCGGACACACCGCGATCGGCTTAAGGAACTTGCCGAACAGCTTCGCCTGGCCGCAGCGCGGGCAGCATCCCCGAATGCCGCGGATTATCGCGGCGCTTAGCGAACGGGGTAGATCGGGCTTGGGCAGGGGGGCGAGCATGCCTGCCCTTTCGGCTTCTCGGGCGTGCCGATCAAGGTAAAACGATGGTTCCGGCACGCCACAAGGTGAGCACTGCGATGGCGAGCAGGCCAGCGAACCCGATCGCCAGCTTGGTCCTGCCCATCCAGCCATCATCCCGTTTCATTTCGATTTTCTCGGCTCAGGCGGGCTGCGAGGATGCAGAAGCGCGCGGCTTAGCCGCTTGCTGCGCACAAGCAAGGGTGCCGCTTTTTGATTTTCCGTGATTTCCAAGCCGGCAAATGTTCCATTTCCCTTGAAATCGCTCTAGGGGCCGCTGCATCATGCTCAGCAACCTTGAACAACAGCCCGCCGACGCGCTGCTCGCGCTGATCAAGCTCCACAACGATGACCCGCGGGTCGACAAGATCGACCTGGGCGTCGGCGTCTATCGCACCGGGCAGGGCGATACCCCGGTGTTCGGCGCGATCAAGGCGGCCGAGCGCAAGCTGCTCGAAAGCCAGAATTCAAAGGCCTACCTCGGCCCCGAAGGCGATATGGGCTTTGTCCATGCGCTGATGCCGTACATTTTCGGCAAGGATGATCCGACCATGGGCGGGCGGATCGAAGGCATGCAGGCCCCCGGCGGCACCGGCGCGGTGCGCCTTGCGGTGGCGCTGGCCAAACGCGCCGGGGTTGAGCGGATCTGGATGGGCCTGCCAAGCTGGCCCAACCACGCGCAAATCCTGGGTGACCTGGGGGTTGAACTCAAAAGCTTTGTCCACGCAACCAAGGCCGGTCTGGTCGATATGGATGCGCTGCGCACCGCCATCGCCTTGGCCGAGCCGGGCGACGCGATCATGCTCCACGGCTGCTGCCATAACCCCACCGGGATCGATTACAGCCCGGCGCAGTGGGACGAGATCGCTGAGCTGGTGGCGGGTGCCAAGCTGCTGCCGATCCTCGATCTGGCTTACCAGGGCCTCGGCCAAGGCATGGAAGAAGACGCCTACGGCCTGCGCAAGTTGCTCGCCGCAGTGCCCGAGGCGCTGATCGCCTACAGCTGCGACAAGAACTTCGGCATGTACCGCGACCGGGTCGGCGCGATCTACGTGATGGCGCCCGACGCCGAAGTGCTGAACCGCGTGCTGTCGAACGGCCATGCCCTGGCCCGCGCGGCTTGGTCGATGCCGCCCGATCACGGCGGCGCGGCGGTACGGATCATCCTTGAAGATCCAGAACTGACCGCGATGTGGCTCGACGAGCTCGATACGATGCGCACCCGCATTCGCCAGGTCCGCACGCGTCTGGCCGAACACGGCCGCGCCGGATCGATCGACCTGGTGCCGCTCGGCACACAGAATGGCCTGTTCTCGGTCCTGCCGCTCAGCACCGAGCAGATCCAGCGCTTGCGCAGCGAGCACGGCATCTATCTTGCCGGATCGGGCCGGATCAACGCCGCCGGGCTGACCTTGGGCAACATCGACAAGTTCATCGCCGATCTTACCGCAGTCAGCGCCTGAATGGACCGCCAACCGGTCCTTGAAGGTGAGCGGCTGCGGCTTCGACCGCTGGCGCCGGGTGATTGGGACGAGCTGTACGCGGTGGCCCGCGATCCACTCATCTGGGAAGTGCACCCATCACGCGATCGTTGGCAGGAGCCCCTGTTCCGGTCCTTTTTCGACGATGCGATAGCAAAAGGCGGAGCGCTGGTCGTCCTCGACACGCAAAGCGGGGCCATGATCGGGTCATCGCGCTATCAGGCTCACGACCCTGATGATGACGGCTCGGTGGAGATCGGCTGGACGTTCCTTGCCCGCAGCCACTGGGGCGGCGGCTTCAATGCCGAGATGAAGCAGCTGATGCTCGTTCATGCCTTTCGCTATGTCGGCCGGGTCGATTTCCGCATCGGCGAAGCAAACTGGCGCTCACGCAAGGCCATGGAAAAGATTGGCGGCAAGCTGACGGACCGGTTCGAACTGGCCGAAACCACCGCCGGGATGGTCCGCCACGTGGTCTATGCGATCACACCCGAAGCCTTCGCCGCGGGGCCGCTCAGCTCCTAAGGCTCTGCATCCGCTGCAGGTATCGCGCGAGCACGTCGATCTCGAGGTTGACCTGATCGCCCGCCTTGAGCGCGCCAAGCGTCGTTACTTCGCCGGTATGCGGGATCAGGTTCAGTGCGAACAGGCAACTGCCATCGGGCAAGTCGTTCACATCGTTGACCGTCAGTGAAACGCCCTGGACGGTGATCGAACCCTTGGCGGCGATGAACGGGGCAAGTTCTGCCGGGGTCTTGATCACGACATGCGTCGAATCCCCCGCAGCGCCGGTTTCGTGCACCGTGCCAACGCCGTCGACATGGCCGGTGACGATGTGCCCGCCCAGTTCGTCGCCCAGCTTGAGCGCGGTTTCGAGGTTGAGCTGCGCACCTTGCGCCCACATGCCGGGGACGGTGCAGTTTTGCGTCTCGCCCGAAATATCGACCGCGAACCAGGCATAGCCGGTTGTTCCGCCGCGCTCGACCACGGTCAGGCACACGCCCGAGCAGGCGATCGAGGCACCGATCGCGATCTGCGCCGGATCATAGGGGCAGGAAATCACCGCGCGCAGGTCGCCCTGCTGACGCGCTTCGCGGACAGTGCCGATGGCTGAGACGATCCCGGTAAACATTACGTTCGCTCGTAGACCGTGAGCAAGTCGTTGCCAAGCGCGCGGCGGTCGGAGAGCGTCCACTCGGGATCAGTGGTGAGGCTAAATTCCGAAAGCTCGGGCAACGCAGCCCCGTCACCGCCGACTTCGCGCGGCGCGCGATAAAGCAGCAGGCGATCAACCAGCCCGGCGGCAAGGAAAGCCCGCGCGGTCTGTGCGCCGCCTTCGACCATCAGGTATTGGGTCTGGTCCTTGGTCGCGATTCCTTCGGGCGACGCAATCACGCACCAGCCTGCGGGCGCCGCGCCGCTGCTCAACAGCCAGCGTTCGGGGCTGCGCGCTTCCAATCCCGGCAAACGCACGTCAAGCCGCGGCGCGTCGGCCTCAAGCGTACCGCGCCCGACCAGGATCGCGTCCATGCGGGCCCGCCAGGCGTGGACATGCGCGCGCGCTACGGGGCCGGTCAGCCATTGCCCCTGACCGGGTGGCGGGGCGAGCCGCTGGTCCGCCGACAGCGCAAGCTTCAAGGTGACATGCGGCCGGCCGAGCGCAGTGCGGGTCAGATACCCGGCCAGACTTGCCTTGCACTCGGCGCAATCGGCCAGTTCGGCTGCAATCCCCGCTTCGCGCAACCGCGCCAGCCCTCGGCCTGAGGTCCGTGGGTCGGGATCGAGGCAGCCGATCACCACTCGGGCGGCGCCTGAAGCTGCGATCACATCGGCGCAGGCGGAGCCGCGTGCACTGGCGTGGGCGCAGGGTTCAAGGGTAACGTAAATGGTTGCGCCGGCCGCGTCGCTGCCCGCAGTAGCCAGCGCCCCAGCCTCGGCATGGGGCCGCCCGCCCGGCTGGGTCCAGCCGCGCGCGATCAGGTGGTCGTTCCTCACCACCAGCGCGGCGACCGACGGGTTGGGCCGGGACAGCGGAATGCCGCGCCGGGCGAGCCGCGCCGCAGCGGCCAACCAGCGCCGGTCATCTTCAGTGATCAACCGGGGCCTGCGTCTTGGGCCTGTTGAGGCTGGCGGCGGCGCGATCGGCCGCCGCTTTTTTCGCCGTATCGGCAGCTTTGTCGGCGTCGGCCGTCTTCTTCATCGTATCGACATCCACGCCAGTGGCGCGGCCTACGGACATCCACAGCCGCTGCGCTTCGGCATCGGCCGCAGCCTGGGCCTTTTCGCGCGCGTCCTTGTCTTTCTGGTTGGCGATAATGAACGCCTTGGTTTCCGCTGCGGTGCGATCGGCCGGCCAGGAGTTGATGTAGTCAATCTCGGGCAGCTTGCGATCGGCGATCCAATTCTGCGTCACTGCAAGGCCGCCGAACAGTCCCCCGGTGATCAGCGCCGAGAGCGCGACATAGCGCCAGCGCGTTGGGCCGGCATCGCGGAACACGTCGCGAAATTCGCTGATCGCGCCGGACGGGTTGACGTTCTTCATGAATGACATGGCTTTAAGATAGGGGAGGCCGCGCCGCCGCGCCAGTGGTCAGTTATGGTTAAATCGAGTTACGGTGTCAGCCGAAGGGGAGGTAGAGCCCGCGGCCGTGGCGCTTCAACCAACGGTTGGCAGCGCGCGTATCGCCTTCGAACAGTTCGCCCAGCAGTGCGTGGAAGGCCGGACTGTGATCGAACTGGACGAGGTGCGCCACTTCGTGCGCGACGACCGATCGGCGCACTTCCGCTGGCGCCATGACCAGCCGCCAGTTCATCCGGATCGTCCCGCCGCGCGCGCAGCTGCCCCAGCGGCGCTGGGCGCTCGATAGCATCAACCGGGCCAGCGGCTGGCCAGCGCGCTCGCAATAAAAGGACAGATCTTCCGACATCAGTCGGCGCGCTTCGCTTTCGAGCCAGCGCTTGAGCCGGACGGCCACGGATTCGGCCGGACCGCCGAGCACCAGCTCACCTTCGTCGAGCGTAACCCGGCGCGGCGCGGTAGGATCGTGGCGGACGGTCAGCAGTTCACCGCAAAAGTGCAGCTCGGCACCGTCACCGATCGCTTTGGGTTCAGGCACCGCGGCGAGTTGCCCCGCGATCCACCCCGCCCGCCGCCGGGCGAATTCCAGCGCCTCTGCGGTGCGGCCCCATTGCGGCAGCGTAATCCGCACTGCACTGCCATCGGGGGCCAGCCGCATCGTCATGCGCTTGGCCAGGGCATTGCGGCGCAGCACGACCGGGATCATCCGCCCGGCCACTTCAACCTGCGGCTCCGTCAGTTCGCCTTTGCGCAGCCACTCAATCATCGGCCAGCTCCATGCCCGGGGGCAGGATTACATGCTGTTCGAGCGGCCCGGCAAGGTCTTCGCTGATTGCTTTCCCCCGCACTGAAATTCCGGCCGCGTGGACCGCTGCGGGATCGCCGCAGACGAGGTAGTGCCACTCGGGCAAGGGCTCGCCATCTGCCCGCAAGACATAGGCGCAAGTGTCCGGCAACCAGCTGATCGACATGGCCAGCGCCGGGTTGAGCTTAAGGCAATCGGGCACTCTGGCCTTGCGATGCTTGTAATCGCTGCACCGCGCCGAGGGGATGTCGAGCAGGCGGCAGGCGACGTTTGTCGGAAAGATCTGGCCGGTATCCTCGTCCTCGGCCTTGTGCAGGCAGCATTTTCCGCAGCCGTCGCACAGCGCTTCCCATTCGTCGCGGGTCAGGCGCTCGATCGGCAGGGTCCAGAACTGCTCGCGCATTACTTCACAGACTTGGCGAGGTCAGCGGCGACCGCGTCGGGCCCGTCGAAGGTCGGCAGAATTTCGATCGGCTCACCATTGCGCCCTAGCAGCATGGCGTGCCTGGTGTGCTCCATCAGATAGCCTCCGGGCGTTTCGCGGCCCTTGCTTTTGACCACCGCGAACTTCGCCGCGACCGCGTCGATCTCGGCCTGCGATCCGGTCAAGCCGATCAGCTTGGGCGAGAAAGCCGCCGCGAACTGGCCGACCCGCTCGGGCGTGTCGCGGGCCGGGTCGATGGTGATGAAGAACGGCTGAATCTCTGCAGCGAGCGCCGGGCTCTGTTTGGCAAAGCGGGTCAGGCCCTGGATCAGCACGTTCATATCGGTCGGGCAGGCATCGGGGCAGAAGGTGTAACCGAAGTAGACGATCCGGTACTTGCCCTTGAAGCTGCCTGAAGAAACCCGAGCGCCGTCCTTGCCGGTAAGGGTGAACGGTGCACCGATGGTGGCACCTGCAAGTGAGACCCCTGCAATCGGCGGCGCGTCACCCGCGCTCTGCTGGCAAGCGCCCAGCGCCAGCGCGAGCCCAATAAAAATCGTACGAAATGGCTGAAACATGGCGCGTTGGTTCATGCTCTGCTAAACCGCGCCGCGCAAGGAGCGTTTCGGGCCCGGCAGCGATTCTGCCGCAGCCACGCAACAGGAGGAATTTCGTTCGTGCCGACCTTTCGCAAACTGACCCTGGCCTTCGCCGTCGCACTGACTGCTGCCGCGGCACTGCCGGGACCTGCGCTGGCGCAGTTTTCAGACAGCTACAAATTCCTCGAAGCGGTGCGCAAGCGCAACGACCAGGATTTGCAGAAGCTGTTCGAACAAGGCGGGCCAAATCTGGTCAACACCCGTGATCAGACGAGTCTCGACACCGGCCTGCACATTGCTGCACGGGCCAAGAACCTGCGCTACGTCAACTTCCTGATCTCCGCCGGAGCCAATGTGAACATGCGCAACGCAGACGGGGAAACCCCGCTGGTGATCGCCTGCAACCTCGGTTTCATCGAGGCGGTACCGCTGTTGATCAAGGCTGGTGCCAAGGTCGACGAGAGCAATTCGACCGGGGAAACTCCGCTGATTACCTCGGTGCACAATCGCAACATCGACATGATGCGGCTGCTGCTCCAGGCAGGGGCCAATCCAGATCGCAAGGACAATTCGGGCCGCAGCGCCCGCGACTATGCGACGATGGACCCCAAGAGCGAAACGCTGCTGGCTGAAATCAAGGCCAATGCCAAGGCCAGGCCGAGTAACGGCAAGCCGGTGTTCGGTCCCAATTGACCGCGCCTGACAGCCTGTCCGCGCTGCGCCTCGCGCTCGCCCCGGCCATCGCCGATGCCGCTGCATTCGACGGCTGGAGCGAAGCCTCGGTCGATAGCGCCGCCGCCGCGCAGGGGATCGATCCGGCCAGCGCGCGCTATGCTTTTGCCGGGGGGGCGATGACCATGATCGAGGCCTGGGCGGCCAGCGTCGACGCAGCGATGATCGCGGCGTTCCCGCCCGAACGGATCGCCGGACTCAAGATCCGTGAGCGGATCCGGGCAATCGTCCAGTTCCGGCTTGACGCGATCGTTCACCAGAAAGAGGCGCTGCGCCGCGCGCAGGCGATCATGGCCATGCCGCATAATGCGCCGCGCGCAGCAAAGCTGGGCTGGCACAGTGCCGATGCGATGTGGCGGCTCTCCGGCGATACCGCGACCGACTACAACCATTATACCAAGCGGCTGACGCTGGGATCGATCTATGCCGCAACGCTGGCGGTCTATGTCAGCGACACCAGCGAAAACCATGCGGAAACCAGGTCATTCCTTGATCGCCGGATCGAAGGGATCATGAAGTTCGAAAAGGCCAAGGCGCGCCTGCTCAAGCCGCGCGACGAGCAGTTCAGCGTGGCGCGGCTGCTCGGCCGGCTGCGCTATCCGGCACGCTGAGTGCATCGTGCATTATTGCGAATGACTTGCAATATCGGCTTTGCTGTGGCAGCGCGGCTGGCATGACGCTTGACCTGCTTCCGATCGGCCAGCGCGCAGTGGTGACTGCGGTTGACTGGGCCGCGCTTGCGCCGGACGAGGCGCAGCGGCTGCAGTCGCTCGGCCTCGATGTCGGGGCGCGGGTCGCTTTGTCGCACCGCGGTGTGTTCGGCGGGCGCGATCCGCTCGCGGTGATGATCGGGCGGATGACCGTCGCGCTGCGCCGCAGCCACGCCCGCGCGATGACCGTCGGGCACATCTGATATGACTCAGCAGCGCAGTGCCGCGTTGGTCGGCAACCCCAATGCCGGCAAGAGCGCGCTGTTCAACGCACTCACCGGAGCGCGGCAGAAGATCGCCAACTATCCCGGCGTCACTGTGGAACGCAAGGCCGGGCGGCTGGTGCTGCCCTCGGGCGAGCCGGTGGCGCTGACCGATTTGCCGGGCAGTTACAGTCTTACCCCAACCAGCCCGGACGAGGAAGTGACCCGCAAGGTCATCCTTGGCGAATTTCCCGGCGAACCTGCCCCGCAAGTGCTGGTGGTGGTGCTCGACGCCTCAAACCTCGAACAGCACCTGGTCTTCGCGCAGGAAGTGATCGCGCTGGGCCGCCCCGTAGTTGTTGCACTCAACATGGTCGATCTGGCCGAGCGTGACGGACTGGTGCTTGACCCCGCTGCGCTGCAGGAGGCGCTGGGGGTGCCGGTGGTGCCGACCGTCGCGGTGCGCCGCCGCGGACTGGCGGAACTGGCCGAGGCGATTGGCGCTGCCGAAGAGCGCTCGCCCGAACACCACCGCCCGCACGTCACCATGACCGAGCGCCGCCTGACCGCGCATGCGATTGCAGAAAGTGCGATCCTGTCGGAGACCCGGCGGCACCGGCTCCACGCCCGGCTCGACCGGCTGTTCCTTCATCCGTGGCTTGGTCCGCTGATCCTGTTCGCCGCGCTGTTCGTGGTGTTCCAGGCGGTGTTCACTTGGGCGACGCCGTTTGCTGATGCTTTGCAGGCCGGGGTCGACTGGCTCAGCCAGACGGTCAAAGCCCTGCTCCCGGCGGGTCTCGCCCGTGACCTTATTACAGATGGGGTGATCGCGGGGGTCGGCTCGGTGGTGGTGTTCCTGCCACAGATCGTGATCCTGTTCTTCTTCATCCTGGCGATGGAAGCCTCGGGCTACATGGCGCGCGCGGCTTTCCTGATGGACCGGCTGATGGCCCGGGTTGGCCTGTCGGGCCGCAGCTTCATTCCGCTGCTGTCCAGCTTTGCCTGCGCGGTGCCGGGGATCATGGCGACGCGCAGCATCGCCGATCCCAAGGACCGGCTGACCACGATCCTGGTCGCCCCGCTGATGACCTGCTCGGCGCGGCTGCCGGTCTACACGCTGATCATTGCCGCATTCATCCCCAACACGCCCGTTGGTTGGGGCATGCGGCTGCAAGGTATGGTGATGATGGGGCTCTATGTGGTGGGAATCGTCGGCGCTATGCTCGCCGCGCTGATCCTGCGCCGCACCCTGACCAAAGGCTCGGCCAGCGGCTTCATCATGGAGCTGCCCAAGTACCAGATGCCGCGGATCAAGGACATGGCGCTGGGGCTGTACCAGCGCGTGCAGATCTTCCTGCGCCGCGCCGGTACGATCATCCTGACCGTCAGCGTGGTTTTGTGGCTGCTGCTCAACTTCCCGCGCGCCGGGAGGGGCGAGGACCAGGTCGACGCATCGCTGGCCGGACACATCGCCAATGGCCTCGCGGTGGTGCTCGAACCGATCGGCTTCAATCGCGACATTTCGCTGGCGCTGATCCCGGCGATGGCCGCACGGGAGGTTTCGGTCAGCTCGCTGGCGACGACTTATGCGGTGGGAAATACCGACGAAACCAAGCAGACCCAGGCGCTCGGCAACCAGCTCAAGAGCCACTGGAGCCTGCCCACCGCGCTCGCGTTCCTTGCCTGGTTCGTCTTCGCGCCTCAGTGCATGAGCACGATCGCGGTTACCCGGCGTGAAACGAATGGGTGGAAATGGCCTGCCTTCATGTTGGCATACCTGTTCGGGTTAGCCTACATATTCGCCGGAATCACCTATTGGAGCGCAATCGCTCTTGGGTTGTAGAGCGAGGAAATAATGGCAGGCAGCGTCAACAAG
>JANXUP010000184.1 GCA_025356175.1 Sphingomonadaceae bacterium | reverse complement strand
CCAACTCGGTCGATGCTTTCGGCTTCGGCAACCGGCTTGGCCCGGAAGAGGCGCTGCGTTTCGCCAGCGGTGAGGAAGTGACCTCGTCGACGGGGGTCAAGGCCAGGCTCGTTCGTCCGCTCGACTTTCTGGTGGTGAGCGATCACGCCGAAGGGCTTGGCTCGACCAAAGCCTTGTACGACGCGCCGCGCGTCATGATCAGCGATCCCACCCTGCTGCGCTGGTTTGATTTGATGCACGAAGGGACCAAGGGTTCGCTTCAGGCCACCGCTGAAATGCTCGATGCCCGCGCGCATGGCAAGCTGCCCGCCGGGCTCAACGATCCCGCCAAGGGCGCTGCACGCACGCACAAGATCTGGAATGAAAGTCTGGCCACGGTCGACAGCTACAACCAGCCGGGCAAATTCACCGCGTTCTTCGGATTCGAATATACCTTAATGCAAGGCGGCAACAACCTGCATCGTAACGTAATTTTCCGTGACGGGATCGACAAGGTCAGCCAAGTCGATCCGATCGACCCGTCGAGTGAACTGTGGCCTGACAAGCTGTGGGACTACATGGACGCCTACCAATCCAAGACCGGCGGCAAGGTGCTGGCGATCCCGCACAATTCGAACCTGTCTAACGGTCTGATGTTCATGCTGACCGACCCCAATGGCGGGCCGATCACCGCTGAATACGCCCGGCGCCGGGCGGCGCACGAACCGGTGGTTGAGATCACCCAGATCAAGGGTGACAGCGAAGCCCATCCGTTCCTTTCCCCCAACGACGAGTTCGCCGGGTTTGGCACCGCCGGATGGGACATGAACAACCTGCTCAACACCCAGCCGACCAAGCCGGGTGATTATGCCGGGAGCTATGTGCGCGAGGCTTTGAAGCGCGGGCTGCTGATCGAACAGCGCACCGGGGTGAACCCCTACAAGTTCGGGGTGATCGGGTCGACCGACGCGCACACATCGCTGTCGACTGCGGACGACAACAATTTCTTCGGTAAGCATGCCGGGGTTGAACCTAGCGCGCACCGCGCGACCGACACTTTCGTGCCCGGCATGCCGGTCGAAAAGGTCGGGCGGATGAACTGGCAGTCGCTCGCCAGCGGCTACGCCGCGGTCTGGGCTACGTCGAACACCCGCGAGGCGATCTTCGACGCAATGATGCGTCACGAGGTCTATGGCACCACCGGCCCGCGCATGACCGTGCGGTTCTTCGGCGGGTGGGATTTCAACACGGGCGACCTCAAGACCGACTGGATCAAGGCCGGTTACCAGCGCGGCGTCCCGATGGGCGGCACCCTTACTCCGCACGGCCCGAGCACTCCGGGCAAAGGCGCGCCCAGCTTCATCGTTTCGGCGCTGAAGGATCCGGTCGACGGCAACCTGGACCGGGTACAGGTGGTCAAGGGCTGGGTCGATCAGGCCGGCAACGCCCACGAAAAAGTGTTCGACGTGGTGTGGAGCGCGATGGACCAGCGCAAGGCGGTGGGCGGCAAGGTCCCCGGAGTCGGCGATACGGTCGACGTGACCACGGCGACTTTCGCCAATACGATTGGCGCGCCCGAGCTTTCGACGGTGTGGAGCGATCCCGAATTCAACCCGGGTCAGCGCGCGTTCTATTACGTGCGCGTGCTGATGATCCCGACGCCGACCTGGGTCGATTACGACATGGTCAAATACGGCCTGAAGCTCGATCCGGCGATCTCGCTCAAACAGCAGGAACGCGCCTACACCTCGGCGATCTGGTACAACCCGGTATAACATGGACTGGAAAGCAACGACCCGCGCGCTCGTCAGGGAGCCGCTGGTCCATTTCCTGATCGCCGGGGCCATGGTGTTCTGGCTGCTCTCGGGCCGCGCACCGGACCTTGGCGAGCGCCGGATCGTGGTCGACAAGGCGGTGGCCGGCGCATTGGTCGAGCGGTTCTTCGGCTCGTTCCACCGCCTGCCCTCGCCCGACGAAACCGATGGCATGATCCGCGATTACGTCGCCGATCAGGTCTATTACCGCGAGGCGCTGCGGCTCGGGCTAGACAAGGACGACGAGGTTGTGATCCGGCGCATGCGGCGCAAGCTGGAAAGCCTGGCGGTGGCTGATGCAGAAAGCGCCGAGCCGAGCGATAGCGCGCTGCAGGCGCTGATCGACAAGGACCCGGCGCGCTATTCCGAAGACCCGCGGACCAGCTTCGAGCAGGTCTATCTGGGCGCGGATACGCCCGAAGCCCGCGCCCGCGCCAATACCGAACTGGCCGATCTACGCGCTGGCAAGGCCGTTCCGTCGGTCACTGCTCCACTGCCAGCGAAGCTCGATGGCGCACCCGCCAGCGACATTTCCGGCTTGTTCGGTGACGAATTCACCCTCGCACTCAAAGACCAGCCCACCGGGCAATGGCAGGGGCCGATCGCCTCTGGGCTTGGGCTTCACCTGGTCAAAGTCAGCGCGCGGGTTGCGCCGGTCAAGCCGAGCCTCGGCACTGTAGTGCAGCGTGTCACCAATGACTGGCGCGCGGCTGCAATCGCCCGGGCTCAGGCGGATGCCTACAAGACGATGCTGGGCGGATACGACGTGGCGATCGAGCTGCCGAAGTGAAATGGCTGCTGGCATTGCTGCTGACGTTCTTGGCGGCAGCGCCGGCTGCAGCCGATGAGCTTCGCCCCGGCTACCTCGAACTGACCCAGCAAGATACGCAGCACTGGAAACTGGTGTGGAAGGCCCCGGTGCTCGGCGGCCTTGCCACTCACGCCCGGCCGCTGGTGCCGCCGCAGTGCCGCCAGTCGCTGCCGCAGGCGCGGCTCGAAGGCGCGGCGCTGGTTGCCGAAAGCACCCTCACCTGCAGCAAGGATCTGGCGGGCAGCGAAGTCGGGCTGACCGGCATGGACGCCGCATTTACCGATGCTCTGGTCCGGGTTGCACCGCTCGGCCGCCCGGTCCAGGCCGCGCGGCTCACCCCCGGACACAGCACGATCAATGTTACCACAGTGCCAGACCGCTGGGATGTAGCGCGCAGCTATTTCGTGCTTGGTGTCGAACATATTCTCACCGGCTACGATCACTTGCTGTTTGTGGTGTCGCTGGTGCTGCTGCTCGGCCGGGTTGGCGTGGTGGTTCGCGCGGCGACCGCCTTCACCGTGGCCCATTCGCTGACCCTGATCGGCACGACGCTGGGGGTGATCGGGCTGGCCCAAGCACCGGTTGAGGCGTTGATCGCGCTATCGATCGTGTTCCTCGCAGTTGAAGTGGTCAAACAGGATCCGGCAGTACCGCGCCTGTCGGAACGTATCCCTTGGGTCGTAGCCTTCGGCTTCGGTTTGATTCACGGTTTCGGCTTTGCCGGCGCTTTGCGCGAAATCGGCCTGCCCGAAGGTGATGTGCCGACCGCGCTGCTGACTTTCAACCTCGGAGTCGAGGTCGGGCAATTGCTGATCGTCGCGGCGACTCTCACGGTGCTGGCACTGGTCCGGCGCCTCGCCCCACCGGCTTTGCGACCGGTCAGGGTTGCGGCGAGCTATGCAATCGGGATAACCGCCAGCTTCTGGTTCCTCCAGCGGCTGGTTGGGTGACCTTACAGGAGTGATGCACATGGATGCCCCGGTTCTCTACAGCCTCGATGCCCAGGGCATTGCCACCATCACGCTCAATCGTGCCGAACTGCGCAACCCGATCTCCGACCTCGATCTGATCGAAGCGCTGCTGGGTACCCTGACCGCCATGGAGGACGATCCGAACGTTCGCGTTGCGATCCTGACTGGGGCGGGCACAGCCTTTTCAGCAGGCGGCAACCTCAAGGCGATGAAGCCCGATTCAGGCGGCCTCAACGCCAGCCTCCCCGCGCGCACCCGGCGCAATTACAAGAGCGGCATCCAGCGTCTTCCGCTCGCCTTTGCCGCCTTGGAAGTGCCCGTCATCGCTGCGGTCAATGGCCCGGCAATCGGTGCCGGACTCGATCTGGCCTGTATGTGTGATCTGCGCGTGGCGGGCGAGAATGCGAAGTTTGCCGAAAGCTTCGTCAAGCTGGGGATCATTCCGGGCGATGGCGGGGCGTGGTTGCTCCAGCGGATCATCGGCTTTTCCAAGGCAGCCGAACTGACCCTGACCGGCGAGACGATCGGTGCCGCCGAGGCCTTGCGGATCGGGCTGGTTTCGCAAGTTGTGCCCGACGCCGAACTGCTCGATGCTGCGCACGCGATGGCCGCGCGGATCGCGTGCAATCCGTCTTTCGCGGTACGCATGGCCAAGCGGCTGCTGTGGGACGCACAGCGGATGGACCTGCCCGGGGTGCTTGAAATGTCGGCCGCGATGCAGGCAGTGGCCCACGCGACCAAAGACAATGCCGAGGCGGTCAGCGCCTTTCTCGAAAAGCGCAAGCCGGTGTTCAAGGGCGATTGACGGGGGGCCAGTGTGACGGCGGTGTGAATGATCCATTGCAATCACATTGTAATGTGATACGCTCTTCAAATGTCACAAACACTGATCGAACGCGTCCGCCGCCTCGTTAACGAAGGCGGGATGTCGCGAGCCGGACTGGCCCGTGCGGCCGGCCTTCACGCCAACACCCTGCGCGACTGCACCGAAGCGGATTGGAACCCCACCGCCGAGACCTTGCGCAAGCTTGAGAATGTGTTGCTCGACAGCGATGAAATACCCGTGCTGGTCGGGATCGAGGAAATCATCGACGAAGCCCGCAACGGCCGGATGTTCGTGCTGGTCGACGATGAAGACCGTGAGAACGAAGGCGATCTGGTCATCCCGGCGCAGATGGCGACGCCCGATGCGGTCAATTTCATGGCGACGCATGGCCGCGGGCTGATCTGCCTGACGCTGACTAAGGCGCGGACCGAACAACTGGGTCTGGAACTGATGAGCCGCGCCAACGGCACCCGGCATGAGACTGCCTTCACCGTTTCGATCGAAGCGCGCGAAGGCGTCACCACCGGAATCTCCGCCGGTGACCGCGCCCGCACCGTCGCGGTGGCGATCGATGCCGGCAAGAGCCGCGACGATATCGTCACTCCAGGCCACGTCTTCCCGCTGATCGCGCGCGATGGCGGGGTGTTGGTCCGCGCCGGGCATACCGAAGCCTCGGTCGATATTTCGCGGCTGGCGGGCCTCAATCCCTCAGGCGTGATCTGCGAGATCATGAACGAGGACGGGACCATGGCGCGGATGGATGACCTCGTCCCGTTCGCGCGGCGTCACGGCCTCAAAATGGGGACGATTCGCGACCTGATCGAATATCGCCGCAAGCATGACCACCTGGTCGAACGCGTCGCCGAAGTGCCGTTCACCTCGGACTACGGCGGCCAGTGGAAGCTGATCACCTATCGTAACAAGATCGACGGCAGCGACAGTTTCGTGCTGCAGATGGGCCAGATCGAAGGCGATCAGCCAACGCTCGCCCGCGTGCACACGATCTCGATCCTCGACGATATGCTCGGCCGTCCCGGACCCAAGAAGCGCACCTTGCAGCGCGCCATGGCCGAGATCGGCCGCGAGGGCGCGGGCCTGATCGTGCTATTGATCCGCCCACAGGAAAGCGGTGAAGCCGGCGGCGGCGAAGCGCGTGACATGGACCTGCGCGCCTATGGCATCGGCGCGCAAATCCTCGCCGACATGGGCGTTCACCAATTGATTTTGCTAAGTAACGCGCACCGCAATGTCGTTGCTATCGAGGGCTACGGCCTTAACATCGTGGGCGAGCGCCCGATCCCCGCGGAGTAGACATGGCCACTTTCCTGATCATTGAAGCGCGTTTCTATGACCATCTCAACGACATGCTGATCGACGGTGCCCGCGCGGCGCTCAAAGCGGCGGGGCACAAGGTCGAGGTGATCACCGTCCTTGGCGCGCTCGAGATACCCGGCGCCATCTCATTGGCCGAGGCCTCGGGCCAGTACGAGGGCTTCGTCGCAATTGGCGTGGTAATCCGCGGTGAGACCTATCACTTCGAAATCGTCGCGGGTGAAAGCGCGCGCGGGATCATGGCGCTGACGATGGACGGCTTTGCCATCGGCAACGGCATCCTGACGGTCGAAAACGAGCAGCAGGCGCTGGTCCGCGCTGACCCGAAGCAGAAGAACAAGGGCGGGGAAGCTGCGCAGGCGGCGATGGCGCTGCTCGCACTCAAGGAGAAGTTCGCATGAGCAATCCAGCAATCGCAGGCATCCCGCTGGTCCTTGGCGGCAACGTGTTCGGCTGGACTGCTGATCAGGACACCAGCTTCGCCGTACTCGACGCGTTCTACGAAGCGGGCGGGCGGATGGTCGACACCGCTGACGTCTATTCGGCCTGGGTGCCCGGTCACCAAGGCGGTGAGAGCGAAACGGTGCTGGGCGAATGGCTCGCCAGCCGCGGGGTGCGCAAAGAGATGCGCGTCCACACCAAGACCGGCATGCTCGCGCCCGGAGGCGGCGACCCCGCGCTGTTTGCGCCAAAGCGGATTGCGGATTCGCTGCAGATGTCACTCGACCGGCTGCAGACCGACTATCTCGACCTTTATTACGCGCACCGCGATTATGAGGAGCTGCCTGCTGCCGATATCGTTGGCGCGTTCGGCAGTGCGACCAAGGACAAGGTGCGCTCACTTGGCGCTTCGAACTTTAGCGCCGCGCGGCTGACCGAAGGCCTGGCCGCTGCCAAGGCCGCCGGTTCAATGTCCTTCACCGCGCTGCAGAACGAATACAACCTGGTCAGCCGCGAAAAGTACGGCGCCGACCTGCAGGCATTGTGCACCACCAACGGCATCGCGATGTTCCCGTTCTACGGCATCGCCAACGGCTTCCTCACTGGCAAGTATCGCACCGAGGCCGATTTCGGCAAATCGGTGCGCGGCGGGCGGATGAAGGAACTGATAGTCACCGGAGCCCCGATGCTTGCGGCAATGGACCAGATCGCCGCAGATACCGGCGCCTCGCTCGCACAGATCGCGCTGGCCTGGCTCGCGGTGCAGCCCGGCATCGGTGCACCGATTGCCAGTGCGACCAAGGTCGAGCAGGTCAAGGACCTGTGCGGCATGGCCAGCCTGACGTTGAGCCCCGAGCAGCTGAGCTCGCTCGACTCCGCAGGACTCAACTAAGCCACATGATCGCAGCGGCCTCGCTGTTGATGCTGGGGTCCGGCGCGGCACACGTTGTAGTCAACGCCATTCTCAAATCCGGCGGCGACAAGATGTCGAGCCGCGCGCTCATCGATGGATCGAGCGCGCTGCTGATCCTGCCGCTGGTGTTTGTGGTGCCGCTGCCCAGCGGCGCCTGGTTATACCTAGCGGCAAGCTGGATCACGCACCTCGTTTACCTCGTGTGCCTGATCAGGGCATTCGAAGGTGCGGACATGAGCGCGGTCTACCCGATCATGCGCGGGACTGCTCCGGTAATTGCTGCGGCCGTTTCGGTTTTTGTGCTTGGCGACCCGATTACCTTGGCCGTGGCAGCCGGCGTGCTGCTGGTGAGCTTGGGGACGATGCTGGTCGCTTGGTGGAACGCACCATCGCGAAAGGCGCTGGGCTGGGCCCTGGCCACGGGAGCGACAATTGCAGCCTATACCGTTATCGATGCTGCAGGAGTCCGCGCCGCGCCTTCGTCGCTGTCTTACATCGCCTGGGTGTTCCTGATGCTGGGGGGCGGGATCGGCGCGCTGTTCGCGGTGTGGCGTGGGCCTCGCTTCCTGAGCGAAGCGCGTGCGCAGTGGAAGCCGGGGCTCATTGCCGGCGTGCTGTCGATCGTGACTTACGGGCTGGCGCTGTGGGCCTACCGGCTCGGCGATGTCCCACGGCTCGCAGCCTTGCGCGAGACTTCGATTTTGTTCGGCGTGGGAATCGCAGTGTTTGCGCTCAGGGAGCAGGTCGGCCGGTCACGCGTGATCGGCGCAGGCCTGATCGCAGCCGGTGCCGGGGTACTGCTGGCGTTGCGCTAGCTCACCCCAGATCGAGAAATTCCTTCAGTCCCATCGGCGCGTAAGGTCCGATGATCAGCTGTTCGAACACGCCGGTGCCGGTGCCGCGCTTGTCGCTGGTCACGGTGCATGGCAACTGCACGTGGTAATTATCCATGGTGCCGGGGTTGACCTGCTCAATCCCGAAGTCCTCGCGCTCGACCGCCAGCGGCCCGTGCCACAGCCCGTGGCCCCAGGTGGGCGAGGTGTAGCCCAGACCGCGCATCTGGAACCGGCCGAGCGGCTGGAAAGTGAGCGTTTCCGGTCCATCCGCCGTCTCGACGGTCAACGTCCCGCCATCGGGCCAACGGGTGCCGGCCAGCAGCGACGCGGCCAGCTCGCCATCGGTGTCGATCAATGATGCAGCATCCGCACCATCGGGCGCGATCACCGCGCGGGTGTTCCACTTGTTGCCCTTGGCATCGGCGTTGACGTGGAAGAACAGGCTGCTGTCCGCAAAATTGAGCGGGGTCCACTGCCAGAAGAACCCCGGCACCACGCCGGTGCCGTGCGGCTGCTGGTCGCTGGTCCCGACCGGGCGGACCCCCCAGCTGCGATCGCGCGTACCGGCGGTACCGGGCGCGCACTGCTGCCGCTCGCCATCGATCTCGATCCACCCGGTGTAGTGGCCGTTCTGGGTCAGCCGGGTGTAATCCATGAAGGTACGCGGGCCGATACGGTGGATGAAGCGCGGCTCCTCGATCGGGAAGGCGCGGCCAGTGAAGGTAAGGTCGGCCTTGAGTCCCTCCCCGTCGACCGTAACCCGCAAGATCTTGAGCGGCTCAATGATCTCGATCCGGATCGGTCCGACCTGCAGGTCCATCCGCTCCATCCCCAGTTCGCGGCTGGCGTGGAGGTTGTATTGCACCCCGTCGCGGATCGCAGAAAAGTGCGCGTCAGCGACGTTCAGGTGTGGGTAGATGCCGAAAGCCACCGCAAAGAAACCCGAGCCATCGGGCGCGTAACCGTTGAAGAAATAGCGGTCGTAGAAATTGCGGTCGGTGCCGGCGTAGGCGACCGGTTCGGGCGTCTGGTGCAGCGGATAGTCATCGCCCTTGGTCAGCATCGTGGTTCTCCGGTTATGCGGCCAGTTTGGCCAGGCTGCCATGCGCGAGCGCGAGTGCGCAGCCGCCGCGAGCCATCGACAGGAAGTTGGCATCGCCGCGCCGGGTGCGCTCGACGTAGGCGGCGCTGAACACCGCGGTCGAAATGCCGTGCAAGGCGCCGACCGCATAGTCGTCCCAGATCGCCTCAGGATTCAGGGGGACGCCGCGCGCGCTCATTTCGGTGCAATAAAGTTCGAGCAGCTCGTCCTCGTGGCGTTCACGCAAAGCGTTTCCGATCCCGGTGCCCAAGAAATAGCCGATGTCGGTCAGCGCATTGCCGACCGCGACGGTCTGCCAGTCAAGTACCGCAATCGGTTCCTTGCCGCCCTGCACATCGAACAACATGTTATCGAGCCGGAAGTCGCCATGCAGCAGGCACTTGGGCGAACCATCGCGGCCGAACCAAAGGTCGGCGGCTTCATTGAGCTGCTCGCACACCGCCATGTATTCCGGCTCAAGACTATCGGCATAACGCTCGCGGAAAATGATCTGTGCATTCTTGTACAGTGCCTTGACCTGCTCGACCTGCCCCTCGCGCGCATGCAGCCACGGTGTGCCGATGATCGCCTGGTTTTCCCAGCTTGGCGCATGCAGCGCAGCGGCCTGGCGCATCGCTTCGCGGGCATCGGCAAGACTGCAGCTGTCGAGCTGATTGCCCCCGCGCGCCGGGCCCAGGTCCTCGAACAGCAGGATGAATTCGACCCCATCCTCAGCGATTTCGGCGGTGAACACCTTGGGCACACGCACACTGAGCTGCGGGGCAAGGTCGCGGTAGAACCCGACTTCCTTGGCATAAAGCCCGAAGGCGGCAGCGGTACCCCGGCTGGTCGGGTCGGCGGCGGGGAATTTGCCCGCCAGCGTCTCAGGTGCGCTCGTCTTGCGGTCGTAAGTCAGGTGGAACCGCGCTGAATCGCCTACCTGGCCGGTGCCGATCGCCTGCCATTCGACCGCCGTGACACGCGCACCATGCAATGCCCCGGCAGCCTCTAGCTGCACGTTCAGCCAGTCCGGCGTTACTTCGCCCGGATGCGTCGGAAACCCGGCCATGCACTCTCCCAGCCGAGCTTGGCGCCGGCTTGTTTAAGCGATCGATTAAACCTCGCGGGCCCGGTTGGCAAGCGCGCCGAGGTTCAGCCGAGGCGTTTGAAAGCCCCAGCCCCGGCATAATGCGCGGCGTCACCCAGCTCTTCCTCGATGCGGATCAGCTGGTTGTACTTGGCGAGCCGGTCCGAACGGGCGAGGCTGCCGGTCTTGATCTGGCCGCAGTTGGTCGCCACCGCAAGGTCGGCGATGGTCGCGTCCTCGGTTTCGCCCGAACGGTGGCTCATCACCGCAGTATAGCCGGCGCGCTGCGCGATATTGACCGCATCAAGCGTTTCGGTGAGCGAGCCAATCTGGTTGACCTTGACCAGCAACGAATTGGCCAGCCCCATGTCGATGCCCATGGTGAGCCGCTTCGGGTTGGTCACGAACAGGTCGTCGCCAACCAGCTGGACCTTGTCGCCGATCAGGTCGGTGATCGCCTTCCAGCCTTCGAAATCGTCCTCGCCCATGCCGTCCTCAATCGAGCGGATCGGGTAATCCCGGGCGAGCGCGGCGAGGTAATCGGCCATTTCGTGGGGGCTGAGCGAAAGGCCTTCGCCGCTGATCTCGTACTTGCCGTTCTTGAAGAATTCGGTCGCCGCGCAGTCGAGCGCCAGCGCCACTTCCTCACCGGCCTTGAAGCCCGCCTTGGCGATCGATTCCATGATGAAGTCGAGCGCGGCGCGGGTGCTCGAGAGGTTCGGGGCGAACCCGCCCTCGTCACCTACAGCAGTGGCGAGGCCCTTGTCATGGAGCCCCTTCTTGAGTGTGTGGAACACTTCCGAGCCCCACCGCACCGCTTCGGCCAGGGTCGGTGCGCCTACGGGGACAATCATGAATTCCTGGAAGTCGATCGGGTTGTCGGCATGTTCGCCGCCGTTGATGATATTCATCATCGGCACCGGCAGGACGTGCGCGGAAACCCCTCCGATGTACGAATAGAGCGGCAGGCCGCGCGCGTTGGCGGCTGCCTTGGCCACGGCGAGGCTGGTCCCGAGAATCGCGTTGGCGCCGAGCCGCGCCTTGTTCTCGGTCCCGTCGAGTGCGACCATTACATGGTCAATTTCGCGCTGGTCTTCGGCGTCGAGGCCGAGAATCGCGTCGGTGATCTCGTCGTTGACCGCCTGAACCGCCTTGAGCACGCCTTTGCCGAGATAGCGTGATTTGTCACCGTCACGCAGCTCAACCGCCTCGTGCGCGCCGGTCGATGCGCCGGAAGGCACCGCTGCGCGGCCGAAGCTGCCGTCGTCGAGCAGCACGTCGACTTCCACCGTCGGGTTGCCCCGGCTGTCGAGGATTTCGCGGGCGTGGATGTCGATGATGGTGGTCATGGCGGTTCCTTGTCGGCCGTAGGTGACTGCTGCGCGCCTTAGCAGCGCCGCCGCGCGCCGCAAGATGCATTGCTATGCAACGACAATGGGGAACCACTTGAACGCTGCCGGATTGATGTCCACATATCACCGAGCGCCCCGGAACGGGGGTAGCCCGCAATCAGAAGGAAACCGTCATGGCTGATACTCCCGCATCGAGCGCCAAGAAGCCGGCCACGAAAAAGCCGGCCGCGCCGCGCAAGGCCGCCGCTCCCATGCCAGCAACTACCGAAGCCAAGGCCAAGTTCTCCAAGGCGATCGACGAAGCCCGCGCCGGTGCTGCGGTGCTCGGCAAGGAAGCCCAGGCCAAGGCCGGGGCCTATCGCGAGCAAGTTGCCGCAAAGGGTGCCGATTGGGTCGAAGAAGCCAAGGTCATGGCCGAACAGGCACGCGGCAAGGCCGGCGATCTCGCCAAGGACGGCAAGGCCCGGACCAGCGACGCAATCGCGGGCCTTGGCAAGATCGTGTCAGACAATGCCGGGACGATCGATGAGAAGCTTGGCACCCGCTATGGCGACTATGCCCGCACCGCCGCCCGCTCGATGCAGGAAACAGCCGCGAAGATCGAATCGAAGGACTTGAACGAACTGGGCGACGACGCGCGTCAATTTGTCCGCAAGAGCCCGGGCCTCGCCGTCGGCATTGCTGCGGTGGTCGGCTTCTTCCTCGCCCGGCTGTTCCGTGGCGGCTCGTCCGAAGACTGATCCAGACCGATTGACAGGGCGTGCTGCCGCGCGCCATGTCGGCTGGCCATGGAAGATGCGTCCCCGCCCCTGTTGAAGCCTGAAGCCGACGCTGAGCGATCGCTGGTTGACGATGCCAAGCAGCTCGCCAGCGATGGGCGGACCCTGCTCGAAGCGGAGTTCGCTTACCAGAAATCGCGCGCCGCAGTGGCCGGGGCCGGGATCAAGGGAATTACCGGGTGGGCCGCGCTGGCGCTGGCGCTGGTATTCTTTGCGCTGATGGCACTGGTTATGGGCGTGGTGCTCGGTCTTGCCGAACTGATCGGGGCTTGGGCGGCGACCGCCGTGACGGTGCTTTCCTTGCTGCTCGCCGCGGGGCTCAGTGGTCTTGCCGCCAGCCGCCGGTGGAAGCGGATGAGCGCCCTGCTCGCCGACGACGCCGAAACATGAGCAACGCCGAACAACGCCTGATCGAAGACCGGGCCAATCGCAACGCAGCGCGGCAATTGGTCGAACGCGGTACCGGCCAGGTGAAATCGGACCTTGCCGCGCGCGGCATCGGCGGACGGATCAAGGACAAGGTCACCGGCGAGGTCGAGGATACGTTTGCGACAGGGTTAAAGGTTGCGCGCGAAAACAAACCGATCATCGCGGGAACGATTGGCCTCTTGCTGGTTTGGTTCTTGCGAGGCCCGCTGGGCCGGCTGATCACCCGGCTGTTCGGGGACCAGTCAGAAGTGGTTCAGGACGAGGCCAGTAGCGCCGCGTCCGATGAGGAGTAACCCCGAGTGAGCAAGACCGATCTCCGCCGTGACCGTGTTGCCAAACGCATTGCCGCTTCGCAAGAACGCCTGACGCGCGAAAGCGACAGCCTGCCCGCGCGTCCGCGCCGTGATCCCTTGCCCGATCGCGATCCGCCCGAAGATTATCGTAGCCTGGCGCGCGAATATCCCTGGCTCATGATTGCCGCCGGGCTGGGGCTTGGCGTGCTGGTCGCAACTGTGCTGCCGCGTAAATTTGCCGGCAAGACTGCCAAGCGTGCTATGGGTATCGCCACGGTCGCCGCAGAACTTGGCCTCGCTTATGGGCGCCAAGCCCGCGATGCGGCAGGAGAAGCCGCCCATGATGGTCTGGTCCTGCTTGAAGAAGGCACCGCGCCGCTGCGCCAGCGCGCCGTTTCGGCGGGCAAGACTGTTCGCAGTCGCGGCACCCGGTTTGCCGGGGAAGCGATCAAGGCAGTGGCGCGGCTCCGAAAGTAAACGTGACGCTACGGACTCGCCCGCTTGCACCAGCGGCGCAGGCTGACTATGGGCGCGCTTTCTCCACTCCCCGGGATCAGCGAATGTCCGAACAGAAATTGCACCTCGTATTCGGCGGCCGAGTCATTGACCCGCAGACGGTTGAATTCGAGGACCTTGATGCGATCGATTTCGTCGGGGTCTTTCCCGACTACGCCAGCGCTGAAGAAGCCTGGCGCAGTGCTGCACGGCGAACGATCGACGATGCAGAAATGAAGTACGTGGTGGTGCACCTGCACCGCCTGCTGCAGCCGGACATGCTCAAGCGGTAGCGCGCGGTCCTTCGAGACGCCTCCTCAGGACGAACGGCTAAATGACGAAACATTCCCGTTCGTCCTGGAGGATCGCCGCAGGCGCGTCTCGAAGGACCGCGCGATACGCGAGCCTCAAACGAACTCGATCTTCTCAACCGCATAGAACTTGTCGCCCGAAGGCACGGTCACTTCGATTTCTTCCCCGGCCTTGCGCCCGATCAGCGCCTTGCCGAGCGGCGAATTGTAGCTGATCCGGCCAATCTTGGCGTCAGCCTCGTATGGCCCGACGATCTGGTATTTCACCGGCTTCTCATCATCATCAAGCAGACTGACTGTCGCGCCGAAGATCACCTTGTCGCCTGACAGCGAGGTCGGATCTACGATCTGCGAGCGGCTGACCTTGTCCTCAAGATCAGAGATCATCATCTCGACCTGACCCTGGCGCTCCTTCGCGGCGTGGTATTCGGCGTTTTCCGACAGATCGCCGTGCGCGCGCGCTTCCTCGATCGCATCAACGATCAGCGGCCGCTCTACGCGCAGCGCCTTTAGCTCACCGATCAGGCGTTCATAGCCTTCCGCCAGCATCGGCAGCTTTTCGACACTTGCCATTACCACTTCCTCCTGCAGTCGTCCCGTTCGCAGCGACTAGAACTTTGCCCCGCGCCATCAGGCTGCGGGCCAAACCAGTCGCTCTTGGCGGAAAAACGCGTTTACTCAGCTGCTATAATAATCCTGCAACGAGCGGACTTCAAGCTTTGCCCCCTCCAACGCAGCAATTGCCTGCGCTGCAGCTACCGAAGCGGCGGCAGTGGTGTAGTAAGGCACCTTGCCGGTCAGCGCCGAACCACGGATCGATTGCGAGTCCTTGAGGCTCTGCCAGCCCTCTGTCGTATTGAAAATCAACGCGATCTGCCCGTCGATGATCTTGTCGACAATGTGCGGGCGGCCTTCGGCAACCTTGTTGACCAGCTCCACCGGCAGCCCGGCTTCGGCGAGGTAGCGCTGGGTCCCGCCGGTGGCGATGACGGTAAAGCCGCGCTCGATCAGCTGGCGGACGGCAGGCAGAATCACCGGCTTGTCGCTGTCCTTGACCGAGACGAACGCGGTGCCGCCCTCGGGCAGGCGTGTTCCGGCACCAAGCTGGCTCTTGGCAAAGGCGATCGGGAAAGTCGCGTCGATGCCCATGACCTCGCCGGTGCTCTTCATCTCGGGCGAAAGCACCGGATCGACCCCGGCAAACCGCGCGAACGGGAACACTGCTTCCTTGACCGACATGTAGTTGAAGGTGCGCTTGAACGGCGGGAAGGTGCTGAGCTTCTCCCCCGCCATGACCCGCGCGGCGACCTTGGCCACCGGCTGACCGATCGCTTTCGCCACGAACGGCACGGTGCGGCTGGCGCGCGGGTTGACCTCGATCAGGTAAACGTCACCGTCTTTCACCGCGAACTGGATGTTCATCAGGCCTTTGACGCCGAGCGCCAAGGCCAGCAATTCAGCCTGGCGTTCCATCTCGGCGATGATTTCGGGTGGCAGGTTGTAAGGCGGCAGGGTGCAGGCGCTGTCGCCCGAATGGATCCCGGCTTCCTCAATGTGCTGCATCACGCCCGCGACGACGACCTGTTCCCCATCGCACAACGCATCGACATCGCATTCGATCGCATCGCGCAAGTACTGGTCGATCAGCACCGGGCTGTCGCCCGAAACCGAGACTGCGGTGGTGATGTAATTGTCGAGCTGGGCGATGCTGTCGACAATCTCCATCGCGCGGCCACCCAGCACATAGCTTGGCCGCATCAGCACCGGAAAACCGATCCGGTTGGCGACCGCGACCGCCTCGTCACGGCTGCGCGCGATGCCGTTGAGCGGCTGCTTGAGGCCAAGATCATTGACCAGCTTGGCAAAGCGCTCGCGGTCTTCGGCCAGGTCGATCGCATCGGGCGAAGTGCCGAGGATCGGGATGCCCGCGTCCTCCAGCGCCTGCGCGAGCTTCAACGGGGTTTGTCCGCCGAACTGGACAATCACGCCCACAAGTTCGCCGTTCTGCTGCTCGACCCGGAGGATTTCGAGCACGTCTTCGGCGGTCAGCGGCTCAAAATAAAGCCGGTCTGAGGTGTCATAATCGGTGCTGACCGTTTCCGGATTGCAGTTGATCATGATCGTTTCGTAGCCGACTTCCTCAAGCGCGTAGCAGGCGTGGCAGCAGCAGTAATCGAACTCGATCCCCTGCCCGATGCGGTTCGGCCCGCCGCCCAGGATTACGATTTTTCGGCGGTCGCTGGGGTTCGCTTCGTTTTCGGGCTCGCCGAACAGCGGGGCCTCGTAAGTCGAGTACAGGTATGGCGTGATCGCCTCGAATTCCGCGGCGCAGCTGTCGATCCGCTTGAACACCGGATGGACGCCGAGTTTTGTCCGCAGCGCGCGGACCTCGTCCTCGGTGGTCGCGCCGGCCATCGCGCGCAGGGCGTCGTGGAGCAGGCCTGAGCGCTTGGCGCTGGTTTCGCCCATTCCGCCGGCAACCCCGACCCCGCGCACTGCCAGCACGGCGAGACGCCTGTCGGAAAAGCCCATCGCTTTCAGGCGGCGCAGACCTGCGGCATCATTGGGCAAGCCGTCGCGCATGATCGCGCTTTCCTCGGCAATGATCTCTTCGATGTGACGCAAGAACCACGGATCGTAGCTGGTGATCGCGTGGATCTCTTCCACGGTGAAGCCCTCGCGGAAGGCCTGCGCGACGATCAGCAGCCGGTCCGGCGTCTGCTTGGACAATTCGGCGGTGATCGCATCGCGATCCGCGCCATCGAGCGCCAGCACGCGGTTGAACCCGTCGAGCCCGGTCTCCAGCCCGCGCAGGGCTTTCTGCATCGATTCCTTGAAGTTGCGGCCAATCGCCATGACCTCGCCGACCGATTTCATCGCGGTCGAGAGCAACGGCTCGGCGCCCTTGAACTTCTCGAACGCAAACCGGGGTATCTTGGTCACCACGTAGTCGATGCTCGGCTCAAAGCTCGCCGGGGTCGCGCCGGTAATCTCGTTGGTCAGCTCATCCAGCGTGTAGCCCACCGCCAACTTGGCCGCGACGCGGGCAATCGGGAAGCCGGTCGCTTTGGAAGCCAGCGCGGACGAGCGCGACACCCGCGGGTTCATCTCGATCACAATCAGGCGGCCATCGGCGGGATTGACCGCGAACTGCACGTTCGATCCGCCAGTTTCGACCCCGATCTCGCGCAGCACCGCGATGCTGGCGTTGCGCATGATCTGGTATTCCTTGTCGGTCAGCGTCAGCGCTGGCGCAACGGTGATCGAATCGCCGGTATGCACCCCCATCGGATCGACGTTCTCGATCGCGCAGATGATGATGCAGTTGTCCTTGCGGTCCCGCACCACCTCCATCTCGAACTCTTTCCAGCCGAGCAGACTTTCTTCGATCAAGACTTCATTGGTTGGAGAGGCATCGATGCCGGACTTAACAATCTGCTCGAACTCGGCCTTGTTATAAGCGACCCCGCCGCCGGTCCCACCCAGCGTGAAACTGGGCCGGATGATCGAGGGCAAGCCAGTGCGTTCGAGCACCGCGAAAGCCTCGTCCACATTGTGCGCCACGCCGCTGCGCGCGCTTTCCAGCCCGATTTTGTCCATCGCCTCGCGGAAGCGCTGGCGGTCCTCGGCCTTGTCGATCGCATCGGCATCGGCGCCGATCATCGTCACGCCGTACTTGTCGAGCGTACCGTCGTTGAACAGCGCCAGAGCGGTGTTTAGCGCGGTCTGCCCGCCCATCGTCGGCAGCAGCGCGTCGGGGCGTTCCTTTTCGATGATCGCCGCGACCACTTCGGGCGTGATCGGCTCGATATAAGTCGCGTCCGCCATGTCGGGATCGGTCATGATCGTCGCGGGGTTGGAGTTGACCAGGACCACGCGGTAGCCCTCCTCCTTCAACGCCTTGATCGCCTGGGTGCCCGAATAATCGAACTCGCAAGCCTGGCCGATGATGATCGGCCCAGCGCCAATGACGAGAATCGAGGAGATGTCAGTGCGTTTGGGCATTAGAAATCTATCCCTGTGACACTCTTTATAAGATGCTTGATTGCATCAATAATAATGCCAATTGTCACTAAGCTTCCGACCTTTTTGAGGGCCAAACCAGCATCTTCGACAGCCATCATAACGCCGACTTCAATCTGAATGAGCTTTAGCTCAGTTGATTGCCATAGTGCTTGAGCAGCATGTAAGGTGCTCAACAATCGCTCACGATGGTTGGCGCTGTCGCCAACTTCATTGTTTTGATGAACCGTAGTAAGAAGATCGCGGAGGCCATCCTCGACTAATTTGTACTCGGGCGAGTTATGGTTGATGGTTACTACACGGTCGGCAGCAGGAACCTGCATAGTCTCTGCTTCAGTTTCATTTGTCCTTGTAGGACCTGCGAATGTGCCCACCCCAAACGCGCCACTTCCGAAGCCCGTCCCCAAATCGCTAGCGCCTGTCAAGGTCGCGTCGTTTGCTACTGACCAAAGGGGGGCAGTAACTCCCTGCTCAATCCAATTTTCAGCAGTCGCCTTTCCATTAGGTGTGATCATAATTGGTTCATCGGGGCCTACTGCTCCTGGTGGCGACCGCGTAACCGAAAGAAAATTGAGATACTCTAATACCTCTTTTTCCAAATATTCGTCCCTCGGAAGGTCAAACTCCCTAAGAAGATCATTTACAGTTAATGCGATATTAGATTGATCTCGATTCTTATAGTAGAGAGCAACTAAGTATGGTTTGCTGAACTCGTCCCTAGTCACCCCAACATCCCCACAAACCGCTCAAACAGATAGAAACTATCCATCGGCCCGGGCGACGCCTCAGGGTGATACTGTACCCCGAACGCGCGCTTGCCCTTGATCGCAATGCCGCAGTTTGAGCCATCGAACAGCGAAACGTGCGTCTCCTCCACCCCCTCGGGCAGCGCCGAATTATCGACTGCAAAGCCGTGGTTCATGCTGGTGATCTCAACCACGCCGTCTTCCAGTCGCTTGACCGGGTGGTTCGCGCCGCGGTGGCCCTGGTGCATCTTGGCGGTCTTGGCCCCAGCGGCGAGGCCGAGCATCTGGTGGCCCAGGCAGATGCCGAAGATCGGCACGTCACGCTCGAGCAGCCCCTGAATCACCGGCACCGCGTAAGCGCCAGTGGCCGCCGGATCGCCCGGGCCGTTGGAGAGGAACACGCCGGCGGGGTCGAGCGCCAGCACCTGCTCCAGCGTGGCCGTTGCGGGAACCACGGTAACCTGCGCCCCGGCCTTGACCAGATTGCGGAAGATATTGTCCTTCGCGCCGTAATCGATCGCGACGACGTGGGGTGCTTCGACAGGCTCAGCATGAGCGGATTTCCATTGAGAGCGGGCATAGCCCTTTCCCAGCGTCCACACCCCGCCTTGCCATTCCTCATTGCCCGAGCGGCTGACCACGCGGGCGAGGTCCATGCCTTCCAAGCCCGGCCAGTCCGCCGCACGCTTGATCAACGCTTCGAGATCGAACTTGCCGTCGGCGGCGTGCGCAATCACCGCATTGGGCGCGCCGAGCAAGCGGATGCGGCGGGTCAGCGCGCGGGTGTCGATGCCTGACAGGCCGATTTTGCCCTTGCCCGCCAGCCAATCGCCGAAAGTTCCAGTCGAGCGGAAGTTGCTGGGCGCCGTTACATCCTCACGCACCACGCAGCCGACCGCGCCATCGACGTGGGCTTCCAAATCCTCGTCGTTGACCCCGACGTTGCCGATATGCGGGAAAGTGAAGGTGACGATCTGCCCGGCGTAAGAGGGATCGGTCATCACCTCCTGATAGCCA
>JANXUP010000094.1 GCA_025356175.1 Sphingomonadaceae bacterium | reverse complement strand
GTGAAGCTCACCGTAGTGCGCGAAGTCCCCGCCGAGCACGATCACATCGCGGTGGTGGGGGACAACCGCAAGCTGGTGATCTTCTCGCTCGCCGAAATGCCGGTGATGGCCAAGGGCCAGGGCGTAACCCTGCAACGTTATCGCGACGGCGGGCTGGCTGATGCGATCACGCTGCGGCTGGAGGATGGGCTGAGCTGGACCATGGGCGGCGATACCGGCCGCACGCGGACGGAGAAGGACGCGGTCATGTGGAAAGTCGCGCGCGGGGCGGCGGGGCGACTGCCGCCGACGGGATTTCCGAGGGATGGTAGGTTTTAGCTATGATGGCTGCGGAAAATAGAACTCTTCCGGATCGGAAATGTGGGAGTTGCACCCTCTGCTGCAAGGTCATGAGCATTACTGCGCTCGACAAAGCACAAGGCGTTTGGTGTAAACATGCCTTGGTGGGCAAAGGCTGCGCAATCTACAGCGAACATCCAATCGAGTGTCAGAAATTCTTATGCGGATATCTGAGTTGGGAGGGCGCTGGACAACACTGGTATCCGCGTCGAAGCAAGATGGTTCTCGTTTCGAGAGTTGGAAGGCACTCGGATCGCAATCCATGTTGATCCAAGCACACCAAATGTTTGGCGGAGTGAACCATTTTATTCAGACATTAAAGAGTGGGCAAGATTCGGAGCACGAGACAATGTTCAGGTCGTTGTCTGCATACTCAATCGTGCGATAGTCATATTTCCGGACCACGATGTTGATTTGGGGCCGGTCAGTGAAGATGAGCGAATTATTTCCGGAATCACCGTATCACTCGACGGACAAGAAAAGTTCGAAGCGTACAAATTGAAGGCAGATGATCCGCGATTGGCTGGCATGGTTGCCGGGAAGCCTTTTTCATCTGAGCGACTTGCCACGAAGTCGGAAGGTTAAAGCAAAATTCTAGTCTGCCTTTCAACTCACATCTCGTTTCGCCAAATTCTCTCCCAAAATCTCCTCGACCCGCGCTTCCCCGGGAAATTCCTCCTCCATCCACCGCGCCTCAACCGCCTTCAAAACCCGCGCCACCTCGGGTCCGGCCTTGATCCCGCGCGCGACGATCTGGCCGCCTTTGAGCGGGAAGGCGGGGATTTCCCAGCCTTCGAGCGGGGCTACGCTCTGGCCGGTGAGGAGCAGGCGGTCGAGTGCGGCGGTGCGGCCGAGGCGGTAGGCGAGGGCGCGGGCTTGGCTCGATCCTCCCCCTTTGGGGGAGGTGGCAGGCGCCTTTGCGCCTGACGGTGGGGGGGTGTTGGTGGCGACGGACAGGCCCCCTCCGTCATCGCTTCGCGATGCCACCTCCCCCAGGGGGGGAGGATTTCGGTGGCGTCCTGCCGCGAGTGCAAGTCGCTTTTTCTGCGCGCCGGACAGGCGGAACCTTGCTGCCACTTGCTCGGCCAGTGCGGGATCGGGCGGCAGCAGTGCCGCAAGCCGCCGCATTGCATCAGGCTCAACGTCCTGCCGCAATTCCTCCGCCACCAGCGCCGCCAAGGCCGTCACATCCGCCTCAGGCAAGACCTGCGCCAAGACCCCAAGCTCCGCCATCCTTGCCACGGTCGGCGCGGGATCGGGCAGGCCAAGCAGGTTGATCATCTCCATACCCACCCGCTCGCGCGACAGGCCTTTGAGCGTTGCGGCCAAATCGGCGCAGGCACTTTCTGCCTCAACATCAGTGGGTTGTGAACCAAACCTCGCCTGAAACCGGAAGTAGCGCAGGATCCGTAAGTGATCCTCGCGGATGCGCTGGCGGGCATCGCCGATGAATCGCACCCGCCGCGCGGCAATGTCTGCCTTGCCGCCGAAGTAGTCGAAGATCTCCAGCGTCACCGGATCGGCATAAAGCGCGTTAATAGTGAAATCGCGCCGCGCGGCGTCGCCCTGCCAGTCCTGCGCGAAAGCCACCGTGGCGCGGCGGCCGTCGGTCGAGACGTCATGGCGCAGGGTGGTGATCTCGACCGGGCCGCCCGCGAGCAGCGCGGTGACGGTGCCGTGATCGATCCCGGTCGGCACCACCGAAATATTGTGCGCCTTCAATCGCCGCATCACCTCGCGCGGCTCCAATGGCGTGGCAAGGTCAATGTCTTTCACCGCCAGCCCGAGCAAAGTATCACGCACCGCCCCCCCGACATAGCGCGCCTGCCCCGGCCCCAGCGCCGTGAGCAGCGCGGCGAGGTCGGTGCGATGAAGCCAGGGGGTGTCTGGGGGCAAAGTGGTCATAGTGTGTTTCGCGCAAAGCCCGCAAAGAGCGCAAAGGGGTTCTGCTTGGTCGCAGGCCTCCCGAATGCAGCAAGTTCAGTGCTTCCCACCCAGCTAGGTCTGACAAAGCGGCTTTGCCGCGGGCGCAACATCTTCGCGCTCTTTGCGGGCTCTGCGCGAACAATCCTAATCACCACGCGATCCGCCGCGCCAGGTTGGCGATGATCCCGGCGGTTACGCCCCAGATGCGATGCTGCTGCCACATGATCTCAATGTAGCGCCTTTCTTGTTCTTGCCAAATTGCGGTTTGGCCAGTGTGATTGGCGGAATCGAACACGAAATCGACCGGCGCTTCGAACCACTGCGCCACTTCGGTCGGGTTGGGCCGCAGTTCCAGATCGGGCGGGATGACTGCAATTACCGGAGTAATCGCATAGCCGCTACCGGTGCGGTAGGTATCGCTCGCGCCGATCACGGTCACGTCGGCCGGGTCGATCCCCAGTTCCTCGTTGGCCTCACGCAAGGCCGCTTCGATGGCGGTTTCGCCGGGATCGATCTTGCCGCCGGGGAAGGCGACCTGGCCCGGGTGCGAACGCATGTTGGATGGGCGGTGGATTAGTAGGAAGCCCGGCCGTCCGCGCGCGGTGACTGCTGCCAGCACCGCCGCGGGGGTCAGGTCGCGCGCGGCGAAATGGGCTTCGTCGCGGTGATCGCCGGGCGTGGCATGGCCTTCGCGGTGCAGCCGTTCGAGCCGCGCGACCAGTTCCTTCATCCGGGCACCAGCGAAAAGCGCGCGCCCTGGCTGGTCACGGTCAGGTCTGCGTCGGCCAGATCGACCAGTTGCAGCCAGGTGCTGCGGTTGAGGCGGGCCTCAGTCCCGTGACGAACGGCAAGATAGATCGCCGGGAGATCGGCAGTCCCGCGCCCAACCAACGGATGATCCGGACCCGCGATAACCAGGTCATCGGTGCCCAACCGAAACACCAACGCGTTACCCTGCCGCACCACATCGACTGCAATGAAAGCCGCGTCCTCGACAGCGATTGACTGCTTTTCATGCGGGGTGACCAGCCAGTGCTGACCGTCCGGATCGCGCCGCAGCAGACTGGCGAAGGCACGGATCATGGCGGGGCGCTTGATCTCGCCGTCCCCAAATTCATTGGCGTCGTGGAACCACCGCCCGTCGGCCTTGATCTGCATCAGGCTGTCGCTGCTCGCCTGCGGTTCCCACTGATCGACCGGCGGCAATTTGCGCGCCGCCGCGAGCTCGGCAATTTGCGCCAGCGTCAGCGCGGCAAGTTCGGGCGGCGGTTCATAGGGCATGCGCGGGCAGCGATGCCAGATCGGGTTAGCTGCGCCAAGGCCCCAGTATGCCTTCGCGGGGGAGCACGGCGGCGCTGGCCCCGCGCGCGAGCAGGCGGCGCGGCTCCCATGGGCCGGGCAAGGTCCAGCCGCCGGTGTGCTCGGCGCTGAATTGCCAGAATCGGCCATAGTATTCGGGATCGCCGATCATCACCTGCGGCAGCGGCGCGCGTGGATCGATCGCGGCGAGGCTCGCGCTCATCAAGACCTGGCCATAGCCCGCGCCCTGCACCTCAGGCAGCACTGCGACCGGGCCGACCATGATCAGCGGATGTCGCCGTCCGGCTGCGTCGGTCAGCGCGACTGGCCAGCACTGGATCGAGCCGACCAGGTTGTCCTCGTCATCGATCGCGGCGAAGCTGAGCCCTGCCAGCCAGTCGAGACCCTCGCGCAGCTGGTACGCGGTGCGGGTGCGACGTTCGGGTTCGAACGCACGATCGAGCAGCGCTTCGATCAGCGCAGGATCGACATTGTCGAGCGGGATGAGGGTGGCGGTCTCGGTCATTGAGCGCGCGCCGATAGGGCGGCGGGCATGGCGGTGCAAGGCAAAGGTGGACAGGGAGCGCGTCGGGCCTTGCGCTCTTAGCCCGCCGGTTGGAAAGCAGGTGCCATGGGCTTTATGCTGCAGACACGGCTGGTGATCGGCGTCGATGAGGTGGGCCGGGGTCCGCTGGCCGGGCCGGTTGTTGCCGCCGCATGCGTGCTGGGCGTAGACGCGCCGCACGGGCTCGACGATTCCAAAAAGCTTTCGGCCAAACGCCGGGCGATGCTCGAACCGCAGATCCAGCAGAGCTGCCGCTGGGCGCTGGGGGTAGTCGAGGCTGGAGACATCGACCGAATCAACATTTTCGCCGCGACGATGCTGGCCATGGCCCGCGCAGTGGTGGCCTTGGTCGATGCCCTTGGCGAGGAACCCGATGCCGTGTTGATCGACGGCAACAAGACCCCGCATGGCCGGGTTGCCGAATGGCGCTGGCCGGCCCGCGCGATCGTCGGTGGTGACGGGATTGAGCCGTGCATCTCGGCCGCTTCGATCATCGCCAAGGAGCACCGTGACCGATTGATGCGGGGTTATGCCGGGGCACATCCGCATTATGGGTGGGAGCGCAACATGGGCTACGGCACGGCGGAGCACCTGGCGGCGTTGAAGCTGCATGGGCCGTGCCCACTGCACCGCCAGAGTTTCGCGCCGGTACGGCAGCTAATGCTGATCTAGATCCTCCCCCATTGGGGGAGGTGGCAGGCCGCAGGCCTGACGGTGTGGGCATGGGCGGCGGACAGGCCCCCACCGACCCGCCTTCGGCGGCCCACCTCCCCCAAGGGGTGAGGACCTTTTTTGAGTTGAGAGTCCTCCCGGCCACACCACTACATATCGAGTCCGTGACCACCCACCGGACTCAAGATGCAGTGCCGGACTCGTTTCGTTCTGCCAAATTCAACCTTTCCTTAACCACGAATCGCTAGGATTCCAGCGCGATTCCGCTTGACGGCGGACTCGTGAGGACTCACCCTGTGGATAACTTTAGGGGGATTTTCGGCGGTCATGGGTCAGTTGCTGGTAGGCGAAAAGGCGCGGCTCCGCGCCGCCAAGGAAGTCGTTCGGCCCGATCTGCCGGTCGGAAAGATCCTCGATGGCGATTGCATTGAGGCGATGCGCAGCTTGCCGTCGGCTTCGGTCGACCTGGTCTTTGCCGATCCGCCGTACAACCTCCAGCTCGGCGGCGATCTCAACCGGCCAGACGGCAGCCACGTTGATGCGGTGACCGACCACTGGGACCAGTTCGCCAGTTTCGCGACGTACGACCAGTTCACCCGCGAATGGCTGGCGCAGGCACGCCGCGTGCTCAAGCCCAACGGATCGCTGTGGGTCATCGGCAGCTATCACAACATCTTCCGCGTCGGCGCGATTCTGCAGGACATGGGGTTCTGGATCCTCAACGACGTGGTCTGGCGCAAGGCCAACCCGATGCCCAATTTCAAGGGCACCCGCTTCACCAACGCGCATGAAACGCTGATCTGGGCGAGCATGGGCGAGAAAGCCAAATACACCTTCAACTACCGCGCGATGAAGACGCTTAACGACGAGCTGCAGATGCGCAGCGACTGGGTTCTGCCAATCTGCGGCGGGCAGGAACGGCTTAAATCGGGCGGGACCAAGGTTCATCCGACGCAAAAGCCCGAAGCGTTGCTCTACCGTGTCATGCTCGCGACGACGAACAAGGGCGACGTGGTGCTCGACCCGTTTTTCGGCACTGGCACCACCGGCGCGGTCGCCAAGCGGCTCGGGCGCGAATGGATCGGGTGCGAGCGGGAATCCATCTACCGGCAAGCCGCGCTGGAGCGGATCGAACTGGCGCTACCGCTTGATGAGTCTGCGCTGACTACCATGCAAAGCGCGCGCTCTGCGCCCAAGGTTGCGTTCGGGGTGCTAGTGGAAACTGGCCTGATCGCGCCGGGCACGATGGTTTCGGACAAGAAGCGCATTATCACCGCGCAAGTCCGCGCCGATGGCTCGCTGGTGGCGGGGGCCGAGACGGGATCGATCCACGGCCTCGGTGCCAAGCTGCAAGGCGCGCCAAGCTGCAACGGCTGGTCGTTCTGGCACCTTGAACATGAGGGCGAACTCAAGCCGCTCGATGCCCTGCGGCAGCTCTATTTGCTGGCGACCGAGGATTGACCCCTGCCACCCTCACAAGAACTGTCACCCTGAACTTGTTTCAGGGTCTATCGTGCCGCGTAACCGAAGCTGTCGTTCAAACGCAAACCGCACGGTTTCAATAACAACGCATGTTCTGGCCGTGCGGCGGAATGGATGCTGAAACAAGTTCAG
>JANXUP010000093.1 GCA_025356175.1 Sphingomonadaceae bacterium | reverse complement strand
TCCGCTTCGTATGACACCGCTTGACATATCGAGCATGGCGACGCAATTCAAGCGGCCTGATGCAGCCGCTTATCGACGGCTGTGCGGGTTTGGCCGGACGGCGCAAAGACGCTGGCTGGCGTGAGGGAGAACAGTTCCATGAAGACCTTGTTGCGTGCAACATCCGCCATGCCGCTCGCCGCGTTCGCGCTTGCCGCCTTCGCTGCCCCGGCCCTTGCCCAAACCGCGCCGGCTGCAGATCCTGCTGCCGAAGCCGACGATGCCGCCCCCGGCGAAATCGTGGTGACCGCGCAAAAGCGCTCCGAAAGCCTGCAGCGGGTGCCGCTCGCGGTCTCGGTGCTATCGGGTGAAACCCTTGCGCAAAGCTCGCGCCCGTCGATCGAAAGCGCGGCGCAGATGGTGCCTTCGCTCAACTTCCTGAAATCGGGCACGACGCTCAACCAGACGATCTTCCTGCGCGGGGTTGGTACTGCAACCTTCTCGATCGCGGGTGAGCCGTCGGTGTCGACCGTGGTTGACGGGGTCGTCTATGCCCGCTCGGGCGAGGCGTTCAGCGACCTGGTCGATATCAAGCAGATGGAAGTGCTGCGCGGCCCGCAAGGCACGCTGTTTGGCAAGAACGCATCGGCGGGCGTGATCAACATCACCACCCAGATGCCCGAGCACAAGCTGGGCGGCAGCGTTGAAGCGAGCTATTTCGACCGCAACGAATTCCGCCTCAAGGGCTCGATCAACCTGCCGCTGGGCGATGACCTGGCCGCCCGCATGACCGCGTTCTACGGCGATTATGACGGTAACATCCGCAACCTCACCACCAACACATGGGTCAACGGCTACAAGCACTGGGGCCTGCGCGGGCAGTTGCTCTATGATCCGGGCAACAACCTGAAGCTCTATTTCGCCGCCGACTATCACAAGAACAACGATGATTGTTGCGCCGATATCATCGCCACCGGCACGGCTGCGTTGACGGGCACCAGCGTGACCTACACGACCACTTCGCCGGTCTTCACCGCGCTGCCCACCCCGCAGTTCGCGAATACGCGGCAGGTCCGCCAGAACCTGGTCACCGCGACCAAGGAAGAAGGCTGGGGCATGTCGATGCAGGCCGATGTGGGCGTGGGCGAAAATACGCTGACCAGCATCACCGCCTATCGCAAGTACGACAATACCGAAATCCGCGACGGGGACTGGCTTGACCGGGCCTATACCTCGACCAACGGGCTGACCACGACCAACTTTGGCCAGCTCCATGACAGCGGACCGCAGACCAGCAACACAATCACGCAGGAATTGCGCCTGACCTCGCCGGGCAACCTGCCGTTTTCTTGGGTCGTCGGCGGATTTTACTCGCGCGCCAAATCGGAACGGATCTTCACCCGCACCGACGAGGTTTGTGCGCCAATTGTCGGCGCTCCGGTCAATGTCCTGATCCCGTGCGGCAGTGCCAACGCGCTGCCTTCGACCTTCCCGACCGCGACGGCCGACTTCGGTTCGACCTTCAAGAACTTCGCGCTGTTCGGGCAGGCCACGGCCCGCGCAACCGATACTTTCCGCGTGATCATGGGCATTCGCTACAGCCACGATGAACTGTCGGTATTCCACAGCCGTAACACCACGCTGGCGGGACCGGGCATTCAGCCAAGCTTCCCGGTGACCGGCACCGGTACCGGCGCCCCGGCAACGGTGTTCACCGCTTCAACCAAGAAGGACAACGTCTCGGGCAAGGTAGCCCTGCAGGCCGACCTGTCACGCAACGTGATCGCTTATGCGAGCTACGCGCGCGGTTATAAGGGCCCGGCTTTCAACGTGTTCTTCAACCTGACCGCGACCGGCACCAACGTGATTGAAGCCGAAACGTCGGACGCGTTCGAACTGGGTCTCAAGAACACCCTGCTGGACGGGGCGCTCACGCTCAACATCGCTGGGTTCTACGCCAAGTATCACAACTTCCAGGCCAACAACCCCGATCTGGTCGCCGGGGTACCAGTTACCCGTTTCACCAATGCGGGTGAGGTTTCGACCCGCGGCGTGGAACTCGATATGAATTATCGTCCGACGCGTGATTTCACGATTAGCGGCGGTGTCGCCTACACCGATGCGCACGTGAACAAGTTCAAGGCCGCACCTGGCGCAACCGCAATTGTGCCCCCGGGCACCCCGCTCGGCTTTGCGCCGAAGTGGAAAGGTTCGCTGGCAATGGATTACCGCGTGCGCACCGGCGGCTTCGCTGACGTTTCGCTCGGCGGACAGATGAGCTTCCAGTCGAGCCAGCTTGAACTGTTCTCTGACGTTTTGCTCAAGCGGCTAGCCGGCACGCAGCCGGGCTACGCGCTGGTCAACCTGCAGATTGGGCTGGTTGATCCCGACGATAAGTGGAAGCTGTCCTTCCAGGTTCGCAACGTGTTCGATCAGGCCTACGCGGCGGCTATCCCGGATACCGGGCCCAGCGGCAGCTATCGCTACCAGATCCCGCGCGATGTCGATCGGTACTGGGGCGTCTCTGGCAAGATCAGTTTCTAGAGCCGAGCTGGAATTCAGACGGGTCGCAAACGGGGCCCCGGCATCTCAGGATGCCGGGGCCCCGTTTGTCAGACCAGCTCATCCTCGGCCACGATCTGCGGGACCATCAGGTGGACCCAGCCCAGCGCCGCGAGATAGGCGACTGCGGCGGTCAGGAACAACGGCTGGTAGCCATAGCCGTGCGTAAGCAAACGGCCAGTGGCTTCCTGAATCCCGAAACCGGCAAGATTGCCGGCAATCGCGCCGATCGCCATCACCGTCGCCACCCGGCCGGCCGGAACCGCATCGGCGGCAAAGCCGAAGATATTGGTTGAAAACCCTTGGTGCGCGAACAGCCCA
>JANXUP010000076.1 GCA_025356175.1 Sphingomonadaceae bacterium | reverse complement strand
TGATCGCGATCACCGCGCACAAGCTTTACGGCCCCAAGGGCATTGGCGCACTGTGGGTGCGCGATGGGGTGAAGATTGCGCCGTGGATCGAAGGTGGCGGGCAAGAAGGCGGTTTGCGTTCGGGCACACTCAGCCCGTCGCTGTGCGCAGGCTTCGGCGCTGCGGCGGTCTTGGCGAAGGAGCGGATGGAGGCGGATTTCCAGCACCTTGCGGGCTTGGCCGAACTCGCCCGCTCGATCCTGTCGCGCTGGACGCTTAACGGCAGCGAGACATCGCGGTGGCCGGGCAACCTCAACCTGCGGCTTGAGGGCCTGAACTTCCCGCGCCTGCTCAGCGATTGTCGCATCGTGGCGATTTCGGCGGGCTCGGCTTGCGGCAGTGGTACCGGCGCGCCGAGCCGGGTGCTGAGCGCGATCGGGCTGGAGGCGAAGGAAGCGCGCAACTCCATCCGCATCGGCTTCGGCCGCTACACCACGCGCGAGGAGGTCGAAATTGCCTGCCACGCGATCGATGCTGCGGCCATGGCGCAGGGGGTCTGATGGTCAAGATCACTTTCATCACCGCGAATGACCAGCGCGTCGAAGCCGAAGGCGCGGTGGGGGATAACCTGCTCCGCGTCGGTCAGGCCGCAGGCATGCCGCTTGAAGGTACCTGCGAGGGGCAAATGGCCTGCTCGACCTGCCACGTCATCGTGGGCCGCGAGTGGTTCGGCCAGCTGCTCCCCGCCAGCGAAGACGAGGAAGACCTGCTCGACCTCGCCGCCGGGGTGCGCCCGACCAGCCGCCTGTCCTGCCAGATTGAACTCACCGCAGAACTCGATGGCCTGGAAGTGCGGATTCCCGGCGACAGCCACGACATGCGGCGACGCTGAGCGCACGCCGCATGCCGCGTGCAATCAGGCGAGTGCGTCGATCAGCGCCTGCGAAAACGCTGGAATATCGTCGGGCTTGCGGCTGGTAATCAGGTTGCCGTCGATCGCCACTTCCTGATCGACCACATTGGCCCCGGCGTTGGCCAGATCGGTGCGGACCGACGGCCACGAGGTGACGGTGCGGCCATCGACCACATCGGCTTCGATCAGCATCCACGGGCCGTGACAGATCGCGGCGATCGGCTTTCCGGCGTCATTGAAATCCTCGACCAGATCGACCGCGGCCTCGTCCATGCGCAGGATATCGGGGTTCATCTGCCCGCCCGGGAGCAGCAGTGCATCGAAATCGCTGGCGTTCATGTCGGCGATCAGCGCGTCGACCGGCACGCTTTCCCCCCAATTCTTGTCCTTCCAGCCCTTGATCTCGCCCGATTTGGAGCTGGCCACGACGGTTTCAAACCCGGCCGCTTCGAGCGCGGCCTTGGGGTCCATCAATTCGGATTGCTCAAAGCCATCGGCGGCGAGGATGAGGACGCGCTTGGTCATGCTGGAAAACTCCGGAATTCTGCGAGGGGATCATGGTGCAAACGAACGGCGGAAAAACCCGTTCCGGCCTTCCGCGCCGCTCGCCCCGTTGCTAGGGCGCTTGGACAATGACCACCGCCACGACTGAACCCGATCCCTTCGACGCCATCGTCGACGCCCCGTTCGACAGCGCGTTGTCCGAGCGGTATCTGATCTATGCGCTCTCAACGATCACCGCACGCTCGCTGCCCGATCTGCGTGACGGGTTAAAGCCGGTTCACCGCCGCCTGCTGTGGGCGATGCGGCAGTTGAAGCTCAACCCGACCGACGCGTTCAAGAAATCGGCGCGCGTGGTCGGCGACGTGATCGGCAAGTACCACCCGCACGGCGACCAATCGGTTTACGATGCGATGGTCCGGCTCGCGCAGCCGTTTTCGCTGCGTTATCCGCTGGTCGAGGGGCAAGGCAATTTCGGCAACATCGATGGCGATAACGCCGCCGCGTACCGCTATACCGAAGCCCGGCTGACCAAGACCGCGATCCAGCTGATGGCCGGGCTGGACGAAGGCACGGTCAACTTCATCCCGACCTACAACGGTGAGGAGGAAGAGCCCGAGATTTTCCCCGGCATCTTCCCCAACCTGCTCGCCAACGGCTCGAGCGGCATCGCGGTGGGCATGGCGACCTCGATCCCCAGCCACAACGTCGCCGAAGTGATCGATGCGGCCTTGCTGCTGATCGACAACCCGACCGCTGAACATGCCGAGCTGATGCAGCTGTTCCACGGGCCCGACTTCGCCACCGGCGGGGTAGTGGTCGATAGCCCTGCCGCGCTGTCACATGCGTACGAGACCGGACGCGGCGCGATCCGGGTGCGCGGGCGGTTTTCGACCGGGCGCGAAGCCGATGGAACCTGGGAAGCCAGCGGAATCGAAAAATTGCCCGGCGGGCAGTGGCAGCTGGTGATCAGCGAAATTCCCTACATGCTCGCCAAGGGCAAGCTGATCGAACAGGTCGCGCAACTCATTGCGGACAAGAAGCTGCCGATCCTCGAAGACATCCGTGATGAGAGCGACGAAGCGATCCGGCTGGTGTTCGTACCCAAAAGCCGCAACGTCGATCCTGAACTGCTCAAGCAAAGTCTGTTCAAGCTGACCGATCTTGAGACGCGCTTCGGGCTTAACCTCAACGTACTCGATGAAACGCGCACACCGGGCGTGCTGTCGTTGAAACTGCTCTTGCAGGAATGGATCAAGAGCCAGATCGACATCCTGATCCGCCGCAGTCAGCACCGACTCGACAAGATCGCGGCGCGGCTGGAACTGCTCGAAGGCTACATCATCGCCTTCCTCAACCTCGACCGGATCATCGAGATCATCCGCAGCGAGGACGAGCCCAAGCCGGTCATGATGGCCGAATTCGAGCTCAACGACCGGCAGGCCGAGGCGATCCTCAACATGCGGCTGCGCTCGCTGCGGCGGCTTGAGGAGATGGAATTGCGGCGCGAACTCGAAGTGTTGCGCGCCGAGCAGGATGAGCTGAACAAGCTGCTCGACAGTCCGGCGCGGCAACGCACCCGGATCAAGCGCGATCTGGCGAC
>JANXUP010000206.1 GCA_025356175.1 Sphingomonadaceae bacterium | reverse complement strand
GACTGGTCGATCTCGATCACCTTGTCGCAGAATTCCAGGCCGTCGATGCTGTCATGCGGGCCCGCGATGACCCGCGCGCCGTTAAGCACCCGCGCCGCGCCGGCCTGCAGCGTGTCGATCACCAGGCTGCTCTTGCCGCTGCCCGAGAGGCCAGTGACGCAGGTGAAGGTGCCGAGCGGGATCGAGGCGGTGACATTGCGCAGGTTGTTGGCGCGGGCGTTATGGACCACGAGGCTGTGGCCGTTGCCCTTGCGGCGTTTGGCCGGGACTTCGATCCGGCGTTTGCCCGAGAGGTACTGGCCGGTGAGGCTGTCCTTGCTCTTGAGGATATCCTTGAGCGTGCCCTGCGCGACGATATGGCCGCCGTGGACGCCTGCGCCGGGGCCCAGATCGACGATGTGATCGGCGTGGCGGATCGCGTCCTCGTCATGCTCGACCACGATCACCGTGTTGCCCAGATCGCGCAGCCGCTTGAGCGTTTCGAGCAGCCGGTCGTTGTCGCGCTGGTGCAGCCCGATGCTCGGCTCATCGAGCACGTAGAGCACCCCCGACAGGCCCGAGCCGATCTGGCTGGCGAGCCGGATGCGCTGGCTTTCGCCCCCGCTAAGCGTACCTGAAGTGCGGTTGAGGTTCAGATAATCGAGCCCGACATTGTTAAGAAAACCAAGGCGTTCGTTGATCTCTTTCAGAATTGCCTTGGCGATCTGGCTTTGCTGCGCGGTCAGTTTCGCATCGAGCGCGAGGTACCATTTGACCGCGGCGGAGACTGACAGCTGCGTGATCGTCGAGATGTCTTCACCCGCCACCTTGACGCTGAGCGCCTCGGGCTTGAGCCGTTTGCCGCCGCAGGTTTCGCACGGCTGCGCGGTCTGGAACTTGCTCAGCTCCTCGCGCATCCACGCGCTTTCGGTTTGCAGCATCCGGCGGTTGAGATTGCCGATCACGCCCTCGAACGCCTTGCGCACAGTGTAGCTCTTCTTGCCGTCGATGAAAGTCAGCGGCACGGCCTTGCCGGCGGTGCCGTGGAGGATCACCACCTTGGCCTCGAACGGCAGATCGTGCCATTTGGTATCGAGGCTGAAGCCGAATTCGGCTGCGAGGCTGGCGAGCACCTGCATGTAATAGGGGCTCGGCGGGTTCGACTTGGCCCATGGCACCACCGCGCCCTGCTTGAGGCTGAGGTTCTCGTTCGGGACCACCAGCTGCGGATCGAACAGCAGCTTTTCACCGAGGCCATCGCAGGCCGGGCAAGCGCCCATCGGGGCGTTGAAACTGAACAGGCGGGGTTCAAGGCTTTCGATCGTGAAGCCGGAGACCGGGCAGGCAAATTTCTCGGAGAACACGATACGGTTGGGCGGGAGGCCGGTGCCTTTCATGGTGCCGAGTGACGAGCCCCCACCGTCAGCGCTGCGCGCTGCCACCTCCCCCAGAGGGGGAGGATTTTCACCAGCCAAATCCTCCCCCGCTGGGGGAGGTGCCGAGCGTAGCGAGGCGGTGGGGGCCTGTTTCGCCAAGTCAGCCACCGTCCCATCCGCCAAATCCAGATAAACCAGCCCGTCGCTCAATTTCAGCGCCTGCTCGAACGAGTCCGCCAGCCGGGTCTGGATCCCGTCCTTCACCGCGATCCGGTCAACCACCACTTCGATGTCGTGCTTGTACTTCTTGTCGAGTGCGGGGGCGTCTTCGATCGGGTAAAACTCTCCGTCGATCCGAACCCGGGTATATCCGGCGCGCTGCCATTCGAGCAGTTCCTTGCGGTACTCCCCCTTGCGTCCGCGCACCGCGGGGGCGAGCAGGAAGGCGCGGGTGCCCTCGGGCAGGTCCATCACCCGGTCGACCATAGTCGTCACAGTCTGCGCGGTGATCGGCAGACCCGTGGCGGGCGAGTACGGCACGCCGACCCGCGCCCACAGCAGCCGCATGTAATCGTAAATCTCGGTGACGGTGGCCACGGTCGAGCGCGGGTTGCGGCTGGTGGTCTTCTGCTCGATGCTGATCGCAGGCGACAAGCCGTCGATATGTTCGACATCGGGCTTCTGCATCATCTCAAGGAACTGCCGCGCATAAGCGCTCAGGCTCTCCACGTACCGCCGCTGGCCTTCGGCATAGATCGTGTCGAACGCCAGGCTCGACTTGCCCGAGCCCGAGAGGCCGGTGATCACGATCAGACTGTCACGCGGCAGCGTGACGTCAAAGCCTTTGAGGTTGTGCTCGCGCGCACCGCGCACGACAATATTGGTAAGCGACATGCGCAGCTTTGTTCCACATCTGTTCGGGTGAGGCAAGCAGCCCGGCCGGGTTAGCCCCAAATGGGGTGCCGGGGCGTAGGATGCAACTTGGCAAGCGGGTGAATGTGTTGGATGAGGGGGCTGTAGGCGGATTTGAGCCTCCTAGTTCAGCATCCATTTTGGATGGAAACGTCGTTGAACATGTATAGAAAACAAATATTAGATCGAATAGCTGCTACCGCGGCCGTGGCTCAACGCGAGGGACTGCATCGATCTGACAGAGCGGCGTTATGACACTTGCCAAGAACGCAGCCGACGACGTCTATGATCCAAATATGTGGGTGCTTTTTGGGATCTTTTCTCTGGTTTGAGGGGAAATTAGAATTGCGAAAACAGGGCACGAATGAGATCAAATCAATGCATTATTCAGCTTTTGACTACTTCTACCGAGATGCCAGCAACTACAAGGCATTCAGCTCAGTTTGGCTCACCGGCACCTTGACCAACGCTGAGCGCAGTGAGTTGGTCGCGTGTCTTGATGGCGGCGAGTTCTTCGTTGCCGAACAGATCGGCGTGCGGCCGCTTTACGCGGCTTTGTTTCAGCATGGTGGCGGCCCGACTGAAGACGATCACGCGTGGCACATGTTCGGCGGATTTCGGGACGACGTCGAGTTGACAAATGGCCCAGAGATATGGGGAACTGGATCGGCGCTGATGGCCGCATTCCGTGCGGCCAAGGGAAGTTGGCAGCCGGGGCTTTCGCCAAATTTCAACTGTTAGCGCGTACTGCTAAGCCTGAAATCTCAAACAAAGCGTTGGTCAACGAAGCTATGACAGTTGTGCCAATCGAGGAAGGCAGGCTCCGGATCAAACCGGATAGCCGGTCGCAACGATGCCTGCTCGAATTGCCGGAAGAAGTCGCGCGTGTTGCGGCTCTGGCTTTCGCGCAGCTGCCGCGAGACATGGATGCGGCGGCTTCGATCCACGGTGATGAGACCGCGATCGAACGCTCGGTCGAGCGTTGCTGACAGCAGAAGACCGTTGGCAGGATTGTGCCGGTTTTCGGTATCCTTGCCCCACGGCTTGATATGGCTCGCGGTCAGCAGGCGCGGATCGGCGATCCCGGTGATGCAGCAAGTCTCTTCATAGTTTGCGAGAACTGCGCGGCGAAAGAAATCCTGGCCGACGCGCTGATTGACCAGCGCCTGCGTTGTTGACGCGCCCTGGTAAGGCTCGAACCTGAATTCGTTGGGTTTGTCCCTGAGGCGGTTCGGGGCAAGCGCTAGCTCGCCCTTTTGGATTTGCGCCGTCCACATGCTTTCGGCACGGGCGACGAGACGGGCCCAGTCCCGGCTGAACTCGGCATAGGTGGTTCGATCCAGTTGGGATGCCCCGGCGAGGCCCTTGCGTCCACTTTCGGTGATCTTGGGATCAAGGCTGGCGAAGTTGCACAACTTCATCGCAACCGAGCTGTTCGACCGGCCGAGTGCGGCGGCGAATTGCTGGATTTCCGGGTTGCCCGAATGCAGCTTCCCAAACGGCAACTGGAAATAGAGGTAGAGCGCGAGAACCGTCTCCTCTTCGCTCCACCGTTTCCGCGTGCCGGCTTCAACTCCCATGGTTGCGTTGTGGGCTACGACAACTTGCATTGCAATTGGCTCGGACGTGAATCGTAATCGCGAACTTCACAGTCATCCAGTTGCCACCAAAACTCATTCCACCAATGCCGTGACCGAGATGATGCAGCCGGGTGACCATCTGTTTCTCGCGCTCCAGCGGAATGGGGGGATGCTTGCCATCGTCGCGTCATCAGCCACGATCCAGAATCAACTATTCTGGCTGTTCGGGCTTGAGGAACAGGAAGAGTTCGCCTTCACCTACCAGGAAATTGGCGAGGGCAGTGCCGAGCTTGATTTTGCCGCCCGGTACATCCTCGAAGAGCTGGGCATCGAACCGGAAGAGCCGGAGGCCGACCGGATCGATACCCTGATCGAACAGTTCGGCCTGATCTTCCCGAAGACGGCGGTGTTCTCCCAACTGGCACGCAAATCATTGCCCGATGTGTCAGCACAAGATGATCCTGACCGTGCGCTTATCGAATGGCTGGAACGGGAAGAGCAGATGTTCCGGCGACTGGAACGAAGGATGGTCGCCGAGCGGATTGGCGGCGGCTTCCATTCCCCCGATGGTGCGGATGTTGACGGCTTCCTGTCGTTTTCACTCAGCGTCCAAAACCGCCGCAAATCCCGCGCTGGCCAGGCACTTGAGCATCACCTTGAGGCGATCTTCATTGCCCATGCTATCGAGCATGTGCGCGGCGCTGAAACCGAGAACAAAAACAAGCCGGATTTCCTGTTTCCCGGCCAAGCAGAGTATCGCGACCCGAATTTTCCCGAATCGCGCCTTTCGATGCTGGGCGCGAAATCGACGCTCAAGGATCGCTGGCGGCAGGTGCTTTCTGAAGCCGAGCGCATTTTCCCCAAGCACCTACTCACACTTGAACCGGGCATTTCAGAAAATCAGACCACCGAAATGCAGGTCAAGAATTTACGACTGGTCGTTCCGCAAGGTCTGCACTCGACATTCCGCGCCTCGCAAAGGGGCTGGCTAATGGACCTCAATGAATTCCTGCAACTGGTTAAAGCGCGGCGGAGTTGAACTGATACGGGTATTTCGCACATTCTACCATCAACCTCGCTGATCTGGTCGATCCGCTGACCGGCGATGGGGCAGGGCAGATTGCGCGGGTCAATCGCAAGGCAGCGCGCGCCACGCGCGGCAAATCCTAACCAGTCCTTACCCCGCATCGCCAAGCTGCACCGCATTTGCGACCAGCCGCCCGCCACTCGTCGCAAACCTGTTGCGACAAAGTCCGGCTTTTTGCATCAATGAAATCAAGGGTCTGGAGGGTCGCACCGATGAAATCTCGTTTTGTAGCCAGCGCAGTCGCGCTGGGCTTGGTCATGGCATCGTCGGCAGGTCTGGCCGACGACCCCAACGATCCGTCGATGCGCAGCGCTGCGGCGCGGGCGCGCGACAGGGAAGTTATCCGGCAGCTCAACCTGGCCGAGCTGCGCCACGTGCAGGCGCGCGACGCGCGCCTTTCCAAGCAGTGGCGCGAATGGCGGGAGTGGCAGCGCGACCACGGCCGCGACGACTGATCGATAGCCGCCCCGTTCACTTGCGCGAAAGCGCCCGCTTGGCATAGCCTCCCATGGGAAGCGCGTGCCAAGTGGGGAAGTGACGATAATGGCTGCGAAGTATCGGGGCAATAAATCGAAGTGGCTGATGGCCGCGCTGGCCCTGGCGCTGGCGGCGCTGGTCGTGCCGGTCGGTCTGGTCGGCTGGAGCGCGGCGCAAGCGGCAACGGTCAAGAAGTCCAAGACGCGCAAGGTAACTGCCGTCAAGAAACCGGCGGGAACCAGGCGGACTTGCACGACCATCAAGGTCAAGGGCCACAAGGTCGCCCGGTGCAAGACGGTCAAGATGCCATTGGTCGAGCCGTTCATGGTCCCGCCCGTCTATTCCCCTGCCCCTCCGCCGCCATTGGCGGTTGTGCCGGTAGTCGCTGCGCCCACACCAATGCCGGTCCAGCCGCGCTTTGTCGCACCGCCTCAGATCAATCCGGCCGACTTTTACTGGATCGACCAGGCCGACAGCCTCGCGCAGGCCCTTGGCAACAGCCCGCCCGACTTCACCTTCACCTGCGACGGCATCGATTGCTGGGCCTGGGTCAGCCGCGACGGTGAAGTACTGATCGTCGAGCCGGGCCGTTCCGGGGTGCAGCAATACTTCTTTGCCGCGCAGCAAAGCGCGCCTTACCTGGTGCGCGATTCCTACAATGCCTTCGCCTTCAGCGGACGCGATCTCGCGGTGGTTTATAGCAGCGCGGGGCAAGTCTATCCTTATGCCCCCTCGCCGCGCGACCGCGATGTGGCCGATGCCCTGCGCGAGCGCGGCCGCGCGCTTTACGCTGCCTCGCTGCGCCAGCGCCACTGGGACCGCGGCAGCGCGACCGCGTGGATCGGCGGCTATTCGAGCCTGGGCTATGATGACGGCTGGAATTACGGCTGGAACCCGTTCTGGCGTGAACTGCCCGGCTGGGACCGCTATGACCGCGACCGCGACCGGCGGCACCCGCCGCGCCATCTGGGCGATGAACACCGTGACCGTGACGATGCCCGCCGCCGCTATGATGACTGGCATCGCCGCGGTGCACCGGGCGCACCTCCGCCCACCGGCAACCCGGTTGTAACCCCCACTGACAGTGACGCTTCCACCCCGGTGCCGCGCCCGCCGCGCGCGCCGCGCCCCGTTCCGCAACCGGCCCCGCAACCGGCGCCGCAACCGGCCCCGCAACCGGTGCCACCGCCTCCGCCCCAGCCGGGTTGGCAGCCCCAGCCGCAGCCTGCCGCCGAGGTTCCGTCGCCGCTCCAGGGCGATGCCCCCAATCCGCGCGGCGAGCGCCCCCGCCGCGAGCTCGAGCTCGAGCCCGGCGCGCCGCCGGTTCCGCTGCGCCGGACCCGGCCCGAGCCGCAATCGCGCGAAGTGCCGATGCCGTTGATCGAAGCGCAGCCAGAGGTGCCTTTGCCCCCACCAGTGCGGTCGGAGCTCACCGCGCCGGATCCTCAGCCGATACAACAAGATGTAGCGCCGCCCCCGCCGCCAGCTGCGCCAGATCCTGCTCCGGTATCTGCCCCGGTGTCTGTCCCGGTGCCGGCAGCGGTCTATGCGCCGCCTCCCCCGCCGCCTCCCCCGCCGCCGCCGCAGGACGAAATCCGGACGGAGAGCCCGATCGACGGCAACGACCGGCCCTGAACGGTGCGGGGTTTCGCCGGTCGTCCGGCACGGCTATGCTGCCGCGCAGGATCAACAGGAGGAGACACAATCATGAACAGCGTTCGCCATACGCTGCACGGGCTGGCCATCGCCGCGCTCGCGCTGTCGCTCGTCGCGGTGCCAGCCGATGCCAGCGCCAGGCGCAAGCACAAGGCCGCTCCGGTCGCCGCAGCCCCGGCTGCCCCTGCGGCCACGCCCAGCGAAACTTCCGAGCAACAGCGCCTCCGCCTCAACGCCGAACAGGCGGCCAAGGCCAAGGCGCAGAACGACCAGAACGTCGCCAACAAAGCCGCCTATGAGGCCGCCCTGGCCCAGCAGAAAACCGATGCGGATGCCGCGCGAGCAAGGTGGCTGGCTGCCACGGTGCCGTGCAAGGACGATCCCGAGGTGCGCTGCGCGAAACCCGCCGGGAAGTAGTCGCAGCCCCAGCGCCGGACCGGAATGGCCGCCCTCCCACCCGGGACGGGCGGCTTTTTCGTGCGCGCGTGTGAGGCGTGATGCGGATCACGGATCAATGCCGCACCCGGCACTATTGCCAAGCCTGCGGAGATCGACACCCCGCAGGAGAACTTGATCGATGAGACGCCACCTGTTGTTTGCCGCCACCATCCTTTCCACCTTGTCCGGGTGCACCACGCATCTTGAAAGCGGTTTGGCCAGCGCTGCCGACCCAAAGACCCGAATTGGGATTGCCTACTACCTGCCGGTCACGCGGTTCGACGTCGATGTAACCTGGACCGTGACCGGTTGTACTGCGAGCGGTCCGGAACTGGCCGCAAAAATTGACACGCGGACGGCGACCGAGCCTGATCCTGCAGCTTTGCAGGTCATCGATTATACGTCGCTCGATGCCTTCACGAAAACCAGCGGGGTGAAGGTCGAATTTTATGACAACGGAGCGATCAAATCGATCAACGCCTCGGCAGAGGACAAGACAGGCGCGATCATCGGACACGCGGTCTCTGCAGCGAGCAAGATCGCTCTCGCGGCAGCAGGCGGCAAAAGTTCCGCGGATGGTTGCCGCAAAGAGGTGAACGACGCGCTCGCCGTTGTCGATGATCTTGGTGACAAGGTGGACAAAGCGACCCGCCGCCTGGAAAATGCGCAGGCGACGCTGGAAGCGCTCACCACGCGGCTGGCTCAGACCAAGGCCGGAAAAAATGCGAGCGCTGCGGCGGCCCTGCTCAAGCAGATCGACGTTGTCGAACAGCGCAAAGAGGAACTGCAAGCCGCGCAGGAAAACCTCTTCCCGGCCTTAAAAGCGCTCACATACACCGGAAGCATCAGCTTTCTGGCCGATGACATCGCCGCAGCGCGGGCTGGTGTGGCCATACCGGACAAAGTCTGGAAAAAGTGGCTGTCGGATAGCGCCGCCATTTCGGCAGCGACCAAGCAGGAGGAAAATGCCGTCCACCTTGAACTCCGCTCGACCGGAAATTGGCAAAGCGGGGTCGATATCGAGGCCAGCAAGGCATCGCCATCCGCCCAGCGCGAAGCGGGCATCCGCTACCGCGTAGCCGTTCCGGCAACTTTGATCGGGTGTATCGCCAATCCTTGCACGATCGCGGATGGACAGGTGGGGACACCGGGTACACCCGTGGGCAAGGCCATGCCGGTGCGGGTGCTCAGTCGGGCAACGACCTTCTATCTTCCTTTCGCCAGCAAGGGCTTCAGCAATGGGGCACTTGAGGCCCACTTTGCTCAGGATGGCACCCTTACCTTGGCAAGCTATGACCAGAAAAAGGCTCCTGGCGAAGAACTGTTCGGTGCAATCGATACCGCAACCGACAGCGTCGGCGGAGCAATCAAGGGCATCCGCGGCGGGCGTAAGACGCCGTTGCAGCAAACCAAGGAAGAGACCGAACTCGTCCAGGCGCAGAATGCGCTCGACCTGGCACAGCAAGCCAGCATCAAGTCGCCCAATGCCGGGCTGCAGGATGAAACTGCGGCAACCGAAGCGCAAACCAAATTGCTCGAAGCCCAGGTAGCAAAGGCCAATGCAGAGCTGGCGCTACGCAAGGCACAAACCGAATTGGCCAGCGCAGCGGGTAGTGCAGGCCAATGACCGACCGCCTGCCCGGTTTGGTGCCGGGTGATTTTGCATGGATCGCGGCGAACAGCGGGCTTACCCAGGCTGAACCGCCAAGGGTTGTCCCGCCTTGGTCAGTCGCGAAGAACAAGACCGAACTTGACGCGATCTACCTTGCGCCAAGGCGCTTCAGTTGGCGCAACCACCCCTCGCTCGCACCTGTGTCTTACCAGGGTGCCAACGCCACATGCGTAGCGCATGCTGCCTGCAGGATGATTGAAACGTCCTATCGCCAGCAAGGCCGGACAATCAGCCTGAACGCTGAATGTGCGCACCAGTGCATTTATGGCTATGCCTGTTCGATGCCCGCCGGTTTGGTTTCGGGCGTTACTGACAAGTTGCAGATCAAGGGCGCACCGCAAGCGCCGGGGTTCGTCGTCGGCAATGCCTGTCCGGTGAATGCAGCGCTAGGCCTGGTTGCAGTCCCGCGATTGGCCAGGAACGCTACAGCCGCGCAGACAAAATCGAGAATTGCCTTGTCCGGACCGGCGCTTGCCGTGCTTACACTGGGGTCGGATTTCGAACATCTTGCTGCACCGTTCGTCTATCGGGGGCCACCGGCCGGATCGAGCACTTTCAACCACGCGGTATTGTTGATCGGGTACGATGACGATGATCAGGGCGGCATGTGGGAATGCCAGAACAGTTTTGGGCCTGGCTGGGGAGACCACGGTTACTTCCATATCCCCTACGCCGTCGCTGCGGTTGTTAGCGACGATCTTCATCCTGCTTTTTCCGTTGCCTAACCCCATCCACCAACGGCAAACCCCTATCGGCAAACGACATTGACTCGCCGCACCGCGCGCGCAAGGCAGGTTCAGCTTTGCGCGCGCGGCCATTTGCCGTGATGACGCTTGTTTACAGTGGGAGTTTTCACGGATGAAATCACGTTTCCTTATCGCCAGTGCCGCGCTTGCCGTGCTGGCTGCACCCTTCGCCACCAGCGCGCTGATCGCGCAGGGCGCGGCCGCGATGGCCACCACTGGCAAGCCCGCGATCGGCGCCTGGGGGGTTGACCTTTCGGGCGGCGATGCCTCGGTCAAGCCGGGCGACGACTGGTACCGCTTCACCGCGGGCAAATGGGTCGATGCCACCACGATCCCGGCGGACCGCGCTGCGACCGGCACCTTCTATGACCTGCGCGAGCGCACCCAGGACCAGCTCAAGGCGCTGATCACCCAGGCCAAGCCGGGCACCAAGGTGGCGAACTTCTATTCCAGCTTCATGGACGAAAAGAAGCTTGAAACCATCGGCCTCGCGCCGCTCAAGCGCGATCTCGCGGCGGTCAATGCGATTGCCAGCAAGGCCGCTTTTGCGCGTTACATGGGCACCACCAACGGCCGCTTCGGCGCGACCGTGGTTGACATGGGCGTGAGCTCGGACACCGCCAACCCCAACCTCAACGTGCTGTACCTGGGCCAGAGCGGCCTTGGTTTGCCCGAGCGTGAATACTACTTCGCGGACAGCTTCAAGAAGCAGCGCGACGCTTACCGGGCCTACATCGCCCGCACGCTGGGCATGCTCGGCTATGCTAACCCGGCGGCTGCTGCCGATTCGATCATGGCCTTCGAAACCTCGATCGCTGACAAGAGCTGGAAGATCGCCGAACGCCGCCAGATCGAAAAGCTCAACAACCCGATGAGCACCGCGCAGGTCTCCGCCTATGCGCCGGGTCTGGACTGGGCCCAGTACTTTGCCGGCGCAGGCGTGCCGGTGCAGAAGCGGATGATCGTCGGTGAAAACACCGCGGTGCGCGATATCGCCAAGGTCTATGGCAATACCCCGCTCGCCACGCTGAAGTTGTGGCAGGCGTTCCACGTTGCCGATCAGGCCGCGCCATACCTCAACAAGGCGATGGTCGACAGCCGCTTCGAATATACCAAGACGCTCTCGGGTGTTTCGGAAAACCGCCCCCGCTGGAAGCGTGCGGTTGACCTGGTCGGTGGTTCGCTTGGCGAACTGGTCGGGCAGACTTATGTCAGCGATTACTTCCCGGCTTCGTCCAAGGCCAAGATGCAGACGCTGGTTGCCAACCTCAAGACCGCGATGGCTGGCCGCATCCGGGCCAATGAATGGATGGGTGCCAGCACCAAAACCGCTGCGGTCGAAAAGCTTGCCCGCATGGATGTGATGGTCGGCTATCCCGACAAGTGGCGCAGCTATGCGAAGCTGGCGATCGTGCCGGGTGACCTCTACGGCAACGTCCAGCGCACCGGCGTGTTCAACAATGCCTACCAGATGAGCTTCCTCGGCAAGCCGGTCGATCGCAAGCTGTGGGGAATGAACCCGCAGACGGTGAACGCCTACAACGGCGGGCTGGAAAACAAGATCGTGTTCCCGGCGGGAATCCTGCAGGCGCCGTTCTTTGATCCCAATGCCGATGACGCGGTCAATTACGGCGCAATCGGTGCAGTTATCGGCCACGAGATCAGCCACGGCTTCGACGATCAGGGCCGCAAGATCGACGCCACCGGCGCGGTGCGCGACTGGTGGACTGCCGAGGACGCCAAACGGTTCGAGGAACAGGCCAAGATCTTCGGTGACCAGTACGCCAAGTACGAAGTCGCCCCCGGTGCCTTCATCAACCCGGCGCTGACGATGGGCGAAAACATCGCCGATTTCGCCGGGGTGCAGGTTGCGCTCGATGCCTATCATGCCTCGCTTGGCGGCAAGGCCGCGCCGGTGATCGACGGGCTGACCGGCGATCAGCGGTTCTACCTCGCCTTTGCGCAGGTCTGGCGGTCGAAGGCGCGTGAAGACGCGCTGCGCAACCAGGTGGCGACCGACCCGCACAGCCCGGGCCAGTTCCGCTCGTTCGGCCCGCTGCGCAACGTTCAGGCCTGGTACGATGCCTGGGGCGTCAAGGATGGCGACAAGCTGTACATCGCCCCGGCCAACCGCGCCAAGATCTGGTAAGGCCTTGCGCTAACCCATTCAGGCAATACTCAGGGGGCAGCGGCGACGTTGCCCCCTGATTTCATTCAAGGACCTCCCCCATGCGCACACTCCCCCCCCATGTTTCATTAGGCGTTTCTCTGGCCGTGCTCACCCTCGCCGGCTGCGCTGCTGCAGACAGCCAGACCCTGGCAACCCCCGTGGCGACCTCCACTCCGGTCGCTTATGCGCCCGAAATCCCGCAAGGCACCGGCGTGTTTGCGCAGGAATCGACCCTGCCGTTCCACGCTCCCGATTTCACCAGGATCAAGGACAGCGATTACCAGCCGTCAATCGAGCTGGGCATTGCGATCCAGCTGGCCGAAGTGGCAGCGATTGCGAACAACCCCGAAGCGCCGACGTTCGACAACACCATCGTCGCCATGGAAAAGTCGGGCCAGATGTTGACCCGGGTCTATTCGGTGTTCAGCGCGCTCACCAGCGCCAACACCAATGACACGCTCGACGCAGTCGATACCGCCACCGCGCCCAAGCTGGCGGCGATGCGCGATGCGATCACGCTTGATCCCAAGCTGTTCGCCCGGGTGAAGACGTTGTACGATAACCGCGCCAGCCTGGGCCTCGATGCAGACCAGTTGCAGGTGCTGACGCTGGCCTATGACAACATGGTCCACAACGGCGCCAACCTGAACGATACCGACAAGACCACGCTGACCGCGATCAACGGCGAGCTGTCCAAGCTTTCGACCGACTTTTCGCAGCGGCTGACCAAGGGCACCAAGGACGGCGCGCTGGTGCTCACCGACAAGAAGCAGCTTGCCGGGCTGAGCGATGCCGATGTGGCCGCCGCGGCCAAGAACGCGGCCGATCGCGGCCTCCCTGCGGGCAGCTATGTGCTGGCACTGCAGAACACCACGCAGCAGCCCGCGTTGTCACAGCTGACCGACCGGGCAACGCGTCAGGCGCTGTTCGAAAAGAGCTGGAACCGCTCCGAACGCGGCGATGCCAACGATACCCGTGGCCTGGTCCAGCGCATCGCCCAGCTGCGCGCGCAGAAGGCCAAGCTGCTCGGCTTCCCCGACTATGCCAGCTTCACCCTCTACGATCAGATGGCCAAGACCCCGACCAATGCAATCGGGCTGATCAGCCAGATGCTCCCGGCGATCGGCGCAGCCCAGCGGCGCGACGCGGCTGACCTGACCAAGCTGATCAAGGCGCAGGGCGGCAAGTTTGCGGTCACCCCGGCGGACTGGGATTACTACGCCGGCAAGCTCAAGAAGCAGCGCTACAACATCGATGAGAGCGAGGTTAAGCCCTATCTCGAAATCCACAACGTGCTGGAAAATGGCGTGTTCTACGCCGCCAACCAGCTCTATGGCCTGACCTTCAAGAAGCGCACCGACATCCCGGTCTACCAGCCGGACGTCACCGTCTATCAGGTCTACGATGCCGACGGCAGCGAGCTCGCGCTGTTCTATTTCGATCCGTGGAAGCGCGACAACAAGTCGGGCGGGGCGTGGATGTCGACCTTCGTCGATCAGTCGACGCTGATCGGATACAAGCCAGTGGTGTTCAACGTCGAGAACTTCACCAAGCCCGCCGCCGGCCAGCCCGCGCTGATCAGCTGGGACGATGCCAACACCATGTTCCACGAATTCGGTCACGCGCTGCACGGGATGTTCTCGAACCAGCGCTACCCCTCGATCGCGGGCACCAATACCGCGCGCGATTTCGTGGAGTTCCCCAGCCAGTTCAACGAGAACTGGATGACCGAGCCCAAGGTGCTGGCGAACTTCGCCAAGCACTACAAGACCGGCGCGCCGATGCCCGCCGCCTTGGTCACCAAGGTCCAGAACGCCAGCAAGTTCAACCAGGGCTATGCCTTGGGCGAAGTGGTCACCGCGGCGCTGCTCGACCTCAAATGGCACGCGCTGCCGGCCAATGCCGGGGTACAGGACGTCGATGCGTTCGAGGCCAAGTCGATGAAGGAACTGGCGGCGGATGGCCTCGATGTCACCGATGTGCCGAGCCGTTACCGCACCAGCTATTTCCGCCACGTGTGGGCCAACGGCTACGCCGCCGGGTACTATGCCTACACCTGGACCGAAATGCTCGATCACGACGCGTTCGCCTGGTTCACCGAACACGGCGGGCTGACCCGCGCCAACGGCCAGCGCTTCCGCGACCTGGTCCTGTCGCGCGGGCACAGCCTCGATTACGCGGTAATGTACCGCAACTTCGCCGGCCGCGATCCGAGCATCGAACCAATGCTCAAGGCCCGCGGGCTGAAGTAATACTAAAAGATCCTCTCCATTTTGCGTAGCCAAATGGGGAGGTGGCAGTCGGCTTGCCGGCTGACGGAGGGGTATTTTCGGCGCTGGCGTTGATACCTCCGGCCCGGCTTCGCCGATCCACCTCCTTATTTGTGGCCTTCGCCAAAAATGAGGAGGACCTAGTAAGCCAGCGCTCTTCCCCCCGCTTCACCCAGCCAGCGCGCGTCGATCCCCCAGGCGCGTTGGATTGTGGCGAGATCGAGCACCGTTTCGGGCGGACCATCGGCGAGTAACTGACCTTCCAGCACCACCAGCACGCGGTCGGCATGGTTCATCGCCTCGGCCAGGCCGTGCATCACCATCACGACCCCGGTCCCGGCATCGGCCTGAGCGCGCAGTACGCCAAGCAAGGCTTGCTGGTGCGCCAGATCGAGGTTGGCAAGCGGTTCATCCGCGTGGATCCAGCGCGGCTGACCGGCGAGCACCCGCGCCATCAGCGCCCGCGCGCGTTCGCCACCCGAAAGGCGTGAGACCGGGCGTTGGCGCAAGTCTTCCAGTTCCATCGTGGCCAGGGCCGCATTGATCGAGGCCGCATCGCGATCACGCCACGGCAAGCGGCCGAGCGCCACCAAGGTCTCGACCGACACATCCCACGCCACTTCGGGCGATTGCGGGAGATAGCCGATCGCCTGCGCGCGGGCTTGCGGGGCGAGGTCGGCCAGCAGTTCACCGCTTAACTGCACGGTGCCTGATTGGGGATCAAGCAGGCCAGCCAGACACGCGAGCAACGACGACTTTCCAGCGCCGTTGGGGCCGACAATCGCGGTAATCTCGCCGGGCCGAATTGCGGCACTAACGTCGTCCAGCCGTCCGCGCAGGATCAGGTTCTGAGCCTGCAACATCACACCAGCTCCCGCCTGAGGCGCAGCAACAGCGCAAGGAAAAACGGTGCGCCGAGCAGCGATAGGGCAATGCCAAGCCGCAGCTCGCTCTGCAGCGGCAGCACCCGGCACACACTATCCGCAACCAGCACCAGCAAAGCCCCCGCCAGCGCACTCGGCACAATCAACTGCGACGGGCGGCCATCGGTGAAGCGGCGCATCAGATGCGGCACGATCAGCCCGACAAAGCCGATGATACCCGCCGCCGCGACGCTGGCACCGACGGTCAGCCCGGTCCCGCCGATCATCAGCCATTGCAGCCGCCGCGGATCGAGCCCGAGCGAACGCGCAGCTTGCTCACCCAAAGTCAGCGCATCGAGCGCCGGGCCAGTGCGCAGCAGCACTGCGATCCCCGCGAGCGTCAGCGGCGCGGCGATCACCACATCGTTCCAGCTGCGGTCGCTCAGCGCGCCCATCAGCCAGGTGACGATCTCCGACATGGCGAAGGGCGTGGGCGATAAACTGATCGCGAGGCTCATCATGGCCCCTGTGAGGCTGGCGATCATCATCCCCGCGAGCGTAAACAGCAGCGCCGAGCCACTGCGCCCGGCGATCAGGCTGAGCAAGGCCATCGCAGTCCCAGCGCCGAGCAAGGCAAACAGCGGCAGCAGCCATGCGGTTCCGGCCAGCCCGGTCCAGAAACTCAGTACCGCACCCAGCGCCGCGCCGGGGGCAATCCCGAACAGGCCCGGATCGGCCAGCGGATTGCGCAGATAGCCCTGCATCGCTGCGCCCGCTGCGCCCAGCCCTGCGCCAAGCACCAGCGCCAGAACGCTGCGCGGCAGGCGCAACTCGGTCAGGATGACGAGGGCATTGGGCACCGGACTGGCGAACGGATCGATCCACACGCGCCCGGCGAGGAGGGTCAACGGGAATGCAATGGCGAGGCCGAGGAGCAACAAAGCGACGGGGCGGGTGATCACTTCGTCGTCCCCGCGAAAGCGGGGACCGCTGGCCGCATCAATCCGGCCTCGCGCCTTGGGGCCAGCGGTCCCGGGTCAAGCCCGGGACGACGAGAGACGTCGCGCCGCACTTGCGCAAGCCGCGCCACGGTGCGCGGAATGCTTGGGCCCCCGCACCACAGTAGCGCCGGATCAAGCGGGACGCGCAAAGTTCCCGTCAGTGCGCGCAACGCCGGATGCGCCAACATGCGGTCTTCATTGGCGAGCGGATTGCCCGCAGTGAAAATCACCCGCGGCGGCGCGGCGAGCATTTGTTCGAGCGGGAGCAGGTCGGCCTGGTTGAGGCCGCGCAAGGCCGATGCGTTGGCAAAACCGGTGCGCGCCATGAGGTCGGCAATCAGCGTCCCCTGCCCCGGCACCATGCCGCCCGATTGCCAGACGATCGCCGGCACGAACGGTCCCGGCGGCGGCGCGGCTTGGGCGAGTGCGGCGTCGATCTGCGCATTGAGGGCAATGCCGCGTTCCGGATGTCCCGCCAGCGCAGCGATCTCGCGCACCTGCGCCTTGCTCTCTTCCACGGTGCTCGCGGCTCCGAACGCAGCAAACCGCAGCCCCATCCGCGCGAAAGCCGACCGCGTCGCCGGAGGGGTAAAGGTACTGCCGATCACCAGCGCCGGGCGCAACGCCGCCACCTCCTCGACCGCGCCGCTGACGCTGCGGAACCGCTGCGCCACGGCTACGTCCATCGAACTTGCCGCCGGATCGCTGCTGTAGCTCGACAGGCCAAGGATTTGTTGCGGATCGGCGACTTCGGCGAGAATCGCGTCGGTGCATGGGTTTAGGCTGACGATGCCGGTGGGCGCGACTTCACGCGCCGGTGCGGCAGCGCAAGCCGTCAGCACCAGTGCGATCAGCGGCGCCCAGCGGGTCACCACGTCACCCTAACCCCACCAAAGCCCGAGCGGCCATAGGTGCCGTATCCGGCGACGGTCTGGTACGCCGCGTCGGTGACATTCTCGACCCGGCCATAGAGTTCAAGGTGTTCGCCGAGTGGCACAGAGGCGCGCAGGGTGAGCAGGCCATAACCATCAAGCGGCGTGACGTTCCCGCGATCATCGAAGCTGTCGCCGACCATCCGCACGTCGGCACCCAATTTGAGGCCATGCAAGGGCGTGGTCCAGTCGGCCGAGACGCTCACCAAGTTGCGCGGGCGGCGTGCGAGGTCCTTGCCGGTGGTGCGGTCAGTCGCCTCAAGGTAGGTATAGGCGGCGGAGACCGTGACGTTGCCATCGATCCGTGCCGAACCTTCGAGCTCGAGCCCCTGCGCACGGGCACGGCTGACGTTGAAATAGCCGGCGGGATTGCGGTAATCGATCAGGTCTCGGCTATCGCGGCGAAACGCGGTGGCAGCAAGGTGGAACCGGGCGTTGCGATCCCCCAGCTCGATCCCGGCATCGAAGGCCTCGCTGGTTTCGGGTTTGAGCGCAGTGTTGCCGCCGTAGCCATAGAGTTGGCTCAAGGTCGGGGCCTTGAACCCCTGCCCCCACGACGCGCGCAATCGCCAGCCATTGCCCAGATCGAAGCTGCCGTTCGCGCCTAGCGTGGTGTGTCTGCCGAACCGGTCGTGGTCGTCGACCCGCGCCCCGGCGGTCAAATTGAGCCG
>JANXUP010000175.1 GCA_025356175.1 Sphingomonadaceae bacterium | reverse complement strand
TGCTCGACATCGGCGACAACGGGATGCCGGTGGCGATCACCGACATCTCCGCAACTTGCCACATGCCCGATGTCATCGAAGCACCGTACCGGCCGGCGATGCTCGGCGAACTGCCGCATGACGAATTGGCAGTGGATGAAGGGCAGGGCGGGGCAGTTCGGCTCGGCGGGCCGTCATGCCTGGCGGGCGATGTAATCGGCGATTACCGCTTCGCTTCCGGTCCGCGCGTGGGTCAGCGCTTCGCGTTCCTCGACCAGGCGCATTATTCGATGGTCAAGACCACCACCTTCAACGGCGTGCCATTGCCCTCGATCTGGCTGTGGGACTCAGACACCGACAGCCTCGAATGCATCAAGCGCTTCGCCTACGAGGACTTCCGCGACCGGCTTTCCTAGGGCATGGTCTCGCGCACAAGATAAGCGGGAGAGTACAGTGGCAGACCAGATCCTCGACGCCCAAACCAGTGACCCAGTGGCAATGGGCTGGCAGCAGGGCCTGCCGCCCACGCCGGACAAACGGATCGCCTGGGAGCGCGCGGATCACATGCGCTTCCCGATGCACCGCTATGCCTATTCGAACATGCGTGAATTCCTGCCCACCGCCCGCGTGGCGCGCGGGACGGGGCCGGTGTGGGAATTGCCGGTCGCGCTGCGCGGCGATCTGGATGCAGTGGAGTTCCAGACGCTCGACGACGGCCGCACGCTGACCTGGGAGCAGTCGCTGGCCGAGAACTTTACTGACGCGATCCTGGTGCTGCACAAGGGCACGATCGTCTACGAGCGCTATCTCGGGGTGACCCGGCCCGATAGCACGCACATCGCCTTCTCGGTGACCAAGAGCTACATCGGCACGCTGGCTGAGATGCTGATCGCGGAAGGGCGGCTCGATCCCGCGGCTCCGGTCGGCGAATTGATTCCGGAACTTGCCGGGAGCGGATTCGCCGATGCCACGCTGCGCCACGTGCTCGACATGACCACCGCGCTCGATTTCTCGGAGGAATATACCGATCCCAATTCGGGCATCGGCGCGATGAGCAATGCGCTGGGGCTGACCCCGCGCCCGGCGGGGTATGCGGGCAAAACCGATGTCTATGCCTATCTTCCCACCATCGCCAAGAGCGGCACCCATGGCGAGCGCTTCACCTATCGCACCTGCAACACCGAAGTGCTCGGCTGGATTGTGGCCCGCACCACGGGCACGCGAATCGACAAGCTGCTGTCGACGCGAATCTGGGCCCCGCTCGGGATGGAACAAGACGCCGATTTCCTGACCGATTCGACCGGGATGGCGTTCGCCGGCGGCGGGCTCAATCCGGTGCTGCGCGACATGGCGCGATTCGGCGAAGCAATGCGCAACGATGGTTATGGCAACGGCGGCCAGGCGATCGCCCGCGAAGTTGTTGCCGGGATCAGGGCCGGGGGCAGCAAGCAGGCCTTTGCGCCCGCCGGATATGCCTACCTGCCCGACTGTTCTTACCGCAGCCAGTGGTGGTCAATGCCCGGAAATCATGGCGCATTTTCGGCTCGGGGGATCCACGGTCAGGCGATCTACGTCGATCCGGCGGCCGAGCTGGTAATCGCCCGGTTCGGCTCGCACCCGATCGCCGCCAACACGATGATCGACCCGGCAACCCTGCCGGCCTTCCGTGCCGTTTCGGACCATCTCATGCTAGGCTAGGTTTCGCCGCTAAACCCATGCATTTTCACTTGCAGTTCACCTGTCACGATTTATAGCGACCCCCCGCTGCCCCATGGGGACTTCCAATAACCGCAAGGCAGCTTCGTCTAAGTGTTACCTGGCCGAAAGGCCTATTGGGGGTCCCTTGAGTTGCACCATTTTCCTGACGCATCGGCTGTAGTTCGCGCTCTTTCGCCTGACGAACCCGTTATAATCAACCGTCCGCACGCCGCCGCGCGTGCTGCCCGCTTCTTTGTCGAGAAGTTCCCGGGCACGTCGCTTTATGCGGTGAAGGCCAACCCGTCACCCGAGCTCTTCAAGGTGCTGTGGGACGCGGGGATCACGCATTACGATGTCGCATCGATCGCCGAAGTGCGGCTGGTTCGTGCCACGCTGCCCGAGGCGGTGCTGTGCTTCATGCACCCGGTCAAATCGAAGAGCGCGATCGCCGAGGCCTATCTGGTCCACGGCGTGCGCACCTTCAGCCTCGACAGCCATGATGAGCTTGCCAAGATCGTCACGGCAACCGCGCAGGCCGATGGCAGCGCTGCGGAAGACTTGCGGCTTTGCGTGCGGCTGCGGGTCTCTTCGGAATATTCCGAGCTGAGTCTCGCCTCCAAGTTCGGGATCGATCTTGCCGACGCCGCGCCGCTGCTCCAGGCGACCCGTCAGGTCGCTGACTGGCTTGGGGTGTGCTTCCATGTCGGTTCGCAGGCGATGACGCCGTTCGCTTTCGTTCAAGCGCTTGAACGCGTCCGCGCGGCGATTGTGGTCGCGGCGGTGACGGTCGACATCATCGATGTCGGCGGCGGGTTCCCGTCGATCTATCCGGGCATGGAACCGCCGCCGCTCGAGGATTACTTCGGGGCGATCCACCGCGCCGCCGAATCGCTGCCGGTCTCTTATTCGTCCGAACTGTGGTGCGAGCCCGGCCGCGCACTTTGCGCTGAATACAATTCGCTGGTCGTCCGGGTCGAGAAGACCCGTGATGACGAGCTCTATATCAACGACGGGGCCTACGGCGCGCTGTATGATGCCGCGCATGTCGGCTGGCGCTTCCCGGTGCGGTGCCTGTCAGAAGGGCGCAGCGAGCAGTTGAAGCCGTGCTCGTTCTATGGCCCAACTTGCGACGATGCCGATTACATGGAAGGGCCGTTCCTGCTGCCCGTCGACATGCAAGCCGGTGACTACATCGAAATCGGCATGCTGGGTGCCTATGGCGCGGCCATGAAGACCGCGTTCAATGGCTTTGGCCAGGCTGCGGCGATCGAGACGGGGGATGAGCCGATGGCCAGCCAGTACATGGGTAACCGTCGCGATCCGCGGACGAGCGACAACGTGGTTTCGCTGCGCTAAGCGGCGACCCACGACGCATATCCACCGACCACGGTCACGAGCAGAACAAGTTCCGTTCGTGGTGAGGAGGGGCTCTGCCCCGTCTCGAACCACCAAGCGCAGCGCCTGGTCCTTCGAGACGCCGCTGTGCGGCTCCTCAGGACGAACGGGGATTGTAGTTGGAAGGAAAAAGGGGCGACTGCCAGGCCGGCAGCCGCCCCTTTTCGTCGGGACTTGGTAGCGGCAGTCCCTTACTTGACGACGACTTCCACCCGGCGCGCGGCGTCCTTCGCGGTGGTGGCATCGATCACCGCGTCAGGCTTGACCAGTGCGGCACTGGTGGCGGGGATTCCCGCGGCTACCAGTGCGGACTGGACTGCCTGGGCGCGCTGCTTGGCGAGCTTGGCATTGACTGCGGCGTTACCGCTCGGGTCGCTGTAGCCCGAGACCGCCAGGGTCGCGCCCGAATGGGAATCGAGCCATGACTTGAGCCCGCCGGCGGTGTTGGCGAAGTCAGGAGCCACGCCAGTCATGCCGCTGTCGAAATAGACCTTCACCACCGGCTTGCCATCGCGCATTTCGCTGGTCACGCCGGCGCCTTGCGGAATGGGGACGGTGTTTTCAGCAGGCGCGGCGGCCAGATCGGTGCCGACTTCGGAAGCCGCCGCGCTTGCGGCAGCTTCAGTTGTATTGCCCTCGGTGGCTTCGGGGTTGCGCGAGGTGAAGAACCACCAAGCGGCGAAAGCCACGACCGCGAGGCCGATGACCCACCACAGCCAGTTCATTTCGGAACCGTCATCGGCTGGAGCAGCTGCGGCGACAGGGGCAGACTTGCTTGCCGCGGGCATGGCGGCTGCAACCTTGTCGCCAGCGCCGCTGGCGGCGTCCTTGACCATGCTCGCAGCGCTGGTCGCCGCCGCTCCAACCGCGGCAGCTGTGACGGCTGCAGCGGCCATCGTCGCAGCCGGCGCGGCTTTCACCGCTTCGACTGCAGCGTTGACCTTGGCGGCCGGCTTGTTCACCAGCTTCGCAGGCGCTGCAGATTTCTTCACAGGAGCAGCGGCTTTCTTGGCTGGAGCCGGAGCCTTCTTGGCGGGCGCGGTAGCAGCCCTAGCCGGTGCCTTGGCGGCAGGAGCTGCCTTGACCGGACCCGCCTTGGCCGGAGCCGCCTTGACCGGAGCCGCCTTGACCGGAGCAGTGACAGCGGTCTTTGTCGCAGCGGGCTTCGCGGCCGCAGTCTTGGGAGCCGACTTGGTTGTAGCTGTGTTCGCGGCAGGAGCCTTCTTCGCAGGAGCCTTGGCGGCAGGTGTCTTGGCTGGTGCGGCGGCCTTTGCGGTCTTGGCTGCAGGAGCCTTCTTCGCAGCAGGCGCAACCTTCGCAAACATGCCCAGCTGGCCAAGTTCGGCAGCCAGCAGGTAATAAACCGTGACGCGGTTCTTGGTTCGATCCGCCTTCATCTGCTCACCAACCTTGGCGATCGCGGCGTCGAGCACGCTATCCGCCTGAGTTAGCCCAAGTTTCTTCTTGAGGAAGTTGTTGCGAACCCGGTCGGTCTCGGCCTTGTCGCTGAAGGATACCAGAGCGGAATCGCGGTTGCGCAGGGCAATGCCGCAATAGCGCACGATCCCGGCAATGGCGGTTTCATCGGCTTTGGCATCGTATTTCTTGACGTCTGCGGCCCAGTCGGTTGCCATGCTCTACTCCCAAAAACATTGGCAACCGAACGATTGCCTGCATATGCCCCCGTGTGGGGCGCCCGGCTGGAGTCGTAACGGATTCCTGCTCTCGGTCCAGCGGGAATCGCGGTAAATCGGGGTTAAGCAGCCAGTGCCAAATCGAGCCGCTGCCAGATTTCGGTCAGCGCCTCGGTCAGGCTCCGCATCATCGGCTCGGTGTGCGCCGGGCCCGGGGTGAAGCGCAGGCGTTCAAGCCCGCGCGGCACGGTCGGGTAGTTGATCGGCTGGACGTAGATGCCGTATTCGGCGAGCAGGATATCGGCGATGGTCTTGGCCTTGACCGGATCGCCAACCATCAGCGGCACTATGTGCGTGGTCGAATCCATCACCGGCAGCCCAGCCTCACGCAGCATCGCCTTCAATGCGGCGGCATTGGCCTGCTGGCCATCGCGCTCGACGCTTGAGGCCTTGAGGTGGCGCACCGATGCCAGCACGCCCGCGACTAGCACCGGCGATAGCGAAGTGGTGAAGATGAAGCCCGGCGCGTAACTGCGGATCACGTCGATGATCTTGCGGTCGGCCGCGATGTAGCCGCCCATGACCCCGAAGGCCTTGCCCAGCGTGCCTTCGATCACGTCGATCCGGTGCGCGGCTTCCTCGCGGTCGGTGATCCCGCCGCCGCGCGGGCCGTACATGCCCACCGCGTGGACCTCGTCGATATAGGTCAGCGCGTTGTACCGGTCGGCCAGGTCGCAGATCGCGTGGATCGGGGCGACATCGCCCTCCATCGAATAGACGCTTTCGAACGCGATCAGCTTGGGCACATCGGGGTCTTCGGCGGCGAGCAGCTCTTCGAGGTGGGCCAGATCGTTATGGCGCCAGACGCGCTTTTCCGCGCCCGAATTGCGGATGCCTGCGATCATCGAGGCATGGTTGAGTTCGTCGGAAAAGATCACGCAGCCGGGCAGAACCTTGGCCAGTGTGGACAGGGTCGCGTCGTTCGAGACATAGCCCGAAGTGAACAGCAGCGCGCCGTCCTTGCCGTGCAGGTCAGCCAGCTCGGCTTCAAGATCGACGTGGTAATGCGTGTTGCCGCCGATGTTCCGGGTCCCGCCTGACCCGGCGCCAACGTCATGCAGCGCCTCTTCCATCGCGGCGATCACCTTGGGGTGCTGGCCCATCGCGAGGTAATCGTTCGAGCACCACACGGTGATGTCCTTGGGCCCGTTGTGCCCGGCAAAGCAGCGCGCGTTTGGATAGCTGCCCTTGTTGCGCAGGATGTCGATAAACACCCGGTAGCGGCCCTCTGAATGGAGCCGACCAATCGCTGCATCAAAGATCTGTTCGTAGTTCACCGCTTTACCGCCCTTCGGCCGCGTCCACTTGGCAGGACTCGCGTAGCCAGTTACGAGCCGCGCTCTACGCCACGAATCAGAGCATTTCCAGCGGTTTTGCTGCGAACCGTTCGCACTAGAACGGGTTGGAAAAGCCGATCCTCACGTTTGGATTGTTTCCGGACTGTTCGAGCCACTCCCAATCGTGCCCCGGGATGATCTCAAGGCCCGGAGCCTGCGCCTTGAGCGCGCGGATCGTCTTGAGCCAAGCGAAGACCTCGGCCCGGTTTTGGGGCACGAAGAACGTCTCCGACAAGCGCGAGCGGCCGCGCTGGTCCATCCAGTTTTGCGCAAAGCTTGAATTGTCGCCGACGAACAGCGCTTCGCGGCCATTGGCCAGTCGCACATATATGAGCTGCGATCCGGGCGAATGGCTATCGGGAGCAGGGATCACGACGATCCCCGGAGCGACCGCCTGCGGGGCCACACCATTCAGGCGTGCTGGCGGCTTCGGGCCATTCCAGGCGAGCGGCGCGGCCAGCTGGCGCGGATTGAGCCATGCGGCATTGGCCAGCGCCGCGCCGCCATGCATGGCCAATGCGCCGAGGTGATCGGGATGTTCATGCGTAACCAGAATGATCCCGGCGCGGTCCATCTCGCGCTCGATGCGGGCTTGCGCGGAGATGTTGATCCGCTCGGCATGGAGCGCGTTGGCGGTGGTCTGGTTCATGCCGCTTTCAATCAGCACAGCTTTGCCGCCACGGACCGGCAGGCGGAAGGCCATGTAGCCGATCAGCTTGCGCTTGATGCCGGACCCGGCGACCATGAAATCCCCGGGTACACGGCGATAGGCGGCACGCTCAGCCTCGATCGCGTAAGGCACCTCGCCGGGGATCGAGGCCGCCAGGGCGCGCAGTTCAGCCATGGTGACCGGCTTGGCCGGCAGGCTGGCGCCGCTGTTGTCGAGCAAGAACCAGTAAAATGGCAAGCTCACCATGAGCACGAGCACCAGCAAGACATAATTGAGGCGTGTCGTCATCTCACAGTACCTCGATTTGGGTCAGCCCATAGCTGGCCAGGGCCGGGGCGAGCCGGGTAAAGTCCGGATCGCGGCGGGTGAAAAGTGCGAAATCGGGGTGGCTGCGGGCGAATGACTGTCCTTGCGTGAGATGGACGATCCGCCGCGCGATTCCCGCTGCACCATCGACGAAGGCCACGCCGCCGCCGAAGCCCGCCGCCAGTTCGTCGTGCAGCAGCGGAAAGTGGGTGCAGGCCAGCACCACGGTATCCATCTCCGCGCCGCCGGGCTGGTCGCGCAGGCCCGCGATCGCGCGCGCGATCACGGCCGGATCGATGGTCTCGCCGCGCAGCCTGGCTTCGGCTGCGGTGACCAATTCGGGCGCGGCATGGCGCAGCAGGCGCTTGTCTGCGGCGAATTCGGCGGCGAGCCGGTCGACATAGGGCTGGCGGATAGTGGCCGCGGTGCCGAGCAGCCCGATGGTACCGCTGCGGGTCCGCTCGGCCGCGGGCTTGATCGCCGGGACCGTACCGACGATCGGCACCGCCAGCACATCGCGCACCATGGCCAGCGCGATCGTGCTCGCAGTGTTGCAGGCGATGCAGATCAGACGCGGGCGATAGCGCTCGCTCATCCGCCCAAGCAGGCCGCAGACCCGCGCTGCAACCTCAGCCTCGCTTTTCGGGCCATAAGGCAGCCCGCCGTTGTCCGCAGCATAGATCACCGGCGCATCGGGCAGGACCTTGCGCACTTCGGCCAGCACCGACAGCCCGCCGACGCCCGAATCGAACAGCAGCAGCGGCGCGTCAGCATCCATTTCCGTGGCAATCCCCTGATCCGCACTTGTCGGCGCATATGCCTTGTAGCTACCAGTAGCGGGCAAAGGGAAGGGACTGCGATGGAATCGGTCTATGCACTGGGACTCGGCTACCTGCTGGGATCGATCCCGTTCGGCCTGATCCTGACCCGGTTGTTCGGGGCAGGGGATCTGCGCAGCATCGGCTCGGGTAGCATCGGCGCCACCAATGTGCTGCGCACGGGGCGCAAGGGCCTCGCCGCCGGAACCCTGCTGCTCGATGCAGGCAAGGGCGCGCTGGCGGTGTGGCTGACCGCGCAATGGTGGCCGCTGGCCGCGCCGATTGCGGCGTTCGGCGCGATTGTCGGGCACTGCTTCCCGGTCTGGCTCGGGTTCAAGGGCGGCAAGGGCGTGGCCACCGCGCTGGGCATTGCGCTGGCGTTGTCGTGGCCGGTCGCGCTGATCTGCGCGGCGGTATGGCTGGTCGTTTTCGCGGCTTCGCGGATTTCCTCGCTCGGCGGGATGACTGCGACTCTGGCCGGGCCAATCGCCGCTTGGGCGCTGGGCCGGCCCGAACTGGTTCTGCCGCTCGCCGGGATCGCGCTGGTGGTGCTGTGGCGCCACCGCGCCAACATCGCCCGGCTGCGCGCCGGGACCGAACCGCGCGTCGGCCGGAAAGGCTGACCCGCGCCGTGTTGACGCAGGACGAAGCCTTTGCCCGCATTCGCCTGCTGCGTTCACCCAACGTGGGCCCGGTCAGCTACCGCCAGCTGCTGCGGCGCTTTGGCAATGCCAAAGCCGCGCTGGATGCGTTACCCGATCTCGCCGCGCGTGGCGGCACGCCCTACCGCGCCGCCAGCGCCGACCGGGTCAGCGCCGAGATCGCCGCCGCCCGCGCTGCCAAGGCGCGGTATCTGTTCCATGACGATCCTGATTATCCGGCTTTGCTGGGTGAGCTCGACAGCGCCCCGCCGATCCTCACCTGGCGCGGTGACCTCGCACTGGGCAAGCGGCCCACGGTGGCGATTGTCGGCGCGCGCAATGCTTCGGCCGCCGCAGTCAAGCTGGCGCGCCAGTTCGCGCACGAACTGGCCGAAGCGGGGTTCGTCGTCGTCTCGGGCCTCGCTCGCGGGATCGATGGTGCAGCGCACCACGCCGCGCTTGATGGCGGCACCATCGCCGTGATCGCCAGCGGGATCGACATTGCCTATCCGCCTGAACATGCCGAGCTGCAGGAAGCGATCGCGAACCAGGGTCTGCTGCTGGCCGAACAACCCCCCGGCAGCGATCCACTGGCGCGGCACTTCCCTGCGCGCAACCGCATCATCGCGGGGCTGGCCGCGGGCACGCTGGTGGTGGAAGCCGCGCCCAAATCAGGCTCGCTGATCACCGCGCGGCTGGCGGGAGAGGCGGGGCGCGAGGTGATGGCCGTGCCCGGCTCCCCGCTCGAAGCGCGCGCGCAAGGCTGCAACCAGCTGATTCGCGAGGGCGCAGTGCTGGTGCAGTGCGCGGCTGACGTGATCGAGCTGATCGAAGGCTTCAAGGGCCAGCCGCGCTCGACCTTCCGTGAAACCGCGGCGGACTTCGAAGCGCTGCCCGATGACCTCGATGATACGGTGCCCGATATTGCTTCGCTCTTGACCATGGCCCCGGTCGCGGTGGATGAACTGATCCGGCAGAGCGGGGCAAGCGGGGCCGCAGTTCAACTTGCGCTGCTTGAGCTGGAACTGGGCGGCGGACTGGTACGCCACGCCGGCGGCCGGGTCAGCCGCGCCTGACAGGAGAGGGGATCATGAGCAAGTTTCCGGCACGGATGTTTCGCTGGGCCGCGATCTACGGGGTGATCGTGCTGTTGCCGCTGTACCTGACCCCGTTGCCGCCGATGGGCGCGGAGGTGTTCCTCGGATTTGTCGGTCTAGCGCTGGTGTTTCAGGCAGTGTTCTGGATGATCGGCAGCGATCCCGCCAAGTACCGGCCGCTGATGCCGATCGCCGTGGCCGAGAAATTGGTGTTCGGCGTACCGTGCCTGGCGCTGTGGGCCAGCGGCTATCCGGTCAATCCGCCGGTGGCTCTGTTCGCGTGCATCGATCTGCTGCTGGGTTTGGGATTCTTCATGGCCTGGCGCACGCACCAACAAGCGGCTTGACGGAAGGCGGCGGCGCTCCCCACCCTCGCGCGTACGTATACGCGTAAGGATTGCAACACCCATCATGCAGCTTGTCATCGTTGAATCGCCCGCCAAGGCCAAAACCATCGAGAAGTACCTGGGCAAGGACTATATGGTCCTCGCCTCTTACGGGCACGTCCGCGATCTGCCGCCCAAGGACGGCTCGGTACGCCCCGATGAAGAATTTGCGATGGACTGGGAGGTCTATGGCGACAAGGCGCGGCAGGTGAAGGCGATCACCGATGCGGCCAAGACCGCCGACCGCCTGATCCTCGCGACCGACCCCGACCGTGAGGGTGAGGCGATTTCGTGGCACGTGCGCGAACTGCTCGCCAAGAAAAAGGCGCTGCCCAAGGAGGTCGAGCGGGTCACTTTCAACGCGATCACCAAGGACGTGATCCTTGAGGCGATGAAGCATCCGCGCGAGCTCGATCAGGACCTGATCGACGCCTACCTCGCCCGCCGCGCGCTCGATTACCTGTTCGGTTTCACGCTCTCCCCGGTGCTGTGGCGCAAGCTGCCCGGGGCCAAAAGCGCAGGCCGGGTGCAATCGGTCGCGCTGCGGCTGATCTGCCAGCGCGAGCGCGAGATCGAGCTGTTCCGCGCGGACGAGTACTGGTCGGTGCTGGCGCAGCTGGAACATCTGGGCACGAAGTTCGCGGCGCGGCTGGTCAAGTTCGACGGGCAAAAGCTCGACAAGCTGAGCCTGGGCAATGCAGGCACCGCCGCGCGCGCCAAGGCACTGGTCGAGGCCGCGACCTTCCGGGTCGAAGAGGTCGAGACCAAGCCGACCCGGCGCAACCCGTACCCGCCGTTCACCACCTCGACGCTGCAGATGGAAGCCGCGCGCAAGCTGGGCTTCTCCGCCAGCCACACGATGCGGGTGGCGCAAGGGTTGTATGAGGCCGGCGCAATTACCTACATGCGGACTGACGGCGTGCAGATGGATTCGAGCGCCATTTCCGCGGCGCGGGTGGCCATCACAGAGCGCTACAAGAACGGCCACTACCTGCCTGAAAAGCCGCGCGTTTATGAAACCAAGGCCAAGAACGCGCAGGAAGCCCACGAAGCGATCCGCCCGACCGAATTTACCCGCGACAAGTTCGGCAGCGGTGACGAAGCGCGGCTGTATGAGCTGATCTGGAAGCGCGCGATCGCCAGCCAGATGGCCTCGGCGGTGATCGAGCGGACCAGCGTGACCTTGCGCGAAGGCACCGGCCAGCACGAGCTGCGCGCCAGCGGCCAGGTGGTTAAATTCCCTGGGTTTCTCGCGGTTTATGACGAAAGCCTCGACCAAAAGGCCGACAGCGACGACGAAGAAAGCGCGATGCTGCCGGTGCTGAACAGCGGCGATACCCCGGCCAAGCTCGGGGTCGATGCCAACCAGCACTTCACCCAGCCACCGCCGCGCTTTTCCGAAGCGACTCTGGTCAAACGGCTCGAAGAACTGGGGATCGGGCGGCCATCGACGTACGCCTCGACCATCCAGGTGCTCAAGGACCGCAACTACGTCCGCACCGAAAAGAACCGCTTCTTTGCGGAAGAATCGGGCCGACTGTTGACCGCCTTCCTCGAACGCTTCTTCCCGCGCTACGTCGCTTATGAATTCACCGCCGGGATGGAAGACGAGCTCGACGTTGTCTCCGATGGGCGCGAGAATTGGAAGGAGCTGCTCGCCAAATTCTGGAAGGATTTCAAACCCAAGAGCGATGAAGTGATGGAGCGCAAGCCCAGTGAAGTCACCGAAGCGCTCGATGAGTTCCTAGCCGATTACCTGTTCCCGCCGACCGAGGACGGTGCCGACCCCAGAATCTGCCCGCAGTGCCTGATCGATCACCGCGAAGGCGGACGGCTGGCGCTGCGCGGCGGGCGGTTCGGCGCGTTCGTTGCCTGCTCGAATTATCCCGAGTGCAAATACACCCGCAAGTTTGCCCAACCCGGCGGCGAAGGCGCGGCCGAGGATGGCGAGATCGGCAAGCATCCCGAAACGGGCGAGCCGATCACCCGCAAGGCCGGGCGGTTCGGGCCGTACATCCAGATGGGTGAGGGCAAGGAGGCGGCGCGCAGCTCGATCCCCAAGGACATTCCCGAGCTCGATCTGGACTGGGCGGTCAAATTGCTCAGCCTGCCGCGCGAAGTCGGTATTCACCCCGAAAGCGGTGAGAAAATCACTGCTTCGATAGGACGTTACGGACCATACCTCGCACACAATGGCAAGTACGCCAAGCTGCACAGCACCGCCGAAGTGTTCGACACCGGGATGAACAGCGCGGTCGCCAAACTGGCCGAGGCGGCGGCAGGTGGCGGGCGCGGCGCGCGTGCCGCAGTCGAACCGCTCAACACCTTCGGCCCGCACCCCGAAAGCGGCGGCGAGATGAAGCTGATGGCCGGGCGCTATGGTCCCTACGTGACCGACGGCACCACCAACGCCACCTTGCCGCGCGAGCAGAAGCCCGAAGACCTGACCATGGAACAGGCGATCACGCTCATCACCGAGCGCGCCGCCAAGGGTCCGGCCAAGGGCAAGGGACGCAAGAAGGCACCCGCGAAGAAGGCGGCCGCGCCCAAGAAGAAGGCTGCACCCAAGAAGGCTGCAAAAAAATAACGTCGTCCCCGGCTCGAGCGGGGATCGCTGGCCGCATTATTCCAGCCTTGCATTGATGCGGCCAGCGATCCCCGGTCAAGCCGGGGACGACGGGGCTGACGGGGATGACGAAAGTGGAGAAGTCGATGAGAGGTGGTTACACCTACATCATGGCCAACCGGATGTACGGTGTGCTCTACATCGGCGTAACCGCAGACATCGCGTTGCGCGTTCACCAGCATAAAACCGGCCTCGGCTCGCGCTTTTGTCGCCGCTATGGGATCGACCGGTTGGTGCTGGTGGAAGAATATCCCACAATCGAGGAAGCGATTGTCCGCGAGAAACAGCTCAAGCATTGGGAACGCGCCTGGAAGATCGAACTGATCGAGGCGGCCAATCCCGAATGGCACGACCTAAGCCAATTTCACTCCTAACCGTCCTCCCCGGCTCGACCGGGGATAGCAGGCCTCCACCGTCATCCCCGGCTTGACCGGGGATCGCTGGCCTCCAGACGCGACCTAGCATCGACGAGGCCAGCGGTCCCCGGTCGAGCCGGGGACGACGAAAAGGCGCGACAAGCCCGCACAGGTTCCGCTATCCCGCCCCCATGGCCGAAATATTCACTAAACACCGCCAACCCTGGAAAGCCGACGAGGTCACGAAACTTCGCACCCTCGCGGGCAAGGGCAAGGGCCTGAAAGAAATCGCCAAGGCGCTTAACCGCAGCGAGGAATCGACCAAGGAGCGCGCGAAGATAGACGGAATCGGGATTGCGAAGCTGCGGTGAATAGGGGTATGAAATGATCGAAGAAGACGACAAGTTTTGGAGTTTTTATGGGTCTGTCGCTATCATAACGGGACTTCTAGTTGGAGGGTTAACATTTTTAGGAGCCTGGGCCTATTGCGCGGCCACGTATGGTTTCCTTTTTGGTTTTGGGATCGGTTGGTTACCCGCGATCATTCTTGCAGTTATTGTTGGTGGTTTGTGCGGAATACTTTGGCCGTTATTTTGGCTTTGTGTTGTCGTATTTGGAGCAAAAATGTTGGGGATCAATGTATGAGGGCTAGAGCTTTTCTAGTTGCTCTCATTAACGCACCCACTCCAACCCGATCTCCTCGTAAACCTCTTTGTCCTCGCCCCACTTCTCATCGACCTTGACGTGGAGGAACAGGTGCACCTTCACGCCAAGCAGCTCGCTAAGTTCCTTGCGCGCAGTCTCGCCGATCGACTTCAGTTTGCTTCCGCCTTTGCCGAGCACGATGCCCTTCTGGCTGTCTCGCGCGATCACGATTTGTTGGTGCACTTCGACCGAGCCGTCGGGGCGGTGGGTGTAGCTTTCGGGGCGGACCGCGCTGTCATAGGGCAGTTCGTCGTGGAGCTGGCGGTAAAGCTGTTCGCGGGTGATTTCGCACGCCAACAGCCGCTCGCTGGCGTTGGAGACTTGGTCTTCGGGGTAATGCCATGCGCCTTCGGGCATCAGCTTCGCCAGCCGCGTCTTGAGTTCGGGCACCCCGTCGCCGGTTAGCGCCGAGATGAAGAACACCTCATCGAACGCGGCATTGCCGTCTTCGTCCGTCCCGGCCAGCTCCTGCGCGGCGATCAGCAGCGGTTCCTTGGCCACTTCATCGACCTTGTTGAGCACCAGGATCTTGCGCTCGGGCCGGTGCTTGAGGTCCTCCAGGATCGGCTCAAGATAATCGCGGCGCTTCTTGCGGCCATCGACCACCAGCAGGATCGCATCGGCCTCCTGCGCGCCCTCCCACGCCGCGGCAACCATCGCGCGGTCCAACCGGCGCTTGGGCGCGAACAGCCCTGGGGTGTCGGCAAGGATGATCTGCGTAGTGCCCTGCAGCGCAATCCCCATCAGCCGGGCGCGGGTGGTCTGCGCCTTGGCACTGACGATCGCCACCTTCTGACCGACCAGCGCGTTGACCAGCGTGCTTTTGCCCGCATTTGGCGCGCCGAGAACGGCAACCAGGCCGCAGTGAGGGGTCATGTGTAGGTCTTTCGTTGCGCGTGGCCTTCGCCCTTCGACAGGCTCAGGATGAGCTCAGGCTGAGCGGGGTAGGGGAATTGTGAAGGGTTCAGGAGTTTCATATTGCTCTCATACCCGCTCAGGCTGAGCCTGTCGAAGTCGGCGCGCTGCCATCACCCGAACCGCCGCATGAATTCCTCCGCCGCCGCCGTTTCCGCTTCGCGCATCGAGGTGCCGGCGGCCTCTGCCGCGCCCACGCCGGGCACTTCGACCGAGACCAGAAAGCGCGCGGCGTGGTCGGGGCCGGAGCGTTCGACCAGGCGGTAATTTGGGCCCTTGCGGCGGTTGCCGGCGGCCCACTCCTGCAGCGCCGACTTGGGATGTTTCGATTGCCCGGCCTGCCCAGACACCGCATCGCCCCACAGCCGCCGGACCATGGCGGCGGTGGCATCGTAGCCGCGGGTGACGAAGCTGGCGCCGATCAGCGCCTCCATCACGTCACCCAGGATATTGTCGCTGTCATGCCCGCCATCGTCGCGGGCCTGTTTGCCAAGGCGCATGTATTTGCCAAGCTCGATGGTGCGCGCGATAGTCGCGCAAGTCGAGCCACTGACCAGCGCATTGAGCCGCTGCGACAGCTTGCCTTCGTCCGAATTTTCGAGCTGAAACAGCCATTCGGCAATGACCAGCCCGAGCATCCGGTCACCGAGGAATTCGAGCCGCTGGTAATCGCGTTCGGCTCCGGTGCTGCCGTGCGTTAGCGCCTCAAGCCACAGGCTGTCATCCGCGATTGGCTTTCCGGCCAGCGCGGTGAGGAATTCCTTGGTGGCGCGATCAAGCACTAGGCCTCAGAACGCGCCGCCAAGCCGGTTCCACCGCGCGGCGGTGAACCAGGTCCAGGGCTTGAGCCATTCGGCGCCGCCGTCGGTCGACCACATCATCACCGTGGCGCGGCCCAGCAGGTTGTCGATCGGCACAAGGCCGATCCCGCCATCGGGGCTGGCCGGATAGCGGCTGTCTTCGGAATTGTCGCGGTTGTCGCCCATCAGGAACACAGAGCCTTCGGGCACGACCACCGGGTCGGTGTTGTCCTTGGGGTTGCTGTTGTTCAAATCGAGCACGTCGTAGCTCTTGCCGCCGGGCAGGGTCTCGGTGAAGCGCGGGTAGCGGCACACGTCGGCGCCGTCAGCGCGTTTGGCCATGAACTGACTGGAATAGCAGCGGGTGTTGGGGCTCACCGCCACCTCGAAGTCCGAGATGCGGACCTTGGGCACCGGCACGTTGTTGAGCACCAGCTGGCCATCCTTCATCTGCACCGTATCGCCGGGCAGGCCGATCACGCGCTTGATCCAGTCTTCCTCAAAGTGCGCCGGGGCCTTGAATACCACCACGTCGCCGCGCGCCGGATTGGAGGCAAGCACGCGTTGTTCGGGGAGCAATGGCACGCCGAACGGCAGCGAGCGGCGCGAGAACCCGTAAGGCCATTTGGCCAGCAGCAGGTAATCGCCGTTCAGCAGGCGCGGCAGCATCGATTCGCTGGGGATGTAGAACGGCGCGAAGACGAAGCTGCGGAACAGCACCACCGCGATGCCCAGTTTGAGCACGAAGACGGGGAACGAATCTTCCTTCTTCGCCGGCTTGGCAGGCTTGGCTTCGGGAACCTCGGCCGCGGGCATTTCGTTGTTTTCAAGTGTGGTGTCGGTCATCGGCTCGTTCCTTGCCCACGCCACTGCAGGCTCGTCAAGTCTTATGGCGTGCTATATGAATAACACACTAACGGGCTCATGCATACGATTTCCCTACTTGGCCGCATGGCGGGGGCGGGGCATAGCGCGCGGCTGGCCTTACAGGAGTGATTACATGAGCGATGCGGTAGCGGCAGCCTGGAGTGAACTCGCGGCCTTGCCCCGGCCCAACCTGAAGTCCTTGTTCGGCGATGCGGGGCGGCTTGCGGCCTGGTCCAGCAAGCTCGAATTGCCGGGCGGTGCGGTGCGGTTCGACTGGTCAAAGACGCACCTCGATGCCGCGCTGGGTGCGGCCTTCGTCAAGCTGGCTGAGGCGGCGGGCTTTGCCCAGCGCCGCGCGGCGATGATCGCGGGCGAGCACATCAACGTCAGCGAAGACCGTCCGGTCGAACACACCGCGCAGCGCGGGATCGGCCGGGATGCCAGCGTCGACGAGGCCGAGGCGCTGCACATGCGCATGAAAAGTCTGGTCGATGCGATCCACTCCGGCGCGCTGGGTGAGATCAGGCACCTGATCCATATCGGGATCGGCGGTTCGGCGCTGGGCCCGGCCTTGGCGATCGACGCGCTGGCGCGCGACAATCCCAAGTGCGACGTGCATGTCGTCTCGAACATCGACGGCTGCGCGCTCGAAGCGGCGTTCCGGGCGTGCGACCCGGCGACCACGATGATCGCGGTCGCCTCAAAAACCTTCACCACCACCGAGACCATCACCAACGCATTGTCGGCGCTCGACTGGCTCAAGCAGAATGGCGTGGCGGACACCTATGGCCGGGTCATCGCGTTGACTGCCTATCCTGACAAGGCGGTCGAATGGGGGGTCGATGAAACCCGCGTGCTGCCTTTTGCCGAGAGCGTTGGCGGGCGTTATTCGCTGTGGTCGTCGATCGGCTTCCCGATCGCGCTGGCGGTGGGCTATGATAAGTTCGCCGAGTTCCTTGACGGCGCGGCGGCGATGGACCGGCATTTCATCGACACCGACGGGCTCGATAACCTGCCGCTGCGCGCGGCCTTTGCCGACCTTTACTATACCCAGTTGTGCGGTGCCCAGACCCGCGCCTGCTTTGCCTATGACGAGCGGCTCCGCCTGCTGCCGAGCTACCTCCAGCAGCTCGAAATGGAATCGAATGGCAAGTCGGTGAAGCTCGACGGCTCACCCGTCGGCCGCCCGACCGCGCCGATCACCTGGGGTGGGGTGGGGACCGATGCGCAGCATGCGGTGTTCCAGCTGCTCCACCAAGGTACCAACCTGGTGCCGGTGGACTTCATCGCCGCGATCGAACCGGGTGACGAGCTGGCGTCAGACCATCACCACAACCTTCTCGCCAACTGCTTTGCGCAGGGTGCAGCACTGATGGCCGGTAAGGAAAGCAAGGACGGCGCGCGCGCCTATCCCGGCGACCGTCCCTCAGCGACGATCCTGTGCGAGGAACTCAACGCCGCCACACTCGGTGCGCTGATCGCCTTCCATGAACACCGCACCTTCGCTAACGGGGTGATGCTGGGGATCAACTCGTTCGACCAGTTCGGGGTCGAGCTAGGCAAGGAAATCGCCAAGGCCATCGTCAACGGCGGAACTACTTTCGATGCCAGTACGGAGGCGCTGCTGGCCGAGGCGGGGATCAAGTGAGTTATGGCAAGCTCAGCAACCCGGCATTTGCGCCAGCACTGCCGCATCCTTCTTGGGAAAGAGCCCGGATTCGCCTCGCATTCCGGACGCTCGCCAAATTTTGATCGCATACCGATAGACTTCATCCCGGTCTTCGGTTGCGAATAGGTCGACCTCCTGCACCAGTTGCACCAGCCTATGCTTGACTTGAACGGGGTCACGAGGTTCGGGCTGCTTGCTTACGTCGTCGACGGTCGCGTTCACTGCTGCCGTAAGGGGGCGGAGATCTTCGGGAGTATCGACTCCGGTGTAGCAGGCGGTCGCGACAAATTTTGACTGCTGAAATAGCTCGTTCAGGCCATTGCCGGGCTCATGCGATTTGGCGGCGCAGCTGGCCAACATTGTGCTGCCAACAAGCAGGCCAGCAATTACTCTCACGCTCACCACGTCTGCTCCAGTCGATATCGAATTTACAGACCTATCACCCTTTGCAGCAATTACGATTGGCAAACCCATCAGTCCCGCCCCATATCGCGCGCATAACGGGAGCGGAAGATGGCTGAGTTTGACTATGACCTCTTCGTGATCGGCGCGGGTTCGGGCGGGGTCCGGGCGAGCCGGGTCGCGGCTTCGCACGGCGCGCGGGTGGCGGTGGCGGAGGAGTACCGGGTCGGCGGGACCTGCGTGATCCGGGGTTGCGTGCCCAAGAAGCTGCTGGTCTACGGCTCGCACTTCGCTGAGGAACTGCAGGACGCGGCACATTACGGCTGGACGGTTTCGGGCATGAGCTTTGACTGGAACGTGCTGCGCGATACCGTGCTGCGCGATGTCGACCGGCTTGAGGCTGCGTACATTTCGACGCTCGACAACAACAAGGTCGAGCATTTCCACGAGCGCGCGGTGGTCACGGGACCCCAGTCGGTGAAGCTGGCCTCGGGCCGCGACGTGACTGCCAAATACATCCTGATCGCGGTCGGGGCTTGGCCGGTGATGCCTGAGTTCGAGGGCAACGAGCACTGCATAACCTCGAACGAAGTGTTCCACCTTCCCGCGCTGCCCAAGCGGGTGGTGATCCAGGGCGCGGGCTATATCGCGATGGAATTTGCCGGGATTTTCAATGCGCTGGGGTGTCATGTGACCGTGGTCAACCGCAGCGAGACGGTCCTGCGTGGCTATGATGCGGCGCTGCGCGACCGGCTGCTGCAGATCACCATGGCGCGCGGGATCGAGTACAAGTTCAATTCGCCGCTCAAGCAAGTTGAAAAGCAGGCCGACGGTTCGCTGATGGTGACCGCGGGCGACCACGATCCGATCGCTGCCGACGTGGTGCTGGTGGCGACGGGCCGCAAGCCCAAGACTGGCGGACTCGGCCTCGAGAGCGTCGGGATTACGCTGGGCGAGGGCGGGGAAATCCTGGTCGATGCCTACAGCAAAACCTCGTGTGACAGCATCTATGCCGTCGGCGATGTCACCGACCGGGTCCAGCTGACCCCGATCGCAATCCGCGAGGGCCACGCCTTTGCCGACACCGTGTTTGGCGGCACGCCGCGCGCGACCGATTACGAGGCGATCCCCAGCGCGGTGTTCTCGCAGCCGCCGCTCGCCTCGGTCGGGCTGACCGAAGCCCAGGCCCGCGAAAAGCTCGCCGGCGCAGTCAAGATCTTCACCGCCGACTTTCGCCCGATGAAAAACGTCTTTGCCAGCCGCCACGAACGCGGCCTGTACAAGCTGGTCATCGACGAAAGCACCGACAAGGTGATCGGCGTCCACATGATCGGCCCCGAAGCGCCCGAAATCCTGCAAGCGGTTGCGATCGCGGTGCGCGCGGGACTGACCAAAGCCGATTTCGACGCGACGGTCGCGCTGCACCCGTCGATGTCGGAAGAGCTGGTGCTGATGCGTTAGGTTGCATCTTGCAACCAAACGGCTAGACTGCCGCAAAGTCATGGGGAGCAGGCAATGCAGCTGAACGGCAAGACCGCGCTGGTCACGGGCGGAACCGACGGAATCGGGGCTGAACTGATCCGCCAATTGCGCGCCAAGGGGGTGACGGTGATCACCCAGGGCCGCAACGCCGAGCGGGTTGCCGCGACCCGGGCCGACCAGTTCGAGGTTATCGCGGCTGACCTGTCGACGCCCGCGGGGGTAAAGGCGCTGGTCGATGGCGTGGCGGGGCGCACGATCGATATCCTGGTCAACAACGCCGGGGCTGGGGTCGATCATGATTTTCGCGAAGCAGGCCTGCCCGATCTGGCGGCGGCTGACAGCACTGTGTTCCTGAACGTCAATGCGCCGATCCACCTGATCGCCGAACTGATGGGCATGCTCAAGGCGCGGCCTGAGGCGCTGATCGTCAATGTCACATCGGGACTGGCAATTGCGCCGATGGCCGGATCGCCGGTCTATTGCGCGACCAAAGCGGCGCTGCGTAGTTATACAATGGCGCTGCGCGCGCAGCTGAAGGATACGCAGGTGCGTGTCTTGGAAGTGTTGCCGCCGGTGGTTGATACCCGCATGACCGCCGCGCTGGACGGCGACAAGTTGCCGGTCGCCGAATGTGCCCGCCAGATTATCAGTGCGATGGAACGCGGCGCTGACGAAGCCAATGTCGGCCAGGTCAGGTTGCTGCGTGTGCTCGAATCAATCTCGCCCGCGCTGGTGCGGCGCTTCATGTTGCGGTTTTAGGGAGAATTACGATGCCAGGCACAGTCATGGTCAGCGGTGGCAGCGGCTACATTGCGGGCGAAACGATCCGCCAGTTGCTGGCGAAGGGATGGACGGTCCACACCACCGTGCGCAGCCTGGGCCGTGTGTCTGAATTGCGCCCGCAGCTCGGCGGGACGCCTGAAACGCTCAAATTCTTCGCCGCCGACCTGATGAACGACAAAGGCAGGGCCGAGGCGGTGGCTGGCTGCGATGCGGTCTGCCACATGGCCTCGCCGTTCCCGGCGGAAGTGCCCAAGGACGAGAACGACCTGATCGTGCCTGCACGCGAAGGTGCCTTGCGCGCGCTCCGTTTTGCCAAGGCGGCAGGGGTCAAGCGCTTCGTAATGACCTCGTCCGCAGCCGCGATTGCCTATGGCCATGCGGCGGGCAAGATCGAGTACAATGAGGACGACTGGACCAACGTCGATGCGCCCGGCGTTCAACCCTACATCAAGTCCAAGACCATCGCCGAGCGCGCCGCGCGCGATTGGGTGGCGGCCGAGGGCGGCGACATGGAGTATTGTGCGGTCTGCCCGGTCATGGTGCTGGGGCCGGTGCAGGGCGGGGACTTTGCCGCCTCAGTCGAGCCGGTGCTGCGGCTGCTCAACGGTTCGATCCCGGCCTTGCCCGATGTCGGTTTCAGCATTGTCGACCTGCGCGATATTGCCGATCTGCACGTGCTGGCGCTCGAAGCGCCTGCCGACAAGGTTCGGGATGGGCGGTTCCTCGGCAGCTCGGGCCGGTTCTTCAAATTCGCCGACATGGCGGGGGTGCTGCGCGAGAAGCTTGGCCCGCAGGCGCGCAAGGTGCCGACCCGGCGGATGCCGGATTGGGCGGTGCACGTGCTGTCGTGGTTCATGCCTCCGGCACGACAGTTGCTGGGCGAATTGGGCCGCACGCGCGCGACCAGTTCGGTGCGTGCGCAATCAGTACTCGGTTGGAAACCGCGCCCTCCCGAGGAATCGATTGTCGACTGCGCGCACAGCCTGATCGAGCACGGAGTGGTGAAGGTTTAGTCCTCGATCAACGCCACCGCGCGGATCCACCCCGCGCTGGCGCCGTCGATCTTGACCGGGAAGCAGCTGAATGTGAATCCGAACGGCGGCAGGCTTTCCAGATTGGTGAGCTTCTCGATCTGCCAGTAGGGCCGGATGCGGCCAGCCTTGTGGCCTTCCCAGATGATCGCAGGGTCGCGCTTTTCAGCCCAGCGCCGCGCGGTGTGGCTGAACGGTGCATCCCATGACCAGGCATCGGTGCCGACCACCTCGACGCCGCGTTGGGTAAGCCACAGCGTGGCCTCAGCGCCAAGGCCGACACCCTGATCGGTGAAGTTGTCGGTGCCATAGACCGCGCCCGACTGGACCAGCACGATGTCGAGCGGCTGGAGTTCGTACCCGATCCGCGCCAGTTCCGCCTCGACCTGCGCGGCGTTGACTACGGTCCCGGCGGGCAAGGTGCTGAAATCGAGTTTCACCCCGGGGCGGAAGAACCGATCGAGCGGGGCCTCGTCGATCGTCGGCGCGCGCGTAGCACCGCTGTCTGTAGTCGAATGGTAGTGCCACGGCGCGTCCATATGAGTGCCGTTGTGGGTCGACAGCGTCAGCGTCTCGACCGCCCAGCCTTCGCCGTCGGGCAGGTCGTCCTTGGTCAGGCCGGGAAAGAACAGCGCGATCTGCTGCCATGATTCGCTGTGATCGGTGTAGCTGATCTGCGGCAGCATCACAGGCGGGTCGGACACGACCTTGGTGGTGATCGGGATCGAAAGGTCGATGAATTTTGTCATGCGGCGAATGTTGACCTGCTTTCCGTTTACGTCAATGGAAAGCGGATGAGCCTTCCTGCAACACTTGCCGCCGCACGCCCGATCGATGGCGGTTTCGCCGCGACCATTCCCGAAGACTGGATGCAGGGGCGCACCAGCTACGGCGGGTTCTCGGCTGCGATGGCGCTGGCCGCGGCGCAGCGGCTAGTACCCGATCTGCCCCCACTGCGATCGGCTACCGTCAATTTCGTCGGGCCGCTTGCTGGCGAGGTGAACGTGACTGCCCGACTGCTGCGGCAAGGACGCAACGCCAGCTGGATCAGCGCGGAGGTAACGAACGAAGCGGGCGTCGGACTGACCGCGACTTTCGTGTTCATGGGGCCGGTGGAGAGCACACTTCATGTCCACGACGTGCCGCCGCCGGCCGGTCTCCTCCCGCCGGGCGCGGGCTACCAGATGCCTGACGACAAAGGGCCGGGCTTCGGTCCCCAGTTTGACCGTTTTTTCGCGCTCCCACGCCAGACCGTGCCGCGGCCCGAGATAAATTGGTGGGTTCGCGCGCGTGATCGCGCCGGGCTTGATCCGATGGTCGAAATGATGCTGGTTGCCGATGCGCTCCCGCCCGGAGTCATGCCGCTGATCCGCACCGGCCCGGTCAGTTCGATGACCTGGCTGATCAACCTGCTGACCCCGCTGCCCGAAACCGACGAGGGATGGTTCCTGCTCCGCGCCGCTGGCAATTACGCTGAGAAAGGCTGCTCAAGCCAGGATATGGCGATTTGGAACACCCGCGGCGAGGCGGTTGCCGTGGGGATGCAGTCAATCGCGCTGTTCGGCTAGCGCCGCAGCTCCGCATCGAGGAACGCCGCGACATCCGCCAGCGCTACGTCTTTGGCGAGGAAGGCTTCACCAAGGCCTTTCAGCAGGACGAAGGGCAGGCTGCCGGCGTCCATTTTCTTGTCGTGCAGCATGTGCTGGGTCAGCGCGTGGCCATCGCAATTGAGGCCAAGGCCGGCGATCTCGCTGGGCATGCCTACTTGCGCAAAATGCCGCGCGACATGTTCGGCGCTGGCCTTGGGCAGCAGCCCGCGAGTCGCTGAGAACCGTGCGGCGAGGACCATGCCCAGCGCCACTGCTTCGCCGTGCAGCAGACGGTCCGAAAAACCCGTTTGCGCTTCGAGGGCATGGCCGAAAGTATGGCCCAGGTTGAGCAGTGCCCGCAGCCCCAGCGTCTCCCGCTCATCCGCCACAACAATCCGCGCTTTGGCGGTAACCGAATAAGCCACCGCATATTCGCGCAGCGCCGCGTCGCCAGTGAGCATCGCCGCGCCGTTCTGGTCGCACCAGGCGAAGAAGGCCGCGTCGCCGAGCAGGCCGTATTTGACGACCTCTGCATAGCCCGCCTTCAGTTCACGCTGGGGCAAGGTGTCGAGCACCGCCAAGTCGGCTAGCACCAATGCAGGCTGGTGGAACGCTCCTACCAAATTCTTGCCCGCCGCAGTGTTGATCGCGGTCTTGCCGCCGACGCTCGAATCGACTTGCGCTAGCAGCGTGGTCGGCAGCTGGATGAAGTGGCAGCCGCGCTTCAGGATCGACGCGGCGAACCCGGTAAGGTCGCCGATCACCCCGCCGCCCAGCGCGAGCACGGCATCGCCGCGTTCGACTTCCTCGGCCAGCAGCCAGTCGGTGGTTGCGGCGAGCTGTTCCCAGCTTTTGGTCGCCTCGCCCGCGGGGAGCACGCGCCAGGCTGCCTCATGCCCGCCTTCATGTAGCGCATGTTCGACCGCCGCACCCCACGCGGCATAGACGTTGGCATCGGTAATTATCGGCACCCGGCGCTTGCGCAGGCGCGGACTGCACTGCTGCGGCAAGTCGGCCAGCAGCCCGGCCGCGACGCGGACTTCATAGGAGCGGCCGCCGAGTTCGACCGGGATCACAGCCATTCGTCGAGCCCTTTCAGAACCTTGTGAACCGCGCGGGTATGCGGACCGGAGCCGCTCTTCACATGGATCGGAGCCTCGGCATAGGCGCTTTCGCGCTCGGCCTTGAGCCGGGTGAGGATCTCCGCCGGATTGCCGCCGCGCAGCATTGGCCGATTGCTGTTGCGGCCGACACGATCGAGCAGCACTTCGATGTCGCTATCGAGCCACACCGCGACCGCCTTTTCGAGGATCAGCGCACGGGTTTGCGAATTGGCGAAGGCGCCGCCGCCGGTCGAGATAATCCCGCGCCCGTGGCTGACCAGGCGGGCGATTACGCGGCGTTCGCCATCGCGGAAATAGGCCTCACCGTATTGTTCGAACATTTCGGGGATCGACATCTGCGCGGCATGGACGATTTCGTCGTCAGCGTCGGTGAACGGCAAGTGCAGTATCCCGGCCAGCCGCCGCCCGACGCTGGTCTTGCCCACCCCCATCATCCCGACCAGCACCACCGGCCGGTCGATCCGCCGCGCCAATGCGGCGATTTTGTCGGGGGATAGCTCATGTTCCATTGCGGCCCCGCCTATAGTTAGGCTAACCGGCAGTGCAAGTTCGGGAGAAGAGGTCGCTAGTGGCGGTTCAAGTGCGCAGGAGCTGGATCTTGGCCGTTACGGCGGCGCTGCTGCTGGTGGCGCTGCTCGGCTGGGCGTGGCAGGATGCGGGCTTGCGACCGCTCACCACGCTGACAGAGCCCGCGCTGTTGCCGCAGGTGGCCAAGTGAAGCGCTCTCTGCTACTTTCCGCCGGGGTTGTCCTGACCCTCAGCTCGGCACTGGTGACCGCGCAGGATTCGCCCGAATCGCTGCTTCCGCCAAGGTTTGAGAAACCCAAATCCGCCACACCGAAGCCAGGAACGCCAGCGCGGCCCGATGCTCCGGGCGCGGTGGTCCAACCGCTCCCGCCTGGCGGCTCGCCGGGCGATGTGGCCCGGCCCGCCGGGCCGATGCTGCCTTCGGGCGCGCACATCCCGACGCTGCATGAACTTGAAACGATGAGCCCGGACCAGCTTGACGAGCTGCTTGGCCTCAAGCCCAAGTTCGACATGCCAGCCGCCGCGCGGCGCTCGATGAAGCAAGTCGGCATTCTCGCTGAGGACGAAGGCGGCATGCCCGCTGGGTCGGTCGGCCGGCAGAGCCCGCTGCTGATCATGGTGCTGCTTGACGGCAACAAGGGACAGATCGTCTCACGCTGGGGCCATATCCTGCTGCGCCGCGCACTGGCCTCGCGGCTCGATGCGCCTGCAGGCATGAACCCCGCCGATTTCGCCGCCGGACGCGCCGGTCTGCTGGTCCGCATGGGCGAAGGCGAAGCGGCGCGCGAACTGGTGCAGGATGTTGACGCCGGGAACTACACCCCGGCGCTGACCCAGGCGGCTATGGACGCTTATGCCTTCACCGCCGACATCACCGGGATCTGCCCGGTCACTGCAGTAATCGGATCACAACGTAAGGACGCCGACTGGCGCGCGCTGCGGGCAATCTGTTCCTCGTTCCAGGGCGATGGTTCTTCAGCGCAATCGCAGCTTGACCGGATGGTTGGTCCCGACGGCTGGCCGCGCATCGATGTGCTGCTTGCCCAGCGTTACGCAGGCTCCGCTGGCAAGGCGCGCCAGGCGGTAAAGATCGAATGGGACGGGGTCTCCGACATGAACCCGTGGCGCTATGCGCTCGCCATCGCGGTTGGCCTTACTCCGCCCGATTCGCTGACCAAGGGGCTGCCGAAGCGCTATGCCTACGTCCAGGCGACCGCGCCGATGCTGGGCCTTGAGACGCGCGCTTCGGGCGCCGATCAGGCCGGTGCAGCAGGCATTCTTTCAAGTGCCGCGATGGTCGATCTCTACAGCCAGATCTATGCGCAAGACGATATCAATGGCGATTGGGCCAAGGCTGCGGATACGCTGCGCAGCGCCTATGTCGCCGATCAACCGGCTGATCGCCTCACCGCGATGCGCGCCTTGTGGGATGGCGGCGCGGATGACGAAGCGCGCTATTCGCGTCAGGTGCTGACCGCTTACGCTGCGGCGCGGCTGCCGGTGATGAGCGACTACGCCGAACAAGCGCCCGAACTGATCGCATCGATGCTCGCCGCCGGGCTCGATCAGAACGCGCTGCGCTGGTCGGCGCAGGCGGACACCGGGTCGCTCGCCTGGGGGCAGCTGGCACTGGCCGCGCCAACGCGCTCCAGCCCGGTCGATGGGTCAGCGCTGTCGAACTTTCAGGGCAACGACAAGAGCGACGGCTATCGCAAATCGCGGTTCCTGCTGGCGGGGCTCGCCGGGCTGGGCCGGGTCGATACCGCCGCCGCTGGGAGCTTTGCCGAAAAGCTGGGGATCGACCTTGGCCGGCAGACCAAATGGAGCCGGTTAATCGATCAGGCTTCCGATCTCAACAACCGCGAACTGGTGATCTTGCTCGCTGGCCTTGGCATGCAGGGCAGCGGCTGGGACAAGATGACCAGCGTCAACCTCTATCACATTGTTTCGGCGCTGAATCGCGTCGGCCTCGGCGCGGAAGCCCGGATGATCGCGGCCGAGGCTGTCGCCAGAGGCTAGGCCATCTCAGCCATCGAATCCTTCCTTGCCATGCTCGCCGCCGAACGCGGCGCGGCGCATAACACCTTGCTCGCCTATCGCCGAGATCTGGCAGGCGCGGAGGAAGTCATCGGCGATCTGGTCAGCGCCGATCAGGCCGCGTTCGCCTCGCTCGGTGCAGCATGGGCCGCGCTGGCGCCGTCGAGCTTGGCGCGCAAATGCTCGGCCTTGCGCCAGTTCTGCGGCTTCATGGTCGATGAAGGCTGGCGCAAGGACGATCCTTCGCCAAGCTTGCCGCGGCCGCGCAGCCGAAGGCCATTGCCGCGCTTGCTCGGCCACCACGAGATCGGACTGCTGTTCGAACGCGCCGAGCTAGAGGCCGCGAGCGGCCAGGCCCCGGCCATGAGGCTGCTCGCGCTGCTCGAATTGCTTTACGGCTCGGGCCTGCGCGCCACCGAACTTGTCTCGCTGCCGATGTCAGCGGTCCCGCGCGATGCGCCGTTCTTGACGGTGACCGGCAAGGGCGGGCAGCAGCGCATGGTCCCGGTCGGCACGCGCGCGAAGGCGGCCTTGTCGCACTGGCTCGGACTGCGCGGCGAGGGTGGCAAGTTCGTCTTTCCCTCCACCGCGCGCGAAGGGCATCTGACCCGGGTGCGGCTGTTCCAGCTGCTCCGCGCACTGGCAGCGCGCGCCGGTATCGATCCTGAAAAGGTCAGCCCGCACGTCCTGCGCCACGCTTTTGCCACCCATCTGCTTGAAGGCGGGGCAGACCTGCGCGTGTTGCAGACGCTGCTAGGCCATGCCGATATCGCGACCACGCAGATCTATACCCATGTCGACAGCGCGCGGTTGGTTACGCTGGTCAATGCGCGGCACCCGTTGTCAAGGATCTCCGGCGGCGGCTAGCCGCCCCGGATGGCCCTTGCCGTCCGAGCCGCAGAGGGGTAGCGAAACCCGATGATTTCTTACCTTGAATTCGAAAAGCCCGTTGCCGCGCTCGAAGCCCGTATTGCCGAACTGCGTGAAGCTGGGGCGGGCGGCGATGTCGATATTACCTCCGAGATTGAGCGGCTCGAACGGAAGAGCGCGCAGCTCCTTGCGAGCACTTATGCTGCGCTCACCCCATGGCAGAAAACCCAGGTCGCCCGGCATCCGATGCGTCCGCACTTCGTCGATTACGTGGCGATGGCCTTCACCGATTTCATGCCGCTGGGCGGGGATCGCTATTTCGGTGACGATCAGGCGATCATCGGCGGTTTTGCCAAACTTGATGGGCGCCGGGTTATGCTGATCGGGCACGAGAAGGGCAACGATACGCAGAGCCGGATCAAGCACAATTTCGGCATGGGCAAGCCGGAAGGCTATCGCAAGGCGATCCGCCTGATGGAGCTGGCGGGCCGGTTCGGGCTGCCGGTTGTTACCTTGGTCGATACCTCGGGCGCATTCCCCGGGATCGAGGCGGAGGAGCGCGGCCAAGCCGAAGCGATTGCCCGTTCGACCGAGGCGTGCCTGACGCTGCCGGTGCCAATGGTCGCGGTGATCGTGGGTGAAGGCGGTTCGGGCGGCGCGGTCGCGCTGGCCAGCGCCGAACGCGTGCTGATGATGGAACACGCGGTCTACGCGGTGATCTCGCCGGAAGCCGGGGCTTCGATCCTGTGGCGCACGGCCGATAAGGCACCGGAAATGGCCGAGGCGATGAAAACCACGGCGCAGGATCTTCTGGCGCTCGGCGTAATCGACCGGATCGTGCCCGAACCGGTCGGCGGCGCGCACCGCGCACCGGCACAGGCGGCGCACACCTTGGCCGAAGCAATCGGCGCTGAGCTCGACAAGCTTGCCAAGTTGTCTTCAGATCAACTCCGCGCGGCCCGCGAAGAACGCTTCCTGCGGATCGGTGATAACTGAAACGGTCAGGGATCGTTCAGCGCAATCAGGAGTTATAGGTCAGCACAATCCTGAATTAACTTGAGGGGAGCACTTATGAATTTGCGTCGAACAACGCGTTACCTGCTTGGTGCGGCAATTATCATGGGCACCGTTTCAGGCTCAAGCCTGCCCGCCGCAACCGCGCCGGTGCCCACTTCGATCAGCGCTAAGGATAAAGCCGAAGGCGCCAAGGCGAACCCCCAGCTGGTGGCCGAATACGGCGGCGCGCTGACCGGGCCGCAAGCTGATTATGTGGCGACGATCGGCAAGAAGATCGCGGTGCAATCGGGGCTGAGCAACAGTTCGAGCGACTTCACCGTCACTCTGCTCGACAGTTCGATCAACAACGCCTTCGCCATACCGGGGGGATATATCTACACCACCCGCCAGCTAGTTGCGTTGATGAACAACGAGGCCGAACTTGGCGGCGTACTGGGCCATGAAACCGCTCACGTTGCTTTGCGGCACAGCGCCCAGCGGCAAAGCGCGGCGACCAAGAACCAAGTGATCGGCGTGATCGGGGCGATTCTTTCCGGCGTGGTGCTGGGCGGCAGCAGCAAGATCGGGCAACTGCTGCAGTCTGGCTTCATGCAGGGCTCGCAGCTGCTGACGCTCAAGTTCTCGCGCAAACAGGAAAGCGAAGCCGATTCTTACGGGGTCCAGTACCTGCGCAAGGCCGGTTACGATCCGCGCGCGATGTCGACCGTGCTGCAAAGCCTCGCCAATCAGAATGCGCTCGATGCAAAACTGATGGGGACCAGCGACCAGGTTCCCGCATGGGCTTCGACGCACCCCGATCCGGCGTCGCGCGTGCGCACCGCGGCAAGTCTGGCGGGTACCGCGACCGGCGTGACCAACCGCGATACCTTCCTCGCCCGGATTGCCGGGCTGACCTATGGCGATTCGGCGGCGCAAGGCTATGCCGAAGGCCGCAGCTTCAAACACCCGATCGAAAGGCTCGCTTTTGATGCCCCGGTCGGCTTCTACCTTGTCAACGGGACGCAAGCCGTCGCCATCGGCGGTACTTCGGGCAAGGGGCAGTTCACCACCGCCGCCTTCAATGGCAATCTTGATGCCTATGTAACCGCGCAATTTGCCGCGTTGGCGCAATCGAACCAGACCCAGCTGACGCCATCGGCGATCCAGCACACCACGGTGAACGGAATTCCGGCGGCCTATGCCACTGCGCGGGTGGCCAACGGTACCAGTCAAGTCGACGTGGCGGTGTTCGCCTATCAGTGGAGCACCTCGCAGGCGTACCATTTCCTGACCATCACCCAGGCGGGGCAAAACCCGTTCGATGCAATGTTCGGGTCGATGCGGCGGCTGTCTGTGGCTGAGGCTGCGGCGCTGAAACCGCGCAAGCTTGCAGTGGTCACCGTCAATCGCTCCGACACCCTGCAGTCGCTCGCCGGACGCATGGCCTATACCGATGCCCCGCTTGACCGCTTCCTGGTGCTGAACGGCCTGACCAGCACCTCGCGGCTAGTGCCCGGGCAGAAGGTGAAGCTCGTTACTTATTGATCCGGTTGAGATGCTCTCAACCGCAGCGGCCAGCAGGCAAACGAAAAGGGGCGGCAGGATTACCTGCCGCCCCTTCGTGTCTCGTACACCCGAAGGTGTCGTTACACCATCGCTTCGAGCTTAGGCGCTCGGAGCGTTAGCGCTGGCCATAGCCGACGAAGTGGTGTTGAAGGTGGTCTTCAGCTGGCCACCGAGGCCCTGCATTGCGGTGATCGCAGCAACGGCGATCAGAGCAGCGATCAGGCCGTATTCGATTGCGGTCGCACCAGCTTCGTTACGGAACAGCTTGTTGATGAACTTCATGATTAGTCTCCTGTTGGTAGTTGCAGTCTTCAGTTTACCCAGCTCATTCCCTGTCACCCGAAAGAGCAACTGCCGGACTAAGGGAAATTCCTTGCCAAATGTTTAAGCCCCGGTGGCTCCCGAAACGGCCGTCTGCGTGGCCGAAGACACTTTGTCCCAGGTATTCTTGTTTTCAGCGGCAAAGCCCTGCAATGCGGTGAGCATCGCCAAAACGATCAGGGAGCAGATCATCCCATATTCGATAGCAGTTGCGCCCTTTTCGTCGTGGATCAGCTCTGAAATAAGTCTTTTCATGACCCCCGCCTCCGCTCCAATTGCAGACAAGGATTGCAATATCGTTTGTATTCCTAAGAATTGGTTTACGCGGCCCGATTGAATGAAAAGAAATCCGACAGCGATCGAGGTGGTGGCGGTTGCGCTCATCGATGGGGCGGAGCGCATTCTGCTGCAAAAGCGCCGCGCCGATCGGCAGCACGGCGGGCTGTGGGAATTCCCAGGCGGCAAGGTGGAAGCCGGGGAAAGCGCGCTTTCCGCGTTGATTCGCGAAATTGATGAGGAACTCGGGATCGTGCTCGCGCCGGATCACTTGTCGCGTCTTGCCGAGGCGGCCGACCTGGGCGGCGGACTTGTCATTTCGCTTTACACTTGCCTGGCGTGGCAGGGCGAGCCGCGCTGCCTCGATGCTGCGGCCATCGGCTGGTTTGCTCCGCACGAGTTGCACGCATTGGCCATGCCGCCGCTCGATCGGCCGCTGGCGGCGGCGCTCGAAAAATGGTTGCAGGGGCGCTAATTAGCAGCTTGCCAAGCCCGAAACTGCCCCCTATGTGCGCCATTCCAACGCGCCCGTAGCTCAGCTGGATAGAGCATCAGACTACGAATCTGAGGGCCGGACGTTCGAATCGTTCCGGGCGCACCATTTCTCCCTTCGGTCGAAACCCGCCCGAAATTCAGGAATGGTCGGACTTTGTCCTGCGGGGCGCACCATTTCTCCATATCAATGAATACAGCAACAATCCCGGTTTGCTCCGGGATAGAGATCGTTGCTCGCCAGCTTCCATTTGCGCCGTCAAAGGGCCATCACTATCCGGTGGCCCATCTAGTGGGAAAAGCAGATCAGGCGGAATGACGGCGAACCTTACCCACCTACAGCGACTTGAGGCCGAAGCGATCCACATCATGCGTGAGGTGGTGGCCGAAGCGGCGCGTCCGGTGATGCTCTATTCGGTGGGCAAAGACAGCGCGGTGATGCTGCACCTAGCGAAGAAGGCGTTCTACCCATCGCCGCCGCCGTTCCCGCTGCTCCACGTCGATACCACCTGGAAGTTCCGCGCCATGTACGCGCTGCGGGATCAGATGGCAGCAAAGAGCGGGATGGAGCTGCTGATCTGGCAAAACCCTGAGGCGAAGGAGCGCGGAATCAACCCGTTCGATCACGGCGCGCTGCATACCGATATGTGGAAGACCGAGGGGCTCAAGCAGGCGCTCGATCACTGGCAGTTCGATGCGGCCTTTGGCGGCGCGCGGCGCGATGAAGAGAAGAGCCGCGCCAAAGAACGCATCTTCAGCTTCCGCACCGCCAGCCACGGCTGGGACCCCAAGAACCAGCGGCCCGAGCTGTGGAACCTCTACAACGCGCGCAAGCACAAGGGCGAGAGCATCCGAGTGTTCCCGATCAGCAACTGGACTGAGCTTGATGTGTGGCAATACATCCAGCTGGAGGCGATTCCGATCGTCCCGCTCTATTTCGCCGCGCCGCGCCCAACGGTTGAGCGTGGCGGTCTGTTGCTGATGGTCGATGACGATCGCTTTCCGCTGCTGCCGGGCGAAGTGCCTGTCGAACGCTCGATCCGCTTTCGCACGCTCGGTTGCTATCCGCTGACCGGCGCGGTTGAAAGCAATGCGGCAACGCTGAGCGAGGTGATCCAGGAGACACTGCTGACCACCACCAGCGAACGCCAGGGCCGCGCGATCGACAAGGACGCGGGCGGGGCGGGGATGGAAGTAAAGAAGCAGCAGGGGTACTTCTGATGGAGGGTCCCGCCTACGTCACCGACAGCCTGATCGCGGAGGATATCGACGCCTACCTCGCCCAGCACCAGCACAAGACCATGCTGCGCTTCATCACTTGCGGTTCGGTCGATGACGGCAAGAGCACCCTGATCGGCCGGCTGCTTTACGATTCCAAGATGATCTTTGAAGACCAGCTCGCCGCTTTGGAGACCGATTCCAAGCGGGTCGGCACGCAAGGGCAGGAGATCGATTTCGCGCTGCTCGTCGACGGCCTTGCTGCTGAGCGCGAGCAGGGCATCACGATCGACGTCGCTTACCGCTTCTTCAACACCGAGAAGCGCAAATTCATCGTCGCCGATTGCCCGGGGCACGAGCAGTACACCCGCAACATGGTGACCGGCGCTTCGACTGCGGATCTTGCGGTGATTCTGGTCGATGCGCGCAAGGGCGTGCTGGTCCAGACCCGGCGGCATACTTACCTGTGCCACCTGATCGGCATCAAGAATCTGGTGTTGGCGGTGAACAAGATGGACCTGGTCGGATACGATCAGGCGCGGTTCGACCAGATTGTGACCGAATATGCCGCCTTTGCGAAGAGCATCGAGGTCGAAAGCTTCACCGCCCTGCCGATCTCGGGATTCAAAGGCGACAACGTCACCGCCGCTTCGCCACACACTCCGTGGTACCGCGGGCCGTCGCTGATCGAGCATCTCGAAACTGTCGAGGTGCTTGGCGAAGTAGACGTGGAGCAGCCGCTGCGCCTGCCGGTGCAATGGGTCAACCGTCCCAACCTCGACTTCCGCGGGTTTGCCGGGCTGATCGCCACCGGGCAAGTGCGGGTGGGCGATGCGGTGCGGGTGCTGCCTTCGGGCAAGACCAGCACGGTTTCGCGGATCGTCACCATGCCAAATGCCGGTGGAGCCGCAGGGGAAGGCGATCTGGAAGTTGCACGCGCGGGTCAGTCGGTCACGCTGTGCCTGGCCGACGAGATTGATTGTTCGCGCGGGGACGTGATCGCTGCAGCCGACAGTGCGCCGCAAGTCAGCGACCAATTCGAGGCGGCACTGGTCTGGCTCAATGACGATGCGCTGCGGGTTGGCCGCGCCTATTGGCTCAAGCTGGGCGCGCAGACTGTCTCGGTCACCGTACAGCAGCCCAAGTATGCCGTGAACGTCAACACGATGGAGCACATCGCGGCCAAGACGCTTGAGCTCAACGCGATCGGCGTGGTCGAAATCGCGACCGACCGGCCGATCGTGTTCGAACCCTACGCGACAAGCCGCGCGCTCGGCGGGTTCATCCTGATCGACAAGCTGACCAATGCCACCGTGGCAGCGGGCATGATCAATTTCAGCCTGCGCCGCGCGCAAAACGTCCATTGGCAAGCGCTCGACGTCAGCCGCGAGGCACACGCTGCATTGAAGCACCAGAACCCGGCGGTGCTGTGGTTCACCGGTCTTTCGGGCTCGGGCAAGTCGACTATCGCCAACCTGGTTGAAAAGCGCCTGCACGCGCTGGGCCATCACACCTTTCTGCTCGATGGCGACAATGTACGGCACGGGCTCAACAAGGATCTTGGCTTTACCGAAGCGGACCGGATCGAGAATATCCGCCGCGTGGGTGAGGTGGCCAAGCTGATGACCGATGCGGGGCTGATCGTCCTTACCGCCTTCATCAGCCCGTTTCGCGCCGAGCGCGAACTGGTCCGCGCGATGCTGCCGGAAGGCGAATTCGTTGAGATCTTCGTCGATACCCCGCTTGAAGTGGCTGAGGCGCGTGACGTGAAGGGTCTCTACAAAAAGGCGCGCGCCGGGCAGCTCAAGAACTTCACCGGGATCGACAGTCCATATGAGGTGCCCGAGCAGCCCGAACTGCGGATCGATACCACCGCCGAACCTTCCGAAGCCGCGGCTGAGCGGATCGTCGACTTTATCCTCGGCGGGCGCGGTGATAGCTGGATGCCGGTGATATGACCGACGCGGACATCGCTGCCGAACTGGCCGAGCAGGCGGGGCACCTGCTGCTCGCGTTGCGAGCTAGTGGGCAGTATTCTGGCAAGCTGCTCGGCGATGAGGGTGACCGGCTGGCGAATGCGCTGCTCTGTGCTGAACTGCGCCGTTCGCGCCCGGACGATGCGCTGCTGTCCGAGGAGGAGAAGGATAAGCCGTCACGGCTCAACAAATCTCGCGCGTGGATCGTTGATCCAGTCGACGGCACCCGCGAATATGGCGAGGGGCGGAGCGATTGGGCGGTGCATGTGGCGTTGGCGATCGATGGCGTGGCTGCCATTGGCGCGGTTGCTTTGCCTGCGTTGGGACTTGTCCTGCGCAGCGACCAGCCGATCGAAGTTGCGCCGCCGCCGGAACGGCTGCGGGTGGTGGTCAGCCGGACTCGCCCGGCGCGCGAAGCCGTGGCGGTTGCGGAGGCGCTGGGCGCGGAACTGGTCCCGATGGGCTCGGCCGGGGCCAAGGCGATGGCGGTGGTGCGCGGCGAGACGGATATTTACCTGCACAGCGGCGGCCAGTACGAATGGGATTCGTGCGCGCCGGTGGCGGTGGCGCTGGCCCATGGACTTCACGCGAGCCGCATCGATGGCAGCCCGCTGATTTATAATCAGGCCGACACTTATATTCCCGATCTGCTAATCTGCCGATGTGAGCATGCCGCGCAAGTGCTCGCACTGGTGCGTGAGGTTCAGGCTGCGCCTTAGCGCACCGCGCCCATCGCGGCGATTTCGGCTTCGAGCAGACTGATCCTCTTTTTGACCGAATCGTGACCGCGCGACCCGAGACTGGCCCCATGCTCGCGCCAGAAGCGCAGAGCGATCTGCGGATCGTATCCCGCCAAGGCCAGTAGATGCAGGCTCAGTCGGTCTGCCTCACGCTCGGTCTGTTTGTTCGCCTTCAACCCGTGCTGCAGCACCAGGTGCGCAAGTTCATGCGCGAATGCTACTGCGACCGCGTCTTCGCCGAAACTTTCGATATACGCGCTGCTGAGCTGGATCGTTTCACCATCGCTGCGGGCGATGAGTTTGTCGGTCTCGACCACTTCGAAGCGGGTGCGGCAGGCGGCAACAGGCTCAAGCACAGCCGAGACTGTTCGACCGGCCCGGTTGACCTGAACCGTGATAGGCGCGCGGGGAGGAAGCACGATGATCTGTCGTTCAACCCGGTCCCGTGTTGCGCTGCTTGCGGCGGGTGCGAGCGGCAGGAACGCAAGAACCTTGTCGCCAATAGCCAGCAGACGATCTCCGGCGCGTAGTCCGGCGCGGTCCGCAGCCAGGCCAGGCACTACCGCTTCGATCTCGACCGGAGTCACAAGGCCGAACTTCTTGCGAAGTTCAGGCGGGTACTGGTCGATCGCGATGATCACCAGTCCGGTCGCCGGCATCAGGTTCTGGCACCGCGGCGCGCTGGCTATCGCGATCCGGCTGGCGATCTCGGCCAATTGAAGATCGTCTCGGCGCAGTCTGTCGTCATTCGAATCCGCGATCGCGGGCAGGGCAACAGTAACAAGGAGCGAGCCCAGCAGCGCTCGGACGGCACTATTTCGGTGCGACATGGCCGCCGAACTTGAACCGCATCGCCGAAAGTAGCCGGTCGCCGAATCCGTCGCTGAGGCGCGAGCGGTAACGCTCGTACAGCGACATGGTCAGCACCGGCGTGGACACTTCCTGCTCAAGCGAAGCCTCGACAGTCCACCGCCCTTCGCCCGAATCCTGCACTTGCGGCGAATAGGGGGCGAGGTCGGGATTGTCAGCCATGGCATCGGCGCTGAGGTCGAGCAGCCACGAAGTGACTACGCTGCCGCGCCGCCACAGCTCGGCGATGGCCGCAGTATCAAGATCGTAGCGGCGCTCTTCGGGCACCTTGGGCCCGTCTGCGGTGGACAGCAGCGCGAAGCCTTCGGCATAGGCCTGCATCATCCCGTATTCGATGCCGTTGTGGACCATCTTGACGTAGTGACCCGCGCCGCAAGGGCCGCAGTGCAACCAGCCTTGCTCCGCCGTATCGGACAGCTTGCCGGCAGCGCGCGCGGGGGTGCGGGGGATGTCACCTGCGCCAGGTGCCAGCGTCGTGAAGATCGGCGCGTTGCGGGTCACCGCTGCCTGATCGCCGCCGACCATCAGGCAATAGCCGCGCTCCAGCCCGAAGACCCCGCCGCTGGTCCCGACATCGAGGAAATCGATCTGCTTGGCCTTGAGCATCGCCGCGCGTGCGACGCTGTCCTTGAAGTTCGAATTACCCCCGTCGATCACGGTGTCGCCGGGGTCGAGCAGGCCTGCCAAAGCGGCAACCGCGCCGTCGGTGATCTTGCCGGCCGGCACCATCAGCCAGACGGTGCGCGGCGCTGACAACCCGGCGACCATCGCGGCAAGGGTCGGATAGCCTGATGCGCCGGCGGCGACGATCGCCGCATAGGCCTCCGGATGAATGTCCTGGATGGCAACCTGATGCCCGCCGCGCAGCAGCCGCAGCGCCATATTACCGCCCATCCGGCCTGCGCCGACTATTCCGATCTGCATTTCAGTTAGTCTCCGGGAGGCGTTTGATGAGCGCGGTGCGCAGGCATGAGCAGACCACTTCGCCGCGCTGGTTGGTCAGCTCGTGACGGAAGGTGATGATCCCCGCGTTGGGCCTCGATCCGGACGGCTTCAATTCGGTCACCTCGCTGCTGGCGCGCAGGGTATCGCCGATAAACACCGGTTTGGGCATGACAAGTTTGTCATAACCCAGATTGGCGACCAGCGAGCCCAACGTAGTGTCACCCACCGACAGCCCGACCATCAGCGCGAAAGTGAAAGTGCCGTTGACCAGGATCTGGCCGAATTCGCTCGCCTTGGCCGCCTCGACGTCGAGATGCAGCGGTTGCGGGTTGTGGGTCATGACCGTGAACAGCAAATTGTCGGTCTCGGTAACCGTGCGGCTGATTTCGTGGCTGAGCCGGTCGCCCACTTGCCACTGTTCGAAGTATCGTCCTGCCATTGTCTGCCTGTCCTTGTCCGCCGTCAGCCTAGCCTTAGCCGCGTTGTAATCAACCTGCGGCGAACATGTCCTTGAGCAGCACTTCGGTATCGGCGAGGGTTTCGGGATCGTCGGGTTTGAACTTCGCTTCGACCATCTTGCGGCCCTGGACGTAATCCTTGACGCTATTGACGCAGTCGAGCGCGACGACATGGCCCTGGCGCAGATAGATCACCGAAAACGATCGCGCCGCCGGGTCGCCGCGCACGATTTCGCGGTCATGGCCGATCGCGAGGCCGACCGTTTGCAGCTTGAGGTCGTACTGGTTCGACCAGAACCACGGCGTTGCGGCATAGGGCTGGGGATCGCCGCAGATCGACTTCGCCGCGCAGGTGGCCATGTCGTTGGCGTTCTGGACCGATTCGAGCCGGATCACCGCGTTGTCGGCGAAGGCGCTGGCATGCGCCGCACAGTCTCCGATCGCGTACACATCAGGCAGGCTGGTGCGGCAGTACTCGTCGACATCGACCCCGTTTCCGCCCGCCGCTCCCGCCACGATCAGCGGCCCGACTGCCGGGATGATACCGATGCCCACGATGACCAGATCGGCGGGGAGGGTGGTCCCGTCCGCCAATACAACGCCGCTAACCTGACTATCCTTGCCCGCAATTGATTCAACTGCGGTTTCGGTGCGCAGGTCGACGCCGTGCGCGCGGTGTTCGGCTTCGAAGAAGCTTGAGAGTGCTTCACCGGCCACCCGTGCCAGCACCCGGGGCAGCATTTCCAGCACGGTCACCTCGACGCCAAGCTTGGTCAGCACCGCCGCTGCTTCAAGCCCGATGTAGCCGCCGCCAATCACCACCGCGCGCTTGGCCCCGGCATCGAGTTCCTTCATCAACTGGTCAACGTCGGCGCGGGTGCGGACCGCGTGAACTCCGGCCAAGTCCGCGCCTTCGCAGGCCAGCCGACGCGGGTCGCCGCCGGTGGCCCAGATCGCCTGCCCGTAGTGGATGGCGCGTCCGTCCCGCAGCGTCAGTTCGTGCCCCGCCGGATCGACCTTCACCACTTCGGCATTGCGCATCAGGGTGATCGCCTTGTCACCCCAGAAGGCTTCGGGGCGCAGGCAAATCCGCTCAAAGGTTTTTTCGCGGGCGAGGTATTCCTTGGATAGCGGCGGGCGTTCGTACGGAATCTCCGGCTCGCGTCCGATCAGCAGGATCGATCCGGCAAAGCCGTTTTGGCGCAGCGCGATAGCCGCTTGCGCGCCGCCGTGGCCGGCTCCGACGATAACCACGTCCGCTTGATCGATCTGGGTATCCATAGCGCCTCCGATTCGCCTGCATCTAGAGGCCTAGGCCGCAGCTGGTCCAGTGCGGCGGCCCGGCAGCAACAAAATTGCGCCGGGCCGGTCAAGGCGCGTGACGGGGGCAGTGCGGCTGGATATGACCCGGCCTATGGAAACCGCTGAACCCGATCCAGGTCTTCGTCCGTCGGTTTGGCGCTATGTCAAAGCCAGCCGCGCCCACGTGGTGATCGATGCTGCGGACTACTACGTGCTGATGCAGCAGGCGATGAAGCGTGCGAAGCAGCTCATTCACATGATCGGCTGGGATTTCGATACGCGGATGCGGCTGGGGCCGGGGCGGCGGTTCTGGAACCTGCCGCGCAAGGCGGTCAATCCAGCGCGGCTCGGGCCGTTCATGATCTGGTTGTGCGAGCGCAGCCCAGGGCTGCAGGTGCGCGTGCTCAAGTGGAATTTCGGCGCGCTCAAGTTCCTGTTCCGGGGATCGATGATCCTCGATCTAATCCGCTGGATGCTGCACCCGGGGATCGATTTCAAACTGGATTCGGCCCACCCGATCGGCTGCAGCCACCACCAGAAGATCGTGGTGATCGACGATATGTTCGCAGTCTGCGGCGGGATCGACATGACGTCTGATCGCTGGGACACGCCCGAACATCTCGAAAAGGACCCCCGGCGCCACAAGCCCTATAGCCAGAAGCTCTACGGCCCCTGGCACGACATGACGATGCTGGTCGAAGGTGATGCCGCAGCGGCGCTGGGCGAATTGGGCCGCGAACGCTGGGAACGCGCCGGAGGCACGCCGCTACCGGCGTGCAAGCCGCAGAAGCACAGCGCCTGGCCGGCCAAGCTCAAGGCCGAGTTCGAGGACGTGGAGATTGGCATCGCCCGGACCACCGCAGCGTGGCGGGACTATCCCGAAGTGCGCGAGATCGAGCAATTGTTCGTCGAACATATCGCCCGGGCCAAGCACTTCATCTACGCCGAAAGCCAGTATTTCGCGAGCCGCGCGATCGCCGAGGCTTTGGCGGAGCGTCTGGCCAAGCCCAATCCGCCCGAGGTTGTGCTGATCAATCCCGAAAGCGCTGACGGCTGGCTTGAACAGACCGCGATGGACGGGGCGCGAGTGCAGTTGTGCCATGCGGTGGGGGCAAGCGATCCCGCGCAGCGATTCCGCATCTATCTGCCCTACAATGCCGCCGGCACCGCGATCTACGTCCATTCCAAGCTGATGATCGTCGATGACGAGGTGCTGCGGATCGGCTCTGCCAACATGAACAACCGCTCGATGGGGCTCGACAGCGAATGCGACATGGTGATCGACGCCGCGCGGCCGGGCAACAAACATGCGAGCGCGCCGATCAAAGGGGTGCGGATTGCGCTTCTCGCGGAGCATACCGGGCAATCGCGCGAAGCTGTCGAGCAGCAGCTCAAGGCCAATGCCTCGATGATCGACTTGATCGCCAAGGCGCCGCTCACCGGCAAGTACCTTGCACCTTTCGCCTTGCGTCCGCTGACCGATGCAGAGAAGGCTGTCGCCGACAACGCGCTGCTCGATCCCGAGCGGCCCGAGGAACTGTTCGAACCGTTCAGCAAGCGGCGCGGATTGTTCCGCCGCGGCGGGCTGCTGCGGAGACCGAAATGACGGAGAGATTGATGAGCCGCGGCGAGATCATCCACGACGAGGGCCCCAAAGCCAAGCTGCCGGTGCCGAAAGAGGTGCAGGACGCGATCCGCACGCTGATCCGCTGGTCGGGTGATGATCCGGAGCGTGAAGGCCTGCTCGATACGCCGGCGCGGGTCGGGCGGGCGTGGAAGGAATATTGCCAGGGCTATAACTCGGACCCTGCGCTGCACTTGGCGCGCCAGTTCGAGGAAGTGGGCGGCTACAACGAACTGGTGCTGCTGAAGGACATTCCATTCCAGTCGCATTGCGAACACCACATGGCACCGATCACCGGCACCGCCAATATCGCCTACATGCCGCGCGACAAGGTGGTCGGCATTTCCAAGCTGGCCCGGGTGCTGCACGGATTTGCCGAGCGGCTGCAGATCCAGGAGCGGCTCACCGCCGAGGTGGCGCAGTGCATCTGGGACAATCTGCATCCCGAAGGCGTTGCGGTGGTGATCAAGGCCCAGCACGGCTGCATGACCGGGCGCGGGGTCAGAACCCCCGGGGTCGAGATGGTCACCAGCCGGTTGCTGGGCTGCTTCCTCGATGATTCGCGCAGTCGCAAGGAAGTGCTCTCGCTGATGGGGTTCTGAGCAGTGGCGGATGCTCACGAACCGGTGATGACCGTGGCCGAACTGGCGACGTTCTTTGCCGGGGCTTTCACCGAACGCGCTGGCGGACCGACCACGCAGGTCACCGAGATCGGCCCGGGCCGCGCCTTGGTGACGCTCGATCCGCAGGCGGGCAACCTGCGTCCGGGCAACCTCGTTTCAGGGCCGACCCAGATGGGCCTTGCCGATCACGCGGCCTATGCGGTGATCCTCGCGCACATCGGCCCGGTGGCGATGGCGGTGACCAGTAACCTCAACTACAGCTTTTTGCGCGGGGTCAAGCCCGAACGCCTCTATGCCGAAGCGCGGCTGCTCCGGCTCGGCCGCCGGCTCGCGACGGTCGACGTGCAATTATATCAGGACGATCCTGAGCGGCCGGTCGGGCAGGCGACAGTAACGTACGCGCTGCCCGACGCCTGATCCGGTTAGAGGTTTTCGAGCATATGCTCGGCCGAGCTCACCTTGAACTCGCCCGGGCCTTCGACGAACAGCTGTTCGACCGTGCCGTCGTTGACCACCATCGAGAAGCGCTGGCCGCGCTTGCCCAGGCCAAAGGCGCTGCCGTCCATGGTCAGGCCGAGCGCTTCGGCGAAATCGCCGTTGCCGTCAGCCAGCATGGTCACGTCGTCGCTGCCGCCGCTCTTGTTCCACGCGCCAAGCACGAACGGATCGTTGACTGCGGTGCAGGCGATCTCGTCGATGCCCTTGGCCTTCAGCTCGGCGGCCTTTTCGACGAAGCCGGGGAGGTGCTTGGCCGAGCAAGTCGGGGTAAAGGCACCCGGGACCGAGAACAGCGCGACGCGCTTGCCGGCGAAATAGTCTGCGCTCTGCACCGCATCGGGGCCTTCGGCGGTGGCCTTGACCAGCTTAACGTCGGGCACTTTGTCGCCAACTGCGATCGTCATGTTCATTTCTCCGTCTGCATGGGGGTTGTCTGCCGCGACGAATATAGGGCCGGAACCGCAGCCTGCAACGGCACCGCGCATGCTTAATTTCGCTTTACTCCCCCGCTTTAAGATTGAGTAAACCGGTCAGCCCATGGTGCTTCTTGCGGGGACGGGCCCGCCGGGAGACTACAGATGACGATCAAGGGGTTCGCGGCCTGTGTGGCCGCAGCGGGCATGGTTATATCCTTTCCAGCCGCAGCTGGAGGCATGGGCCAGTCCGAGAAGATTCGCCGGCTCGACATCATGCTCATGGTTACCGGGCTGCGCTGCCGCAACACGCCGGACAATTTCAACAGCGAATATGGCCGGTTCACGACCAATCACTTGGGCGAGCTTAACGCTGCGGCGCGCGATCTGAAGGCGCAGTATGCCGTGCAGTACGGTCCAGGCCGGGCATCCGACAAGGCACTCGACAAGTTCAGCACGCAGATGGCCAATCAATATGGTCAGGGCCATCCGTGGCTCAATTGCGGGCAGTTGAAGCATGTCGCCGGGACGCTGGCAGACATGCGCGGCATGCAGCCACTGGTCGAAGCGGCGGATGGCCTGCTCGACGACGGCGCGCACCAGATGGCCTGGCTGCGCTGACCAGAGCTTCCCGCCGCTCCCAGCGGAACGGCGGGACGGGGGCGGTGGATCGGGGGCAGGATTGAGACCAAATCTTTCCGGTTCGGGTGAAGCATGCGCCGGCGAGCGGGCCGGCGGGACGCTTCACCACCGCTCCCGCGCGGTCTTTGCGGGTTCGGAAATCATATAAAGCAATCTTTATATTTGCCTCGAGCCGGGCACGAGGCTAAGGGCGGCGTCATTGGCAGGCACCGCCGTTTCCGTTTGTCGGCATGGTGCCTGTACCGTTTTTCACAGGAGCATACCGCCGTGGCCACCCTTGCTGCCCCAGCCAATGATTATGTTGTCGCCGACCTTGGCCTCGCCGAATTTGGTCGCGCCGAAATCCGTATCGCCGAAACCGAAATGCCCGGACTAATACTGATGGCTTTTTTTTTATTATTCTTTACGGTTATATCATAGGTAAATATTTGCTTTTTATTGGAGCCTAAGAATTTAACACTGCTAAAGTCCATCAGCTTTTCTCTTTTAACCACTACCCTTTTATCCCTGCTCATCGTAAGGTTAAGGGTATCCTGTGTAGAAGATGGATCTATAAATGATTTGCCTATATAAGTTCCTTCAAAAATGATATTGGCTTCGCCGGGTAAAAGGTTCAGCTTTTCCCAATCCACAATCTGGGCCAGCAGAAATACTTCTTTATCTAATTTCGGCACTGAATAAAACTGGTAAGTGGCAGGCACTTCGTATTCCTTTAATATTGCCGTTTGTGCTTTGCCGTTAGTGGGTACATCGTAAGGCAAGTCAATATCAAATGTCACATTTAATTCTTTATCAGAAACGGTGATATAATCATCCAGGCCGTCTTTTAGGGTTACTACTATTGCGCCATTACTTGCCCTTGAGCCATATATGGAAGTTGCTGCTGCATCTTT
>JANXUP010000154.1 GCA_025356175.1 Sphingomonadaceae bacterium | reverse complement strand
GCGATCGGATGCAGCACCTTGTGCAGATCGCTTTTCATGCGGGTGCCCTTGCCAGCAGCGAGGGTGACGATAGCCAGAGGTGTTTGCGCGCTCATGCGGCAGCACATGCCACCAATTGATTGCACTTTCCACAACGCGCGTGCGACAGGGCCGGCGATGACCATTCCCTTCCAGATCGTCGGCTTCGACCTTGACGGCACCTTGCTCGATACCTCGCGCGATTTGGGCGCGGCGGTGAACCATGCCTTGGCACAGATCGGCCGCGCGCCGGTGCCGCTAACCGAGGTGGCCGGGCTGATCGGCGGCGGGGCACGGCTGATGTTGAGCCGCGCGCTGACCTTGACCGGCGGCGACGCGGGGATCGACCAGGACGCGCTGTTTGCCGAGCTACTCGCCTTTTACGTAGCGAACATTGCGGTCCACACCGCGCTCTATCCCGGCGGTGCGGCGATGCTCGATGCGCTGGGTGCTGCGGGGGTCCGGATCGCGGTGGTGACCAACAAACGCCAGCAGATGACTGACAAGCTGTTCGCCGAGCTTGGCCTGACCGACCGGTTCGCCTGCGTGATCGGGGCGGGCACTTACCCGCTCAAGCCCGCGCCCGATGCACTGCACGCCATGGTCGAGCGGTGCGGCGGCGGACGGGCTGCATTCGTCGGCGATACCACCTTCGATACGGGCGCAGCCCGCGCCGCCGGGCTGCCCTCGATCGCGGTAAGCTTCGGCTTCTGCGACGCCCCGCCGCACGAGTTGGGCGCCGATGCGGTGATCGATCACTTCGACAAATTGGTGCCCGCGCTGCAGCGATTCGCCAAGTAGCCGATCTGATCCGACCGGCCTGACGCTAGGAAATGCGACGCTGCCAGCCGCACCTTGCCAGCCCTGCCTCGCCATGCCATGCCGCGCCCGCTTCCCTTACGGGGATCTACCATTTCAGCGGAGACTTTTCCCATGACCATTTCGTTCAAGGATCGCGTCGCGATTGTCACAGGCGCCGGCGGCGGACTGGGCCGCGTATATGCTTTGGAGCTCGCCAGGCGCGGCGCCAAGGTGGTGGTCAACGACCTCGGCGGATCGCGCGATGGCACCGGTCATTCCGATGCCGCCCTGAAGGTGGTCGAGGAAATCAAGACCGCTGGCGGCGAGGCGATGTCGAATGGCGGCTCGGTCACTGAAATGGTGCAGATGGAAGAGATGGTCGCCAAGACCGTCGAGGCTTGGGGCGGCGTGCATGTACTGATCAACAACGCCGGGATCCTGCGCGACAAAAGCTTTGCCAAGATGACCATGGAAGACTGGAAGCTGGTGATCGACGTTCACCTTAACGGCAGCGCCACCTGCACCAAGGCGGTGTGGGACCTGATGCGTGAGCAGAACTATGGCCGCATCCTGATGACCGCCAGCAGCACTGGGCTTTACGGCAACTTTGGTCAGGCCAACTACGGCGCGGCCAAGCTCGGCCTTGCCGGTCTGACCAAGACGCTCCACCTCGAAGGCGCGAAGTATAACATCCGGGTCAACACGCTGGCCCCGGTTGCGGGAACCCGCATGACCGAAGATCTTGGCATGCCCGAAGCGCTGTTCAACGCGCTTTCGCCCGAAAACGTCGCGCCGATGGCGCTCTACCTGGTCAGCGAAGACGCCCCGACCAACATGATCTGCGGCGCAGGCGCAGGAGCTTACCACGCAGCCTATGTCACGCTGACTCCGGGCATCGCTCTTCCGGCGGACGAGCGCACCCCCGAAGGCATCGCTGCCAACTGGGACGCGATCATCGACCGCACCGGCGAAGTGGTGCCGCAGTCGGGCAGCGAGCAGTCGGGCGCGGTGATGGCCGCGCTCGCCAAGATCGGCGGCTTGGGCTGAGATCGCCGCGTCGATGAATTGACTTGTGGCAAGCTGCATATTGCCCAACTCTGCCTCAGTTGAACTGGGGGAGTTGGGCAAGGTAGAAGATTTTGACAGAAACCTGCGTCGCCTGAAATTGTGGGCGAAATTTTCGACGGTTCTAATCGCCCTGTATGTAATTTGTGCGACTACGTTCGCGGTCACGGGCTTTGCTATTCTCGGATCGGCCACTTCTCCTGATCAATCGATCTTGGAGATTTATGGCCTTTCCGCCGTGGCGAATGCCTTAGTATTTTACTTTTCTGCATTTGCTGTCGGCATGTGGATTTACCGCGCGCACGATAATCTCACACAATTCGGCTTGACCGGACTCGAATTCACCCCAGGCTGGTCCGTTGGGTGGTTCTTCGTGCCGTTCGCAAACCTCGTAAAGCCTTACGAAGCGATGCGTGAGCTTTGGAGTCGCAGCCTTAGCAATCGGCTCCATGCCGCTGCGCTCCTTCCGCTGTGGTGGGGTTGCTTCCTAGTCGGTGGTATCGCGATGACCATTGGCGGACTAGCCAACAGGGAGTCGGGGGACCTCAAGTTGATTTTGGCCCTGACAGGTACCGGATCAATTCTGCGCGCCACCTCGGCAGTGCTCCTTGCTATCATCATCGGGAAGGTAAGCACGGAGCAGGCGTCCATGGAAGGCATCGGCACGGCATTCGATTGAGGCACATCAACCAATCGCCACGCTGTATTGACACAGTAACACAGTTAGGGCATCTTCTCTCGATTATAACAGGGAGAGGATGCCATGTATTCCGAAGCAGACCTGCAATCGGCCGTTGGTGCCGGTGCATTGAGCCATGAGGCGGCGGAGGCATTTCGCGCCCACGCTGCGGGCATGCGCACCGCGCCGGTCGCCGATGAAGAGCATTTCCGGCTGATTACGGGGTTCAATGATATCTTCGTGACCATCGCGGCGGTACTGCTGCTGGTTGCTTGCGCCGGCATCGGTGAGGCAATTGCGCCTGGCGTTGCGGGAGTGCTGGTCGCTGCAGCGGCATGGGGGCTGGCTGAATTCTTCACCGCCAAGCGCCGCATGGCGCTGCCTTCGATCGTGCTGCTGCTCGCCTTCGTCGGCGGGGTTGCGGGGGTGCCGATCAATTACCTGGCTGAAACCAATGCCGACCTCGGTGAACAGACCGGAGTGTTGATCGCGGCCGGAATCGGCGCGCTTGCAGCCGGCGCGGCGTGGCTGCATTGGCGGCGCTTCATGGTTCCGATCACCGTTGCCGCCGGTGCCGCAGCCGTGGCCGCGACGGTCATTGCGCTGGTTCTGTCGGCAGTGATGGGCGGACGGATCGATCATGATCCCGAGCCAGTCCTGCTGCCGCTGATCTTCGTCTGCGGACTCGCGGTATTTGCCTTTGCAATGCGCTGGGACATGTCTGACCGGGCACGTGAGACCCGGCGCAGCGACGTGGCCTTCTGGCTCCACCTGCTCGCCGCGCCGATGATCGCGCACCCGCTGTTCCACTGGCTGGGGGTGACGGGCGGCGAGAATATCGGCGCTGC
>JANXUP010000142.1 GCA_025356175.1 Sphingomonadaceae bacterium | reverse complement strand
TCCAGCGGCCCTTGCCGAAAACGCGACAGCCACGGCTGGCTCCATGACAGGATCAGCGCCCAGACCAGCAGCACCAGCGTCCAGCGTTGCGCCGCGCCGAACTGGCCGAACAGGCCGAGGCCCCAGCCGGAGCACAGCGCGGCCATCACCAGGCTGGTGCCGAGATAATTGCTGAACGCCATGCGCCCGGCGGCTTCGAGCATTTGCCCCGGCACCCAGCGCAGCAGGCGCGGCGCGGCGAGGACCAGCAGTGCGGCGTAACCCAGCGCCATTGCCGTGTGCGGCAGCACCCCGGCGAACTCCATGGCGAAGCGCGTCGCAATTTCCGGGTACTGGCGGCTGGCCGCCCAAGCTGTGAACGCCAGCGTCGCCGCGCCGCCCAGGCCTAGTCCGCCCACTGCCAGTTGGACCGTGCGCCGCCGCGGCCACGCCTCGGCGAAGAATCCGCTTTTGAGCAGCGCCATGCCGATCAGCATCCACGGCAAAGTCTCGCCCCAGTTGAACCCGACGAGGTTGAGCGGTGCGCCGGGGCGTTCGGTCAGTTTGGTCTCGGCGAGCGACAGCCATGAGCGCTTGGCGTCGGTTACGTCCTTCGCATCTTCGGCGCGGAACCAGGCTAGATCGGCAGCGCGGCGCTGTTGGGCTGCAGGCGATGCCGCGCCGGACACGACCGCTGCTTCGTCGGCCAGACTGCCGCCCCAGATCGACGCACCCCAACTCTGCCACACCGTCAGCGTGAGCGCCGCGCCAAGCACCATCTGGCGCGGTGACCAGTGGCGCAGCAACAGCGCCAGCAAACCGACCACGGCGTAAAGAAACAGGATGTCGCCGTCCCACAGCAGGGCGAAGTGGAGATATCCGAACAGCATCAACCACAACAGCCGCCGCGCCTGCAACCGCGCCCCATCGCGCCCGCTCGCATCCATCCGCTCGATAAACAGCAGCAGGCTTGCCCCGAACAGCACCGAAAACAGCGCACGCATCTTGCCTTCGAACAGCACGAAGGTGACCAGCCAGGCGGCATGATCGGCCGCACTGCTGGCGTGCGGCAAGTCGGGTGAGACGGCAGCGCTGCCCGGTGCGGCAAAGTTGGCGACGTTGACCGCAAGGATCCCCAGCACTGCTACACCGCGGATCAGATCAAGCGAGCGGAGGCGGTTGCTGAGGGCCGGGTCCACCTGCTTAGCCGGGCACCGCCGCGCAAGTGATGCCGGCTGCCTTGAGCTTGGCGCAAGCGGCCTGTGCCGCGGCCTGGCTGTAGCCGCCAGCCTGCAGCTTGGTCACCGCACCGGCCTTGACGTTGAGGCGCGCGTGTCCGGCGATCTCGGGCAAGCCCTTGACCTTGGCCCACATCGCATCGGCATTGCTGGCCACCCCGAAGGCACCGAGCTGGACGCGCCAGGTGCCACCAGCCGAATTCGGTGCTGGAGCCGGTGCTGGAGCCGGGGCCGGGGCCGGCTTCACCACCGGGCGCGGCGTTGGTGCTGGCGTTGTACCACCGGGAGGCGGGCCTTGATGCACGGCAACGGGGCGCGGGGCAGGGGCCGCCGGGCGCGCATAGTCAGCGCCCGCCGTGGCCGGGCTGCCGCGCCGGGCCTGATCAGCGGCGCCGCTGGCCGAAGCGACCGTCGGACCCTTGATCGGCTGCGTAGCGGGCTGGGCGCTGCCGGGAACCTGCGTCCCCAGATCGACCGCGGCGAGTTGCCGGGCGCGGGTCGCGTCGGCCTCGCTGCCAAGCTCACTCGCCAATTGCACACCCTGCTGGCGTTGGCCCAGCGGCACGTACTGGTCCATCTGCGCCAGCGCGCCTGCGGCCTGCGGCAGGCCCTGCTGCTGGGCAAGCGTGACCAACGCATAGGCCCGGACCCAGTCCTTGGGCACCATGTCGCCGTTGAAATGCGCGATGCCGAGCAGGTATTCGGCGCGCGGATCGCCGCGATCGGCGGCGGCGCGCAGGTATGGCAGCGCCTTGGCCTTGTCGCCGCGCTGGAACAGCAGCAGGCCATAATTGTCTGCCGCCTGAAGGTGGCCCATCGCCGCAGCCTGGCCGAACAGCTGTTCAGCCTTGGCAAGGTCTTGCGGGACCCCCTTGCCGAGGCGGTAAGCCTGGCCGAGATTGAAGATCGCATCGCCGTCACCCTTGGCGGCTTCGGCCTGCCAGGCCTTGACTGCACCGGCGAAATCACCCCGCGTCCAGGCCTCTACGCCGGCCTTGGTGTCGGCCAGCGCCGACCCCGCGAATCCCAGTCCGGCGCCGACCAGCAGCCCTGCGAGCAAAAACTTGCGACCCATCGTCTTTTTTCCCGTTCCCTTGCGGCGATTTACCTTGGCGCGGCCATGATCTGCAATTCGGCCCGCGCACCGCCACCTGTCGTTGCTAACTGACATAGTAAACGACCCCTTAGCAAAGGGTTTATGCGGCTTGCGGCCCGCAAGTAGCGGGGCCCGGCATCGCCACGTTAACTCAAAATTAGGAACGTTCTGCGATCCCCCACGGCAAGTCTTTTCAGGTTTGCTGCATTACTTAGGGGACAGACGTTGCGGGTACTGGCTTTGGCATCACAGAAGGGTGGTTCGGGCAAGACGACCTTGTCCGGG
>JANXUP010000016.1 GCA_025356175.1 Sphingomonadaceae bacterium | reverse complement strand
CCGCGCTTTTACTTTGCCCCTCCGATTCAGCGCTGCGGGAACCCTTCGCCCGCTGCAGCGTCTAACCCATGACGTATTCGCGTCGCACAGAAGGGGATTTCCATGCGCAAGACCGTTACCCTCGCCGCGCTCGGCTGCACGATGCTGGCGCTCGCCGGCTGCAAGCAAGAGAACAACTATCCGGCCACCGACACTGCCGTAGTGGCGGTGCCGGCTGAAAGCTCGACCACCACGATCGTCCCGGTTCCCGGCCCGACCAACACTGCGGTTGTCGGCGTTCCGGTTCCCGGCCCGACCGTTACCGAGACGGCCAAGCCAACGCCGACGCCGACCTCCACCTCGATGTAATCAAACCGCTCCGGCGCGCCTCAACCGGCGCGCCGGCAGCGTCGCTCAATCTTCGTCTGCGTCTTCGTCGTCGTCGTCGTCTTCGTCTTCGTGTTCATCGTCTTCGTCCTCGTCATCCTCGAGATAGTGCCACACCGCGGGGTCCGCGTCCTCGGGCGGCGGGATCACCCGCCACCAGTCTTCCACCTCTGCCTCGAACGCGGCGAGCTGCTCGTCGCCGATCGCGCCATCACAGTCGCCACCGCGAAACTGATGCGGCTCGCGCGCATCGCGCGGCCGCGACGCGTCCATCCGGTCGAGCCGATTGCCGAGCCACTGGCAATCCTGCGCGGTCAGCGCATCGGCGGGGCCAAGGCAGCCTCCGCCGCAGTCCGGGCATGGTTCGTGATCGGGCATTTTCTGCCCCCGCTCATCCTGAGCCTGTCGAAGGATGGACCGCGTGGACCACTGTTCAGGCGAAGAAATATCATCCGCCCCTGCGCCGCCATCCGACCCGCTCATCCTGAGCCCGTCGAAGGGCCGCGCCGGCCGGTCCTCGCCCGCAGCATAGCGCGCCAGGCTGGCGTCGAACGCGTCAGCAAACTCCGCCACCTCAGCCTCGCCGCACAGCTTGTCGAGCCGCGCAAGGTGCGCCAGCAGCAACCGGTCCGAAAACCGCCGCCGCGTGCAGACCACCTCGCCATGATAGACCACATCCTCCTCCCACCCCTCAAACGCGCGCCGCGCCAGCACCTCCTCCGCCTGCGCCCGCGCGGCGAGGAGTGCGGCATCCCACGCCCGGCGGAAGCCGGGTGAGGCGAGCCGCGCGCGGTACGCAGTCTGGTGCGATACCCCCGCTGAGGCGGAGGCCGAGCGAACCTGGCCGGTGCCAGCCAGCGCGGCGAGGAAAGTGGCCTGAAGCTCGCGGGTGAAGAGGGTTGGATCGGGGGAGTTTTCGGCGGCGGGTTGCGGATCGATCAAGACGGGAAGCGAAGACATGGGCGGTGGTTCCTTTGGGACAAGGCAAACCGGCCATGTTGCAGATTTCGCGGATGTAGGAAAATGATGCACACGAAACTCTTCAAATTTGGTGCACTGTCACCGTAATTCGTGTCCCTAAGTTTCGGAACTTGAACGAGCAATCTCAACAGATTTCTCGAACTGATATTCCTGCATCGGAGATGACCTCCGCCCACTCACGATAATCCGAATCAACCGCGTTTAGGACCTCGCTTGGTTGGGGTGAATTATAAGCGGCAGACAACCAACATAGATCATCCCTATCAAAACCAGACGATAGAATTATCTCAGGAAGGCGATATAGTTCGCCTTCAACAATAAGAACACGAGTAGCCCAATTCGGATCATATCCACGCTCGAATACTACCTTCAGAAAGGCATCGCCCACGCCGGGTTGCCCAGCCATAGAGCTGCATGATCGGTATTTGGTAAAAAATATGTCATCGATATCTAAGATCACTCCGCCCATGCGTACCAGCCGCGTCAACTCATTCACAGCGTTCAACCTGCATTCGTCATTCGCTTCGGGACAACAAACCGCGACGCCTCTGGACCGTCGAGTTAGATCGTTTGCTACAATCAAAAGATTTTCATCAACGACTGCGAGAGTCACGTTCTAGTTACCGCCCTTTTCCTTGCGGCCGCGTTCTCACGCGCCACGATGTCAGCCATTTGATCGCCAAAAAAGTCTTTTGGCCAATTCGACACCGATCCGTAAAGATTAACTTCCAAAGGTGCTAGCTTGGACGAACCATCCTGATTGTTACAAAAATATAATGCGACGTCGTTGCTAGAAATATTTCCAAATGGAGTATCGCTTTCCGCAATTCTTCTAAGTAGTCTATTTAAGAAATGCTCGCTGTGAGATTCAATTATTAATTGGAGATTTCTATTTTTTGCAGCCGCTATTACCAAATCTGCAAGCCCAGCCTGAACGCTTGGGTGAAGGTGAATTTCAGGCTGTTCAATTAAGATCGTTGAACCCTCCTCTGCAAAATAAAGCAGCGTTATGAAGGGAATAATTGGCAATTATATACTTGAGTTAGCCGAATGACAGATGTAACACAGCCGGGACAGGCCGGTGCTATTATCGCTGAGATCGAATTCGAGATCCGAAACTGGGATCAGGGTCGCCACGTAACTGTGCCGGAACTGGCGCGCAGGATATTCGACGAATTTGCCGGGTGCGGCATGCCAATGACCCGCGCGATAAACGGCGATAGTTCGCTACCTAACTCCTGAATCTCGCGTGCCTTATTCTGGATTTCCTCGTTAGAGTAGGATTGCTGGATTACTCGCCACTGCAACCCGTCAATCTTGATTGAGTGGGTGTGCCAGTCGGTTGTCCTTCGATTGCGCTGGTGAACCACTCCGTGAGTTATGTTGACGCGAAACTCATTCAATTCGGCAATCCGCAACCTTAGCGCTTGAATCCTGGCGCGATCCCCTACGTCGATTTTCCAATCGGTCTCGATAGATTTCTTCACATATTCGAGCTGGTAGGCCAGCATTCTCGGCAAGCCCTTTTCCGGCTTGAGCTGGTTTTGAACATGGTGCCAAATGACTAGGTGGCTGAGCATCAATTCGACGCCAGCCCAAGCTATCGAGATATTGCCCAAGGTGGTAAGAACGACTCTAACGTGCGACCATGATGCGTCGCTCTGCATGCGCCTTACCTTGACGGCATGTTGCATGCAGCAGAAGCGGATAAACGGAATTCGACGAAAGGCTCTTTTGATGGGTGACATTAAGACAGAGACCTACCCTGAAGCGGAGACGGAAGCCCGTCGCGAGGCGGCGCTGCAACGCATGTTCGCAACCCCCCACAAGCCGCACAAGGCTAGCAAGGGGAAGCGAGTCGAGTCCCGCGCGAAATGAGATTCGCCAATACCCTTATGTTCCACTACAAATGAGCTTCCCGAATGTGGGGGCGTGGTCGATTGGTAAGGCAGCCGACTGTTAATCGGTGTAGTGGGAGTCATGTCCCCATGCGGGTTCAAATCCCGTCGCCCTCGCCACCGTCCTGATCGGACGCGGGAAGGTGGGCGGCGACCTCATGACAAGGTCGCCGCCAAATAGTAATTGCCGGTTAACATTCAAATGGCCATAGTGAGAGCGTCAGTCCGAAACATGACCGGCGTTAGCCGTTCGGTTTGGCAACCTAACTTTGTTAGGTGGCGAGGGCGAAAGCCCCACCTTACGGATAGGCCGGGGTCCGAACCGGCCTATCTAAAGACCGAAATAGCGCTTGCGACGCTCCCCGCGCTGGACGGGGATTACAGCCATCTTAGGCGGCGAGGTGATCAATCCGCCGATAGGTAAGGCGCTTGCCTTCCATGCCCTTCACAATGACCGCAGCGCGCTCGCCGTCAGTCATTTCGCGGGTGTTGTAGCGCAGATCAAATTCAGCGCAGTAGCGGCCAAGGTGGGCTTCGCTCATATGGTGATAGGTGCCGATCACGCCGCGCTTGAAGATCGAAAAGAAGTTCTCGACTGTGTTGCTGTGCTTGAAGCCGCCAAGGGTGACATACTCGCCAGCGCTGTGGTTCACGCTGCTATGGCCGTTAAATTCGCGGCCCATGCGGGTGTAGACGGGGCTTTCGTCGGTCATCAGGTGCGAGGCGCGATCGATGTTCGTGACCACCAGCGCGCGAACGTCTTTCGCGTTCACGTTGGCAACATGGAAGCTGCGGGCTTTGCCGTCGCGCTCGACCAGAGCGACAACCGCCTTCTTGGGGGCAGGCTTGCGGGTGGCGCGGTTGCGGGCCTTGCCGCCAACGTAAGTTTCATCGGCTTCCACAACGGCACCGGGACCGCCAAGAGGTCCAATGCCGTCTGCACCGTCCATTGCTTCGCGGATACGGTGGCAGAGGAACCATGCCGTCTTGTAGGTCACGCCGATCATGCGCGACATTTGCAGGGCGCTCATGCCCTTCTTTGACGCGGCCATGATGTGAGTTGCCAGCAGCCACTTGTGCAGAGGAACATGGCTGCGCTCCATAACCGAGCCGGTGCGAACGGTGAATTTGTCGCGGCAATCGTTGCAGAGGAACATGCCAGCTTGCGTATTGCCTTCCATCTTGCGGACGCGAACCGAACCACAATGAGGACAGTAAGCGCCGTCCGGCCAACGCGAGGCTTCAAGGTGCGCGAGCGCCTTGGCTTCGTCGTGGAACATGGGGGCGGTGATATTGATATTCATGGCGGGCTTCCTTGCTGAAACCCGTATCGGCCTGTCTGACTGCTAAGTCAAGTATATAATTGCCGAATAATTTGAGATACACCGAATCCAACATCTGTTATCAACGTCTCTGCTGATCCCCTATCTCTGCGTACATAAACGCGAAAAAGTCCAGATTCTTTGCCAACCTCCTCAACTCTGAATGAATTAATTAGTCTAAGTTCTTTGAGCCACCACGCGACCATCTCTTGGAATGACTTCGTCGGAGATCGATATTTTAAATTTCTGCGTTCACCTTTTTCCGTTGCAGCCAAAATTGCTTCAATTGTTCGCTCCCCTCTACGTCCCACGTCAGCCGGAGTTGATCCCGACCATGAATATTGGCGTCGCGGGTCATCCCGCAACGGTCCAAGATGCAATACACGGTCAATTTGCGCGACGTACGAATTTTCAAGCAATCCTAAAAACTGAGCATTCTGAAAATAGGTCTGCGCTTGATCAGGAAACGAAAAGCATTTTGTGGGCTCAGGTAAATCCCAAGCACGCCCCATTGTCCGGACAAATTTAACCACTTCTTCGTCGCTTGATGACAGCTGGTAACCAGGCTTCCCTTCACGTTTTGTAAGTGCAAAACTGGCTTGCGCAATGTCATAACTAATCGCTTGGGTGACTACCTGCCTGCCATCCAATGCAAGGTCTACCGATAACCCGACATTACCCCATATGAATGTTGGTGACTTCCTGTGGATGGTGTCTCGGAATACAATTCCTTTCGGATCATCCCAAGTAATGGTCCACTTTATATTGCGATCAGCCTCGTGGCTAAATACGACATCTCGATACGAGCCGAGTTCAACAGGTGTGTTAATGTCTCCAAAATCCAATACTGCCTGAATATTGGTCGAATCCTTTGTTTGCTTGAGCAACAGTAAGAATTGAATTATGCTACTTTTTCCAGATGAATTTGCTCCGAACAGCACCGTGATCGGCTTTATTTGTATATCAAGCCTTTCCCATGACTTAAAGTTTTCCAATTTTAGTGAATTCAGCATAATTGCACCCTGAAACTCGCGCGTACGCGATGCTAAGCACTTGGCTGTTGCGACACTGATAGGCGGTGAACCCCACTGAGGCAAATTTCGGGTTCGCGTTCTGATTGGCCAGTTACCCCTCCCTACAAACCTTCCCCATCGTCCGCCCCGTGGCCAGCTCATCCACCAGCTTGTCGAGATAGCGGATTTCCCGCATCAGCGGCTCCTCTATTCCCTCGATCCGCACCCCGCAGATCGTGCCGGTGATACGTTCGCGCGCCGGGTTCAGCGCGGGGGCGGCGGCGGAGAGCTGTTCGAAGGTGGTGCGCCGCACTTCTGCCCTCCCCCTCGATGGGGGAGGGATATCGCAGCTTGAGAGCGTAGCGAACTAGCGCAGCTCGGGTGGGGGTGTGTTCGCCCCTGGAGCTGCGCTTGGGGCAAGATCACCCCCATCCAGCTACGCCCAGGCAGCCCTTCGACAAGCTCATGCGCCGCCAAGTCTTCGCATCCTTCCCCCATCGAGGGGAAGCGATTTAGGGCGCGTACCCCTCCACCATCCAAGAGCATGGTCCCCCTCCCCGTGCCGGGGAGGAATTTAGCGCGCCAGCAGTGCTTTCAGGTACCCGCCGGTGAAGCTCTTCGCGTTGGCGGCGACTTGCTCGGGCGTTCCCTCGGCCACGATCTCGCCGCCGCGCACGCCGCCTTCGGGGCCGAGGTCGAGCACCCAGTCGGCGGTCTTGATCACGTCGAGGTTGTGTTCGATCACCACCACCGAATTGCCCTGATCAACCAGCCGCTGCAGCACTTCCAAGAGCTTGCGCACGTCTTCGAAGTGCAGCCCGGTGGTCGGTTCGTCGAGGATGTAGAGCGTCTGCCCGGTGCTGCGGCGGCTGAGTTCCTTGGCGAGTTTGACCCGCTGGGCCTCGCCGCCCGACAGCGTGGTAGCCTGCTGGCCGACCTTGACATAGCCCAGCCCGACCTCGTTCAGCATGTGCATCTTGTCGCGGATCGGGGGGACGGCCTTGAAGAATTCTTCCGCGTCCTCGATCGTCATGTCGAGCACGTCGGCGATGCTGTGCCCCTTGAATTTCACCTCGAGCGTTTCGCGGTTGTAGCGTTTGCCGCCGCATTCCTCGCACGTCACGTACACGTCGGGGAGGAAGTGCATTTCGATCTTGATGAGCCCGTCGCCCTGGCAGGTTTCGCAGCGGCCGCCTTTGACGTTGAAGCTGAACCGCCCGGGTTTGTACCCGCGCGCGGCGCTTTCGGGGAGGCCGGCGAACCAGTCACGGATCTGGGTGAAGGCGCCCGTATAAGTGGCGGGGTTGCTGCGCGGGGTGCGGCCGATCGGCGACTGGTCGATCTCGATCACCTTGTCGCAGAATTCCAGGCCGTCGATGCTGTCATGCGGGCCCGCGATGACCCGCGCGCCGTTAAGCACCCGCGCCGCGCCGGCCTGCAGCGTGTCGATCACCAGGCTGCTCTTGCCGCTG
>JANXUP010000060.1 GCA_025356175.1 Sphingomonadaceae bacterium | reverse complement strand
CCTTGCGAGCGCCAGCACCTGAAGCTGGTGCGTCTACCAATTCCGCCATCTGGGCACGGGTGGCACGCGGGCTGCTTCGCCTCGTGCCGGGGTAGGAGCGGGCCCCTAGCGGGGGGCGGGCCAGCTTGTCAACGGGGCATGAGCATGGCACGCGCCGATTTTGCCTAGCGGATAAGGTGCGGAAGGTGCGCGGAGCGGCGGTCAGGGTGATGCGGGACGGCGCGGCGCGGCTGGAGGCGGCGCGGTTTGCGCCTGCGCTGATGATGCTGGCGGCGCTCGGCTTTTCGCTGCGGATGGCGCTGCGCTGGCAGCACGGCACGGCGAATTACTGGGGCGAGGGCTACGGGTTCTACTGGGATATCGCCCGCAATCTGGCCGCAGGGCGCGGCTATGAGCTGGCGGGCGGGACGATGACCGCGTTCCGGGTGCCGGGCTATCCGCTGTTCCTGCTCGGCGTGACCGGCGGGGGCTGGCACCCGTGGGCGATGGTCACCGCCGGGGCCTGCCTTGGCGCGCTGACGGTGGCGGCGACCGGGCTGATCGGGCGCGAGCTGTTTGGCCGCGCCGCAGGGCTGATCGCGGCGGGGCTGTGCGCGGCCTATCCCTATTACCTGCGCCACGACACCGCGCTGCAGGAGACCGCGCTGGTCACCTGCCTGACCGCCTGGGCCTGCGTGCTGCTGCTGCGGTTGCCCGCGAGAGGACGGCTAAGGCTGGCGCTGCTGAGCGGCGTGCTGCTGGCCGCGGCGACGCTGACCCGCGAGACTGTGCTGCCCTTCGCGCTGCTGGCTTGCGGCTGGTCGGCGTGGCGGGTGACGGCGCTGGCGGGCAAGCGGCGCGGGCTGCTGGCGGGAGCGGCGATGTTCGGGGTGATCGGCGCGGGTCGTGCTCCGTGGCTGATTCACACCCACCGCGAATACGGCGAATACGTGCTGGGCAGCGAATTTGGCGCCGCGCTTTATGCGGGGAGCAGCCCGCTGTTGTTCAGCGCCTATCCCGACGGCTCGGTCGATGACAGCCGCGAGATCGTGCTGCGCGCGCTGAGCCCGGGGGAGCAGGCGGCGCTGGCTTCGGCCAAGCCGTTGCAGCGCGACCATTGGCTGCGCGATGCGGCGCTGCGGCAGATCGCGGCAGATCCGCTGGGTTGGGCGGCGCGGGGGCTGCGCAAGGTGTGGGCCGCCTTCCGCCCTCTCCCCAGCCCGCTGCATGGCCCGGCTGACAATCTTGCTTATGCGCTCGCCTGGGTGCCGCTGCTGCTGTTCGGTCTGGCGGGAGCCTGGCAGGCGCGCCGGGACTGGCGGCGGCAGGGGCTGATATACGCCCAATTCGCGGTGTTTGCCGGGATCACCGCGGTGCTGTGGGCGCAGTCCGCGCACCGGGTGTTCCTCGACCTTTACCTGATGGTCTTTGCTGCGGGCTTCATCGCGCAGCGGCTGGGGATTCGCCCGTTGCGGCAGCCCGGTGAGTTGTGCCAAGGCGCTGGCTCGACACATCCAAACTGACGGGCACACAATGGCGCAGGATCTTTCAGGCAAGCTGGTGGTGGTTATGGGCGGGAGCGGCTTTGTTGGCCGCCACCTCGCGCAGGAGCTGCTGAGCCGAGGTGCGCGCCTCCGCGTGGTCAGCCGCAATCCTGAACGCGCTGCCGCGCTCAAGCCGTTGGGCAATCTCGGTCAGGTGCAACTGCTGCGCGGCGATGTGACCCGGCCCGACGCAGTGCCGCAGCTGCTGGCCGGCGCGGATGCGGTGGTCAATCTGGTCGGCACCTTCGGCGGGGACCTTGACGCGGTGATGGGCCGCGGTGCGGGCACGCTGGCAGAAGCAGCCAAGGCGGCGGGGGCGCAAGCCTTTATCCAGGTTTCCGCGATCGGCGCCGATGCCGAGGGTCCGGCGGCCTATGCCCGGGCCAAAGCGGCGGGAGAAGCGGCGGTGCTGGCAGCTTTCCCCGGCGCGACGGTGCTTCGTCCCTCGGTCCTGTTCGGCCCTGATGACAACTTCATCAACATGTTTGCCGGACTTGCCGCCAGCTTGCCGGTGCTGCCGGTGTTCGGGCCGACCGCGCAGTTCCAGCCGCTGTTCGTCGACGATCTGGCGCTGGCGATTTGCGCTGCGCTGGAGGATCCGGCGGTACATGGCGGCAAGACTTTCGAACTTGGCGGTCCCGAAGTGGTGACCATGGGCGAACTCAATCGCCGCGTAGCTGCAGCTTCAGAGCGCAAGCCGATCCTGGTCGAGCTGCCCGATGCAGCCTCTTCCGCCTTCGCAACGCTTACCGGCTGGCTGCCCTTCGCGCCGCTGACCCGCGAGCAGTGGGCGCTGCTCAAGGCCGGGAATGTCACGACGGATAGGCTGCCGGGGATCAAGGCGCTGGGTGTGACCCCGCGGGCGATGGGGCTGTTCCTCGACAAGTGGCTGGTCCGCTTCCGTAAACACGGCCGCTTTGCCGACCGCGTGAAAGCTTAGGCATTGACGTCGGCATAGTGGCTGGGCGGCTGGATCACTTCCATCCGCTCGGCGAGCAACGGACGGAAGCTCGGCCGGCTCTTGAATACCGCGTACCAGCCCGCCGCCTGTTCGTGCCCGGTCCAGTCGAGCCCGCCGAGATAGTCGGCGACCGAGATTTGCGCGGCGGCGGCAAGATCAGCCAGGCTCATCGTCGCCCCGGCCAACCACGGGCGGTGGTCGATCAGGTGATCGATGTAATAGAGATGCTCGTGCGCCAGCTTCATCGCCTCACGCAGAACGCGTGAATCCGGTGACTGGCGGTAGATCAGCCGTTTCTTCATCCGTTCATGGAGCATGGGCGCGGTAACGTCGCCGAAGAAGTTTTCGTCGAACAGCGCGACCAGCCGGCGAATCTCGGCGCGGCCCGCGGCGGTGCCGTTGATCATCGGCAGCTTGTCGACCGTTTCTTCGAAATATTCGCAGATCGCCCGGCTATCGACCAGGGTCAGTCCCTTGGCGGGATCGTGCAGCACCGGGGTGCGCCCCGCCGGGTTGAGCGCGTAGAACTCGTCACGCCCTTCCCACGGGTTCTCGCGCCACAGCTCGTAAGGCACGCCTTTTTCGCTCAGCAACAGGCGAACCTTGCGGCTGAACGGGCATAGGGGAAATTGGTAAAGCTGCCACATGATCGGCTGCCATGCCCTGTGCCGAGTCGCCCTTCAAGGCGTGGGCGACAAGCCGGGCAATCTTTTCAGGTGGAAAACTCGATTCGGACCAGGCGACCAAGCGCTGCGCCGAGCCGCGCCAGCCGCCGTTCGAGCATTCCGTCGATCAACGCCGTCACCGATTTCGGCGGGCAGAGCACCAGCGCGCCGTCCGCCGCTAGCTCAAGCGGCACCTGGCGCAGCGCCAGTGGCGCGCCGCCGCTCAGCCGCTGCGCCAGCCGCAAGGCGAAGCCCCAGGCGCGCGCGCGATCGAGCCGGTCTGGAGATGCCAGCCGTGCCAAGATCGGCGGAGGGGCATCGGGTGAGCCACCCAGACCGACATGCAGCGCCATAGCCATCACCGCGCGGTCTGCCGCGTTGACCCCGATCCAGTTGCCGTGGAGCGCAATGTCTTCGCCGGCGACCGCACGGAAATCCGGGTCGGAGGCCCAGCTGGTCCCCGCAATCAGACAGACCGCATGGCGCAGGCGGCGTTCGTTGGGCGGATCGGCGGAAAAGGTTGAATCGCCCCACTCCAGCAGTGCCTCGGCATGGCCATCGACCGCCTGCTGCCCGGCGAGCGCATGGCGGATCCCTTCGATCAGCGGATCGAGCTTGCGCAGCTTCGGGTCGAGCGCTTGATACAGCAGCCCTTCGCGCAGACCGTGCGCGGAAATGATTACCTCGCTCGGCTCGGTCACGCTGACCAGTGCCGCCAGCAACGCTGCCGCATCGTCCAGCTGAAGCGCGCGTGCCGATTTCACCCCGGGAATCGCAGCCAATTCGGCGCTGCTCATCGCGCGGATGTGTACCTTGAGTTCGCGCGCGTCGTCAGCTGAGAAGCAGTAGTCGCCCAGCACCGGAAGCGGAAACTGGGCGCGCTGCATGTGCACGCGGGCGAGCGCGCGCCAGGCCCCGCCGACCAGGTAGAGCGGCTGGCCCGTGACCCCGGCCAGCCAGGTGTGCGGTTCAACGGCGTTGCGCAACGCCTTGCGCAATTGCCCGCGCCCGCCCGAACGGATCGCCGCCACCCGCATCGCGCCGAACAGCAGCGAGACCTTTTCGTGCACTTCGCCATCTGCAACCCGGACCAATTCGAGGCTGCCTCCGCCCATGTCCGCGACCAGACCCTCGGCCTGCGGGTGTGCCGAGATCACGCCGAGACCGGAAGCAATTGCTTCATCGTCTCCGCTCAGCAGTTCGGCGGGGAGACCAAGCTTGCGCACTGATTTGAGAAAATCCGCTCCATCGCTTGCCTCGCGCACGGCGGCGGTTGCGACAACCTTGACCCAGCCGGGCTTCATCAGTTTGATCAGCGCAGCGAACCGCGCAAGACCGGCGAGCGCATTGCGGGCGCTTTCGGGGTCAAGCCGTCCTGCGGCAACTACCCCGCGCCCCAGACCGGCCATCAGCTTTTCATTGAACAGCAGCGAAGGCGCGCGCAGTGGCCCGCCGAAAACGACAAGCCTGATCGAGTTGGACCCGATATCGACGATAGCCTGGCGCGGGTCCTTCATGTCCCCCGCGACTTAGGCGATGCGGTAACGGCTTGCCAGTGCCAATCAGCGCGGGGTCGGGGTGAAATCCGGTGCGACGGTTCCAAATTGCGGCAGGCAGGTGGCATATTCGCGGTCGAGCGCCGCGGCGGGATCCGCAGACTTGGCCATACTGTCCTGCAAGACGCTGAGCCGCGTACGGAAATAGCCCTCGATCGTCTCGAGCGTTACCGCCTTGTCGTCCAGCGTCCGCGCCCCGGTGCGCACGAAGAACTCGCGCCCGGACTTGGTCATGGCGGGAAACCGGTCCGCCCGGGCCGTGCCGTTATTCTGCTGCCGGGTCACCTCGCCGAACACCAGGGCGCAGTGGACCTGGTCCTCCAGCGCGGGAAGTTTGGGCGCAGCCGGAGCAGCAGAAACGGCGGCGGCAGAGCCGAGCGCGGCGGCAAACAGAAGTGCTGCGAGTTTGGTCATGCCGAGGTTCTAACGCCGTGCAAATGAACCGCAACTGTCGCGCGCAATTGACCACCCTGCCAACCGGCTTACAAGTGGCGAATCGAAACCAAACAGGCAGGAGAGAGCCCCCGATGTACAGCCACAATATGGTCGGCACGAACGACGTCGCCAGGTCCAAAAAGTTCTATGATGCCACTTTCGAAGCCATGGGCGGCAAGGCAGGCATTCAGGATGACAAGGGCCGCCTGATTTACATGCACAACAACGGGATTTTCCTCGTTACTCCGCCGATCGACGGCGAGGCGGCAACGGCCGGTAACGGCTGCACCATCGGCTTTGCGATGGACAATCCTGAACAGGCAGATGCCTGGCATGCGGCCGGCCTCGCCGCTGGTGGCAAGGCGATCGAAGACCCGCCGGGCGTGCGTTCGGGCGGAATGGGCGATCTGTACCTCGCCTATTTGCGCGATCCTGACGGCAACAAGCTCTGCGCACTCAAGCGGATGTGACGCAGACCATTGAGGTCAAGCCAGACGGCACCCGTCGCGCGGTAACGCGCGATTGGGTGCCCGAGGCACCGGTGGCGCTTGAATTCAACGGCCTGGCCTATGCTGTAATGATGGCAACGCCGGCGGACCTTGAAGATTTCGCGACTGGCTTCGCTTTGAGCGAAGGCTTGGCCGCCGCGCCCACCGATATTGCCGACGTTGCAATCGCCGAAGTCGAACACGGCTGGGTGGTGCGCGCTCAGCTTGCCGGGCTCGGGGTTAACAAGCTGACCGAACGGGTCCGCGCCCGCGTCGCCGAATCGAGCTGCGGCCTGTGCGGGATCGAAAACCTGGCCGAGGTTGCGCGGCCCCTGCCCCCGGTCGCGCCGCATCGGGCGATCGCCCCTGCGGCGATTTTCGCGGCGCTAGCAGCCTTACGCCCGTTGCAAACGTTGGGCCGCCAGACCGCTGCCGCGCATGCCGCTGCCTTTGCCGGGAGCGACGGCGCAATCGAATTTCTGCGCGAAGATGTCGGAAGGCATAATGCGGTCGACAAGCTGGTCGGGGCGATGGCCATGGCGGGCCGATTACTCGGCCAAGGCTTCGTGCTTTCGACTGCGCGGTGCAGCTACGAAATCGTTGAGAAAGCGGTGCGCGCCGGGGCGACCACACTAGTCTGCGTCTCGCTCCCCACCTCGCTGGCGGTAGAACGTGCACAAAATGCTGGTCTCAGCCTTTGGGCCCTCGCCCGCAATGACAGTGTGCTGCAAGTGAACGATGCGTCAGCGTGACAGCAGGAATACCGCGTGCTCCGCGCGCCACGCGGCAGCAGCAGGGCTGATCTGGCGGTCGCCTGACAGGAACCATTCGCTTTCGACACGGTAGCCCTTCTCGGCCACCAGCTCTCGGAAATCGCGCACGGTCACGTGGTGGATATTGGGGGTTTCGTACCACGCGATCGGCAGCAGGCGGGTGACCGGCATCCGACCGTTCCAGAGCAGGTTCGCGCGCACCTTCCAGTGGGCGAAGTTGGGAAACGAGACGAACGCCTTGAGCCCGACGCGCAGCAGTTCGTCCAGCACAAGGTCTGGCCGCTTCGTGGTCTGCAGCGTCTGGCTGAGGATCGCGTAATCGAACCCACCGTCAGTGTAGTAGGCGAGGTCGCTGTCTGCATCGCCCTGGATCACGGAAAGGCCGCGCGCCACACATTCGGCCACGTTGTGCTGATCAAGCTCAAGACCCCGCGCGTCGACCTGACGGCTATCGCGCAGCACCGTCATCAGCGTGCCATCGCCGCAGCCGACATCAAGCACCCGCGCGCCCGGCGCGACATTGGCGGCAATTGTTGCCAGATCGGGGCGCAGTGCGGCACTCATCCGAGGAACCCAGCAATAACCCTGTCCTGTGCGGGCACATCAAGCAAGAAGCTGTCATGTCCGAACGGCGCTGAAAGCTCGACAAAACTCACCGCCGCGCCCGCTGCGTTGAGCGCGTGGGCAATGCCGCGGCTTTCGCTTGTGGGATAGAGCCAGTCGGTGTCGAAGCTGACCAGGCAGTACCGCACCGAGGTCCCGGCGAAGGCATCGGCCAGCCGTCCGCCATGCTCTTCGGCGAGGTCGAAATAGTCCATCGCGCGGGTGATGTAGAGGTACGAATTGGCGTCGAACCGGTCGGTGAAGCTCAGGCCCTGATGGCGCAGATAGCTTTCGACCTGGAAATCGGCATCGAAGCCAAAGGTCTTTTCGGAGCGGTCCTGCAGCTTGCGCCCGAATTTCTCGTGCATCCCCTCTTCGGAGAGGTAGGTGATATGCGCCGCCATCCGCGCCACCGCGAGGCCGTTCTCCGGTCCCTTGCCGCCATAGTCGCCGCCCTTCCACTTGGGATCGGCCATGATGGCCTGACGCCCGACCTCGTGAAAAGCGATGTTCTGCGCCGAATGGCGCGCGGTGCTGGCGATGACCAAGGCAGCGCGGGTGCGCTCAGGCCAGTTGGCGGCAAAGCTCAATGCCTGCATCCCGCCCATCGATCCGCCGATCACCGCGTGGACACGGCCGATCCCCAAGGCATCGAGCAAGGCGACCTGCGCGCGGACCATGTCGCGAATGGTAATGACCGGGAAACGCATGGCATAAGGTCTGCCATCGGGCGCGAGGCTGGCCGGACCTGTCGAACCCATGCAGCCGCCCAGCACATTGGCGCAGATAACGAAATAACGGCCGGTATCGATCACCTTGCCCGGGCCGACCGACTTGGCCCACCAGCCGGGCTTGCCCGTCTTGGGGTGAGTGCCGACGACGTGCTGATCCATCGTCAGCGCGTGAAACAGCAGCACGGCGTTGGACTTGTCGGCGTTGAGCGTTCCGCAAGTCTGGTAAGCGACTTCGACCCCGGCCAGAGCCTGCCCGCCGTCGAGCGGCAGCGGCACCGGCAGCACCAGCGTATCGTTGACGATGTTGAGATCAGCCCCGGACATAGCCCCAGCGATTGGGCGAGCGGGTGCCCCCTGTCAATTGTCGCATGTCCTGCTAATGGCAGCGCGTCATGACTCGCGCTCCCGTTCCCAAGCCCTGGATTGCAGGGATCCACGCCTATGTTCCTGGCAAGGCTGCTGGCGATGACGGGCGTATGGTGGTCAAGCTTTCGGCGAACGAAAACCCGCTGGGGTGCAGCCCGCTCGCGCTGGAAGCCATCGGCCTGGCGCAGCATCCCTCGCGCTATCCCGATGGCGACAGCACGCATCTGCGCTCCGCGATTGGCGCGTTCTATGGGATCGATCCAGCGCAGATCATCATGGGCGCAGGCTCGGGCGAGCTCCTGTACCTGGCGGCGAGTGGTTATGCCGGACCGGGCGACGAGGTGCTCTTCTCGCAATATGCCTTCTCGCTCTATGACATCGTCGCGCGCCGCGCCGGGGCCGTTCCGGTCGAAGCGCCGGCCAAGGACTATGCCAACGATGTCGACGCGCTGCTCGCACGGGCAACCGAGCGCACTCGCGTCGTGCTGGTGGCCAACCCCAACAACCCGACCGGCACCTATCTGCCGCGCGCCGAGATTGCCCGGCTGCACGCAGGCCTGCCGAGTGACGTGCTGCTGGTGCTCGACCTCGCCTATGCCGAATATGTCGCTCCCGAGGACGACGACGGCGCGATGGAACTGGCGACGAGCGAGGCCAATGTGCTGGTCACCAGGACCTTCTCCAAGGCCTATGGTCTCGCGGGCGAGCGCGTCGGCTGGGGCACTGGCTCGCTGGAAGTGATCGACATCCTTAACCGTCTGCGCGGCGCGTTCAACGTTGCCAACACAGCTCAGTCCGCCGCGTTGGCCGCGCTCGCCGATCAACAATTCGTCGAGCATTCGCGCCGCCACAATGCTGAGGTCCGCGCGAGCTTGGCCGAAGCGATCGCCGCGCTGGGCAATCACGGTCTGCGAATGGTGCCAAGCGAGGCCAATTTTGTGCTGGTGGTGTTCGAAGGCGCGCTGAGCGGCGCAGCGGCTTACCGTGCTCTGGCCGCGGAAGGATACATGACCCGCTGGTTCCCGGGGATCGCCAATGCGGTGCGCATCACCATCGGTACGGCCGAGGAGATGGATGCCCTCGCCGCGATCCTGCGCCGCGCGGCGGAAGCAGCAAAGTGACCTTCGAACGTGTCGCGATCATCGGGCTTGGCCTGCTCGGCGGGTCGATTGGCCTCGCGGTCAAGGCGCACCTGCCCGGTGTGCGCACCACTGGATACGATGCCGATCCGCAGACCCGTGAACGCGCCGCCGAACGCGGTCTGGTCGGCGAAGTCTGCCCGACCGCTGCCGATGCGGTACGCGATGCCCAGCTGGTGATCCTTTGCGTCCCAGTCGGCGCGATGGGCGAAGCGGCGGCCGAATTTGCAGGTGCGCTCCCCGCCGGAGCGGTGGTCAGCGACGTTGGTTCGAGCAAGGAAGGCGTCGCTGCTGCACTCACCGCAGCGCTTCCCGGCGTGGCAGTCATCCCCGCGCATCCGGTGGCCGGGACCGAACGCTCGGGCCCGGATGCGGGTTTTGCCAGCCTGTTCCAGCAGCGCTGGTGCATCATCACCCCGCCAGAAGGTGCCGATCCCGACCAGATCGCCGCATTGGCTGTGTTCTGGGAAGGCCTCGGCGCGCGGGTCGAGGCGATGAGCGCCTCGCATCACGACATGGTGCTGGCGGTGACCAGCCACCTGCCGCACCTCATCGCCTATACGATCGTCGGTACCGCCTCGGACCTTGAAGGGGTCACCCAAGGCGAAGTTATCAAGTATTCGGCCGGCGGTTTTCGCGATTTCACCCGCATTGCTGCCTCCGATCCGACGATGTGGCGCGATGTGTTCCTGACCAACAAGGACGCGGTGCTGGCCATGCTTCAGCGCTTCACCGAGGACCTCACTGTGCTGCAGCGGGCGATCCGGGTGGGTGATGGGGAGCAATTGTTCGAACACTTCGCGCGCACCCGCGACATCCGCCGCTCGATCATCGAGGAAGGCCAAGACGACAACCGCCCTGACTTCGGCCGCAGCGATCACGGCAATTCATGACAATTCCGGCAACCCGCCGCGCGCTCGCTGGTTAGAGCAGCATGGCCCTCAATATCGAAACCTGGCTCGCTTACGATTACACCGAGCCGACCGACCTTTTGCTCCAGATCGAAGCCGCACTGGTCCCTGATCAGCGGGTAATCGAGCACGGGATCGGGATCAGCCCGGTCGAACATTTCGCGCGGATGCCCGGACATGACGAGATCGGCGAGCGGATCTGGCTGCGTGTCGGCACTGGCGAGCTCAGGATCGACTATCATGCGGTGGTCGAGATCGACCGGCCCGTTGCCGACATTGCTTCGCTCCCGCCAACTGAGCCGCACCTGCTGCCCGGCGAGGTGATCGATTACCTGATGCCATCGCGGTTCTGCCCGTCCGACCTGTTCGGAACCTTCGTGCAGACCGAGTTCGGATCCTTGCGCGGCGGCGCGTGCATCGCCGCAATGCGCGACTGGATCGCCGAGAACTTCACGTACACCCCAGGCGCAAGCAACGCCTCGACCTCGGCGGCCGATAGCTTTCTGATCCGTCAGGGCGTGTGCCGCGATTACGCGCATGTGCTGGTCAGCATGGCCCGCGCTGCGGCGGTGCCCGCGCGCTATGCCAGCGTCTATGCGCCCGATGTCCAGCCACCCGATTTCCATGCCGTGGCCGAGGTCTACCTCGCCGGAGCGTGGCACCTGGTCGACGCGACCGGGATGGCCCGGCCCGACGAGATCGCCCGGATCGGCGTGGGCCGCGACGCAGCGGACAGTTCGTTCCTGTCGAGCTTCGGGATTGCGCAGATGGTCAACCAGCAAGTGCGGGTGACGCGCACCTAGCTCAGCAGGAACGTCCCGGCGACCACCCACATCACCGCGGTCGCCAGCCAGCCGCCGAATTCAAGACCGCGGCCCATGACGAGGTCGCCCATCACCGCCGGATTCCGAGCGATCAGCATCGTTACGACCATCAAGGGCGGGGCGAGCAATCCGTTGACCACTGCGGCCCAGTACAGTGCAGTCATCGGATCGATTCCGATGAAATTGAGCGCCACCCCGCCAAGTGTCGCCATTGCGATCACCGCGTAGAAAGCCTTGGCCTCGCGCGGCCGGCGGTCCAATCCTTCGGTCCAGTCGAAGGTCTCGCTCACGGCATAGGCCGCACTGCCAGCGAGTACCGGCACTGCGAGCAGCCCGGTGCCGATGATCCCCACTGCGAACAGCGCGAAGGCGAACTGGCCAGCGATTGGGCGCAAGGCCTCGGCTGCCTGCGCTGCGCTGGTCACGCTTGTAATCCCGTGGGCGTGCAGTGTCGCGGCGGTAGCAATGATGATGAACAGTGCGGTGATGTGCGAAAAGCCCATCCCGACCAAAGTATCGGTACGAATCCGTTTTAGCTCATGCCCGGCCGTCGTCGGTGTGACCATCAGCGACTTCACATGGCGGCGGCGCTGCTCCTCGACCTCCTGCCCGGCTTGCCAGAAGAACAGGTAGGGGCTGATCGTCGTCCCGAAGATCGCGACCAGTGCCATCGCGTGGTCCTTGTCGAAATTGAAACTCGGAATGAGCGTACTGCGGATCGCCTCAGCCCACGGCACGTGCGACACGAACACCACGGCGACATAGGAGAACAGCGACAGCGTCGACCATTTCAGGATCGAGGCATAGCGCGCGTAGCTCAGCCATACTTCCAGAACGACGCTGGCGAGCCCGAACAAAGCAGTGAACAGCAGCACCGGTCCAGGTATGATCAGAGCCACTACCGCGCCCATCGCACCGAGGTCTGCACCAAGGTTGATCACATTGGCGATGAGCAGCAGCACCACCACCGCGCGCAGCAAGGCAGGCGGGTAGTGCTGGCGCAGGTTCTGGGCGATGCCCTTGCCAGTCGTCGCGCCGATCCGCGCGCAGATCGCCTGGATCGAGGCGAGCAGCGGAAAGCCAAAGAACATCGTCCAGGCCATGCCATAGCCGAACTGCGCGCCGACCTGGCTGTAGGTACCGATGCCCGAGGGATCGTCGTCCGCCGCGCCGGTGACCAGGCCAGGGCCCAGAACTTCAAGCGGGTTGCGGCGTTCAGGTTTGGTCATCAGTCGTTGTAGGCGTTAATCGCGACATGGACTAACGCTTCCGCCTCAGGCCGCGGCAAGCCCGGCGGGACCGCGGGAAAAATCCGGTAAGTAATCACCCCCGCGCGCTTCCACAGCCGGTGATAGAGCAAGCCCGAATTTACCGCGATCGGCACCACCGGCAGGCTGAGCAGCTTGTAGATGCCGGCAAAGCCCGACTTGAGTTCGGGCCGGGTGCCGCAGGGCACGCGCGATCCTTCGGGGAATATCGCCAGCGGACGGCCCTGCCCGCTGATCAGTTTGGCCGCCTGCATCATGTGCCGCAGCGTCTTCGCGCCCTGCTCGCGTTCAACCGTGATCAGGCCGTAGCGATCCCCTGCAAGGCCCCAGCCGGGAATGCGCATCAGTTCGGCCTTGGTGAAGACGCCTGGATAGTCGAGCACCTGCGGCAGATCGATCGCCTCGAAAAAGCTTTCGTGCTTCATCGCCACGAACACCGGACCCGGCGGCATTGCGCCCTCGACGCGGATCGTGATGCCCAGCAAATGGCGCAGGCACCAACGATGAAACAGCGACCAGCTGTCAACCGTGCGACGAAACGTCTCACGCGACGTGAGAAACAGCGTAAACACGCAGGCCAGCACGACGAACACGCTGCCGCCATAGAACACCACGTAGAACACCAGGCTGCGCAGGACCTCGGCGATCGTGGGAGCGCGGTCGCTAACCATCTCAGCCGGTTACCGCCTGGGTAAGCCAACGCGCGAGCAGCTTGTGGTATTCAAGGAACAGTGTGCGCATGCCGGGATGGGTCGGAACTGCGTCCTCCACGATCGTTACCCCGCCCGGCATTGCATGGCGCAACTCGAACACCGCGCGGCGCATGTGCCAGTCACTGGTGACAAGGCGAATCCGTGTGACTTTGCGTTCACGCATCCAGATCGCCGTTTCGCGGCCATTGGTCTCCGTATCGGTCGCGGCAAAGCCCAGCGATACGCAGCAGGCCATCTGTTCCGGGCTGACCTTGAACTGCGCGGCGAACTCAGGCGGCTTGACCTCGCGCCCCACGCCCGAGACCAGCAGCTCGGGCGCCCAGCCTTTGCGCAGCGCTTCAAGCCCGCGATCGACCCGGCCCGCTCCGCCCGTCAGCACCACCACCGCATCGGTCTTCACCGGACCGGCCGGCTGCGCCAGCAGCAGGCAGAAGGCGATAAAGCCGAGCAACCAGGCCAGCAGGACAAACGCTATGATACGCCGCAGCATTGCTCGCCCTTACAGCATCTTGCGCAAGGCGCGCATCACTGTCTGACGCGCAGTGACCATCGCCAGCACCACGCCAAGGACGGGGATCAGGACCAGCAGCAGCCAATCGCTCCATTCGAGCGCGCCTGAATTAACCAGCCCGGCGCCCAGCGCGGCGAACTGCTGGCCCAATAACAGCACCACTACCAGCCCCAAGGCCAGCCCGACGATCCCGCCCAGCCCAGCATCATAGCCGATTGCGCGCTGGAAAATCCGTGCGATCTGCGCGTCAGTCCCACCGAGCAGGTGGACAATCTCGATCGTATCGCGGTTGCTGCCCAGCGCGTTGCGTACCGCCAGCAGTACCGCCGCAGCGAGGGCCACGCCCAGCAGCGCGACCAGCGCCAGCGAAAGCCAGCGCAGCGTATCGATCGCCCCGAACACCGGCTTCAGCCAGCTGGACTGCGCATCGACCCGCGCCGCCGGGGCAACGGCGTGAAGCGCCCGCCTGAGGCCGCCGAGCGTCTCGCCGGTCACCGCATCGCGCAGCTTGGCGTCGACCAGCGCGGGCACCGGAATCCCGCTATCGCCGCCCACCGCAGTGCCCAGCCACGGCTCGATCAATCGGTTGACCTCGTCCTGCGAAACCACCGATGCCTCGACCACGCCGGGCGTCGCCCGCAATGCTTTGACCACGGCCTGCGCTTGCGCGTCGCGGCTCGCCGGGTTGGCATCGACGATCTGCACGGTAACTCCGCCAGCCAGATCGTCCGATGCACTGCGCGCAGTATTGCTGAAGGCGAGCCCCGCCGCTGCCGCGATCACCGTCAGCGCGACCATGATCGCGATCACCCACGGCATCGGCCCGGACAGTCGCCCTTCGGGCAGCAGCTCGGCGTTCGTCCCGCGGCGCCATGGCAGTGAGAAGGAAAAGGCCATTGCGGTCAGTCCGGCATCGCGCTTGGCGGAGCACTGGTCCGCAGGCGTGGCGGATAGCGCAGCGCCCCAGTTGGGTCCGAAAGCCGCCCCTTGTCGAGCCGCATAATCAGCGAATCGGGCACTTTCTTGAGCAGGTGGACGTCGTGCGTGGCCACGACGACGGTCGTCCCAAGCCGATTTAGCGCCTCAAACAGGCGCAGTAGCTTGATCGCCATGTCGGGATCGACGTTGCCGGTCGGTTCATCGGCGATGAGCATTTCGGGGCGGTGGATGACAGCGCGCGCGATGGCAACGCGCTGCTGTTCGCCGCCCGAAAGCTGCGCCGGCTGGGCGTGCATCCGTTCGGTCAGCCCGACCCACTCGAGCATGTCGGCCACCGGCTTGACCAGATCGCGCTCGGCCACCCCGGAGACGCGCAGCGGCAGCGCGACATTGTCAAACGCCGAGAGGTGCGAGACCAGGCGGAAGTCCTGGAAGACCACCCCGAACCGGCGGCGGAACCCCGGCAGCCGGTCGCGCGGCAGGGTAATTGCATCGGTCCCGAACATGCGGATCATCCCGCGCGAGGGGCGCTGTGCCAGGTAGAGCAGCTTGAGCAGCGAGGTCTTGCCCGCGCCGCTCGCCCCGGTCAGAAAATAGAAGCTGCCGGGATAGAGCGTGAACGAGACGTCACTCAGCACCTCACGGTCAGTGCCGTAGCGCAACCCGACGTTGTCGAACTGGACGATTTCCCGGGGCGCGGCGCTGCTCATCGTGGTCTGGAATGGTCCGGTTCGAGGGCGCGGCGCAAGCCCTGTCGCTCCGCTAACGCGCTATAGCGGTCAATCTATGTGGAAAAAAGGGGATTGCCGCCACTACCCACCGCGCCAAGCCTTGCTGTTCGCTCGGCGATGATGCTTAACATGCGGGCATCATGATTATCGCCTGCCCTGCCTGCGCCACGCGCTACGTCGTACCCGACAGCGCGATCGGCGTTGACGGGCGAACAGTGCGCTGCGCCAAGTGCCGGCACAGCTGGTTTCAGGACGGCCCGGTGCCAAGTTTGCCGACCGAACCTGCGCATCCGCCGCCGATCGCCGATGAACCGGCCCCCGCTCCGAGTGCTGTGCCGGAACCTGATACCGCTCCGGTACCTGCACCCGAACCGGAACTTCATGCCGCTCCAGCGGAGGAGACCTCCCCGGAAACCACCGAGCCGCCAGTTGCTGCTGCCGATTGGGACGATCCGCACCCGGCACAGATCAGCGATACCCCAGCCGTCGATGAGTCCGAACCGGAAGCCGAAACTCCCGCGCCGCCGATCAGCTTTGCCGACGACGAGATTCCGCCGCCGCCGCCCAGCGCAGCACCGATTTTGGCCAGCGAGCAGGAACTCGACGAAGGCTATTCCCGCTTTGCCCACGAACCACTGTTCCGCCCGCGCCGCAACCCGGCGCGGATGTGGACCCTCGCGGCGGCGTTGTTCGCCGTCGTCGCACTGGGCGCGGTTGCGGCCACCGCCTGGTTCGGCCTGCCCAGCTGGATGCCGTTTGCGCATCCGCTGTTCGCCGAAGATCAGCCAGGGCTGACGCTCGATTTTCCTGCCAAGATGCAAGGACAGCGTCCGCTGTCCGATCAGACCTGGTTTTTCGAGGCGAACGGCACAGTGTCAAACGTCTCGCAGGCCGCGCGCAGCGTGCCGACGATCCTCGCGGTGCTGAAAGATGCGCGCGGGCGAATCGTGTTTACCGCCGAACTGCATTCGCCCAAGCGGGTGCTCGCCCCCGGCGAAAGCGTTTCGATCAACGAGGCGCTGGTATCGGTCCCCAAGGCCGCAGTGCGCGCCGAGTACGGCTGGAAACCAGGGACCTGATCACTCGAACTGGGTCGTAACGCGGTCTTCGACGCCCCGACGTGCGCCTGACCGCCGCTTGCAGGCGCAGCCACGGTGAAAGCCTGACTAGCCAGAAGCACGATCGCGGCGTTCATGGATCATGGTGAACGCGCTATTTACCTTTGCCGCAACCGCGCGCGGCGCGATGTCCCCGATCGGCACATTCAGCCTATGAAAACTTGCGTCTGTTTCCCCGCTTGCCCCGCCCGCATCGCTTTGCTAATGGCGCGCACCTACCCCCCTCGGGCAGCCCCAATTTGCACTGGCGGCCCCCGATGATTTAGCGGTCGTGGCGGAACTGGTAGACGCGCAACGTTGAGGTCGTTGTGGGCGAAAGCCCGTGGAAGTTCGAGTCTTCTCGACCGCACCAAACAGTC
>JANXUP010000182.1 GCA_025356175.1 Sphingomonadaceae bacterium | reverse complement strand
GGCTCGGCGACGAAAGTGGCGCGGCGCTTGGCATCGTTGCCGGCCTTCACTTCGAGCGTGTTGGGCTTCTTAAGTTCCTGCCAGTTTTTGATATTGACGGTCATGGACTTCCCCTTGGGGTTTGTTCTGGCGGGAACGGCCGTGGTTTCTGTTTACAAAAACCGGCGGCCGATCCGAATTGCGGCGGGCTAATCCGCCGCGAACGGGTGATCAGACGCGGCGGCGCTTTGATGGCCGGACCCCGTTGTGCGGGATCGGGGTGACGTCGCGGATCGAAGTGATCGTGAAGCCGACCGCGGCGAGTGCCCGCAGCGCGCTTTCGCGGCCCGAACCCGGGCCCTTCACTTCGACTTCGAGCGTCCGCACGCCGTGTTCAGCGGCTTTCTTGCCGGCATCGTCAGCTGCAACCTGGGCCGCATACGGCGTCGACTTGCGGCTGCCCTTGAACCCCATCGTCCCGGCACTGGACCAGCTGATCGCATTGCCCTGCGCATCGGTGATGGTGATCATGGTATTGTTGAAGCTGGCATTCACATGTGCGATGCCGCTGGAGATATTCTTCCGCTCCCGCTTTTTAATGCGCTGGGGTTCGCGTGCCATGGTATCTATCCTGTCCTAAATCCTGGAGAAGCCGGGCGGCACCTGGGCCTGCCCGTCCTTTAGCGGCGAAGATTACTTCTTCTTGCCGGCGATCGGCTTGGCCTTGCCCTTGCGGGTACGGGCGTTGGTGTGCGTGCGCTGACCGCGAACCGGCAGCCCCTTGCGATGACGCAGCCCGCGATAGCAGGCCAGATCCATCAGGCGCTTGATGTTCATTGCGGTGTCGCGGCGCAGATCGCCCTCAACCATGTGGTCCGCATCGATCGCTTCACGGATGTGCAGCACTTCCTGATCGGACAGGTCCGAAACGCGCTTGGCGGTATCGATCCCCAGCTTTTCGGTAATCTGGCGGGCCTTGAACGGGCCAATGCCGTGAATGTAGGTGAGCGCAATGATAACGCGCTTGTTGGTGGGGATGTTTACCCCGGCAATACGAGCCACTTAATTCTCCATGCTCCACAGGCGAATACGGCAAGCCGTAAACCCTATCTCAACGCCTCAACCCGCGAAAAACGGCAAAAAGCCCGGCTGACGAGCGCTACGGCCTACGCCTTCCGGACTTACCCCGTAATTCGGTTGAGCGGCGCGCTTAGGGCGATTCGCGGACCATGTCAACGCTTCGCCAAGCGCGAGCCAAACAGGTGCTGCCGATCGATCCTGGCACGCCGCACTAGCGGGGCAAGACTACCCTTCCCCGCCCAAATGTCAAAGGCTGCCCGCCGCATTAAGCGCTCAGCCTGGCGTGGCTGAAGCTGCCGGCGCGGCGACTTCGAACAGCTTGGCAAGCCCGGCGAGCTGCTGGCCAAGAACCCCGTCCACGGCGGGCGCAATCTCTTCGGTCTTCATCCGCATGTAGCCGCCGACAACATATTCCAGTTCGATCCGCGTGCCGGTTTCGGTCTTCTTCAATTCGATCGTCAGCGTGCCATTCAGTGCTTCACCCTGCAACGGACCCAGCGCACCCGACATGCGCAGCAGGCCGCGCTGCGGATCGGCAAAGATCACATGCATGTGTTCGGCGCTGCCGATACGCTGGTCGGCGGGAGCATCAGCGGGCCTGGGCAGTTTCTCGCAGAAGCAGCCGGTGGCCTGCGCATCGAGATAAAGGTTGGCGGCATCATGCGACCAGGTGTGTTCGCTCGACCACCACTTTGCCGGTGCAATCAGTGCTTTCCAGACAGCCTGCTGGTCGGCTGAAACCTCGACCGATTGCTTGATGACAAAACCGGCGTCGGACTGGGCCACGACCTCGGCCTGGGCAGGCACCGCTGACGCAGCTATCAGCAGCGCGGCGAACACGGCAGTTATGCGGATCATTGGTTCCCCCGGAATGGCTTGCCGGGTGTGAGTGACCCGGTCAGTCAGGAAGCAATAATCGCTTCGATCGCCGCTGTCACATGTTCGATGTCAGCCATACCATCGACCCGGGCGACAATCCCGCGCGCTTCGTAGATCGGCAGGATCGGCGCGGTCTTGGCGCGGTATTCCGCCATACGGGTCCGCACGGTGTCTTCGTTGTCGTCGGGACGGCGCTTGAATTCGTGGCTGCCGCATCTGTCGCAGGTACCGGGCACTTTGGGTTGCTCGAACTTGTCGTGATAACCCTTGCCGCAATTGGCACAGGTATAGCGCCCGCAAATGCGCTCAACCAGCGCGTCCTCGTTCACTTCGAGTTCGATCACATGGGCAAGTTTGCGCTGACGATCGGCCAGGATAACGTCGAGCGCTTCGGCTTGCGCCGCAGTGCGCGGGTAGCCGTCGAAGATTGCGCCTTGACCCGGTGCCAGCGCATCGAGTTCTTCACCGATGAGCGCGGAAACGATCTCGTCCGAAACCAGTTCACCCCGGTCCATCACCGCTTTGGCCGCAAGTCCAACCGGCGTTGCGGCCTTGACTGCGGCGCGCAGCATGTCGCCCGTTGAAAGCTGCTTCATGCCGTGCGCAGCGACAAGTCGCTGCGCCTGGGTGCCCTTGCCAGCTCCTGGCGGTCCAAGCAGGATGATGTCCACGTACCGTCCCCCGAGATTGCGCTTAGCGCATGCGGCCCTTGAGCTTGGCCTTCTTGATCAGATCACCATACTGGTGCGCCAGCAAGTGCGACTGGATCTGCGTGATCGTATCGACCGTCACGTTGACCACGATCAGCCAGCTGGTGCCGCCAGCGAAGAAGAAGCGCAGCCCGGTCTGTTCCATCACTACTTCGGGAATGACGCAGACGATGGTGATGTAGGCGGCGCCGATCACGGTGATGCGGGTCAGCACGTAGTCGAGATAGGTCGCGGTGTTCTTGCCCGGACGGATGCCGGGAATGAAGCCGCCGTTGCGCTTTAGGTTCTCGGAAGTTTCTTCCGGGTTGAACACCACTGCGGTGTAGAAGAAGCAGAAGAACACAATCAGCGCGGCGTAGAGGATCATGTACACCGGCTTGCCGTGGCCTAGGTACTGGTTGAGCCCGATGATGAACGAGCCAAGCGTGGAGTCCGTGGTCATCGAACTGCTGGCGAACTGGCTGATGGTCAGCGGGAGCAGCAACAGCGAACTGGCGAAGATCGGCGGAATAACGCCCGCGGTGTTGATCTTCAGCGGCAAGTGGCTGCGATCGGCCTGCATCATCCCGTTCTGGCTGGCGCGCTTGGGATACTGGATCAGCAGCCGCCGGGTGGCGCGTTCCATAAAGCAGATGAACAGGATCATGGCGATGACCATGCCGATCATGATGGCCACGGTAATGCCGCCGATGCCGCCGGTGCTGTACTGGCTGAACATGTTGGAGAAAAACACCGGCATCTGCGCCACAATGCCGGCCATGATAATCAGCGAAGTGCCGTTGCCGATCCCGCGGCTGGTGATCTGTTCGCCCAGCCACAGCAGGAACATCGTTCCGCCGACCAGCGAGATCAGGCCGGCGCCGTAGAACAGCAGGCCGGGATCGATCGCAAAGCCCTGGACGTCGGCGTTACGCAGCGCGGCATAACCCTGCAGCAGGCTGAGCAGGACTGCGCCATAGCGGCTGTACTGGTTGAGCTTGCGGCGTCCGCTTTCGCCTTCCTTCTTCAGGCTGGCGAGCGAGGGATGCAGCGACGAGGCAAGTTGCACCACGATCGAAGCGGTAATGTAGGGCATCACGCCGAGCGAGATGAGGCTGTAATTGGCCAGCGCCCCGCCCGAAAACATATTGAAGAAATCGAGGATCCCGCCCGAGCTCTTCTCCATGAACGCGCGCAGCTTCAGCGGGTCGATACCGGGCAACGGCACAAAGCTCAGGAAACGGAAGACGATCAGCGCACCGATGGTGAACCAGATCCGCTTCTTCAGCTCGGTCGCCTTGGAGAAATTGGCGAGACTGAGATTGCTCGCGATGTTGTCCGCGCGTGATGCCATCGGGATGAAATGCCTTGCTGTCGGTCCGCCCCGGACCGCTCCTGTGCCCCCATATAGGGACGAAGCGGCGAAGTCGAACCCCCCAAACGCACATTCCCCGCCCCGGCTTTCGCCAGGACGGGAATGCACGCAAACGCGTTACTTAGCGGTCTTGGCGGCCTTGGCAGTCTTGTTGACTTCGCGGCGCGCGGTCTTCTTTTCGTGCTCACTTGCAACTGCCTCGGGCAGATCGACCGAGCCGCCGACCTTTTCAACCGCAGCCTTGGCCCCGGCCGAAACACCATCGACCAGGAACTTGACCTTGGCGGTCAGTTCACCCTTGCCAAGCAGGCGCACACCGTCCTTGCCGCCGCGGGCGAGACCAGCAGCCTTGAGCGCTGCGTGATCGATCACAGCCTTAGCGTCGAGTTTGCCGGCGTCGAGCGCCTTCTGGATCAGGCCGAGGTTTACTTCGGCGAAGTCCTTGGCGAACTTGTTGTTGAAGCCGCGCTTAGGGATGCGCATGTGGAGCGGCATCTGGCCGCCTTCGAAGCCGTTTATGCTGACGCCCGAACGTGCCTTGGCACCCTTCTGGCCGCGCCCGGCAGTCTTGCCCTTGCCCGAGCCGATGCCGCGTCCGACGCGCATGCGGGACTTGCGGGCACCCTGGTTGTCACGAATATCGGTAAGTTTCATGTTGCACTCGCTTTCGCTTTTAGTCGCGCTGTAATGAACAGCCCGGACCACGCCGGGCTGCAATGGATGGTCAGTCGACCACGGCCACCATGTGCGGCAGCTTGGCAATCGCGCCGCGCACTTCGGCAGTATCCTGCAATTCGACCACGCGGTTCATCTTGCCGAGACCAAGGCCGATCAGGATCGCCTTCTGGCTGGCCGGACGGCGGATCGGCGAACCGATCTGCTTGATGCGAATGGTCTTCTTGGCTTCTTTCGCCATGATCTTACTCCGTAATCGCGTCAGCGGCGGCCTCGGCCTCCGCCACGCTTGCGCCGCCGCGACCCAGCAGGTCGGCGACCTTCTTGCCCCGGCGCTGTGCCACCGACTTCGGCGAAGTCTGCTCGGTCAGGGCATCGAACGTGGCGCGAATCATGTTGTAAGGGTTGGACGAACCGACCGACTTGGTCACTACGTCAGCCACGCCCAGGCTTTCGAACACGGCGCGCATCGGGCCACCAGCGATAATCCCGGTCCCGGCCGGAGCCGTGCGCAGGTTCACCTTGCCGGCACCGAACCGGCCCTTGCCGTCGTGATGCAGGGTGCGGCCTTCTTTGAGCGGCACGCGGACCATTGCGCGCTTGGCAGCGGCAGTTGCCTTGGTGATCGCTTCAGGAACTTCGCGAGCCTTGCCCTTGCCAAACCCGGCGCGGCCCTTGCCGTCACCGACCACGACCAGTGCGGCAAAGCCGAAGCGTTTGCCGCCCTTGACCGTCTTCGAGACGCGGTTGATGTGAACCAGCTTCTCGATCAGTTCTTCACCGCCGTCATCGTTACCGCCGCGGCCGCCACGGTCGTTGCCGCCGCGTCCACCACGGTTACGGTCATTGCCGCCACCCGGGCCGCCACGACCGCGATTGCCGCCGCCGCTGTTGCCGCCACCGCGATTGCCGCCGCCGCCGCCGCCGCGCGGTTCACGCGCTTCGACTGCAGGTTCGGCACCTTGCGGATGCTCGGCAGCGATCGGCTTATCAGCCACTGCTTCGTTATTGGTTTCGTCAGCCATTGTCAGAACTCCAGCCCGCCTTCGCGGGCGGCATCGGCCAGCGCCTTGACGCGGCCATGGAACAGGAACCCGCCGCGATCGAACACGACAGTGCTAACGCCGGCCTTGACCGCCGCTTCAGCCA
>JANXUP010000144.1 GCA_025356175.1 Sphingomonadaceae bacterium | reverse complement strand
CGGCTGTTAAGCGGCATCAGGTCGTTGTAGAACATCGGCAGATTGGCGGCTTGCGGCGCGCTGGCCATGGTAACTCTCCGGGTTTGAAATCACATCAAGCCGGGGTGATTCCGGCGCGAACCCGCGCCTTTAGGCGCTCGTCTCGCGCGGTGCAAGCAGCTTGCCAGGATTGAACCGGTCGGCGGGATCAAGTGCATCCTTGACCCATCGCATCAACTCCAGCGAAACCGGATCGGCCAGCCTGGCGAGCTCATCGCGTTTCATCTGGCCGATGCCGTGCTCGGCCGAAATCGAGCCATGCCACTGCGTGACAAGGTCATGGACGAAGCGGCTCACCGCTTTGCCCTGATCCAGCTCCCATTTGCCGCGCACCGCGCCTGGGGGAGCGGTCACGTGGAAATGCACGTTGCCATCGCCCAGGTGCCCGAAGGCAAAAGCGCTGCAGCCGGGCCAGGCCCGCTCAACCTCGGGAATGGCAAAGGCGATGAAGTCTGCCATGCGGGCTACTGGTACCGAGATGTCGTGCTGCATCGCCGCGCCCTTGGCCCGCAGCGCACCCGAAATCGATTCGCGCAGAGTCCAGAAGGCTTCCGCCTGGTTTTCTGAAGCGGCGATTGCTGCATCGCTGATCGTTCCGTCTTCCAGTGCCGGTTGAAGCACTGCTTCAAGATCGCCCTGAAGATCCGCGCCAGCCGCCGGGCTGGTTACCTCGATCAGCGCATGCCAGGCGTGAAGCGCGGCAAGCGGCGCGCGTGCGCGCGGATTGCCCGCAAGCACCGCATCGAGGCAGTTTTGCGGCAGCACCTCAAACCCTTCGAGCGCCTCGCCAAGTTCGGCCTGGGCCTTCAGCAAGAGCGCGCGCGCCGCACCGATGCTGCCAAGCCCGACCCATGCCACCCGGCGCTGCGCGATCGCCGGTTCGAGCTTCAACGTGGCCGCGGTAACGATCCCCAACGTCCCTTCGCTGCCGATAAACAACTGTTTGAGGTCGAACCCCCGGTTGTCTTTCTTCAGTGGGGTCAGCGCCGACCAGACTTTGCCGTCCGCCAAGACGGCTTCGAGGCCAAGCACTTGTGCGCGCATCGATCCGTGGCGCAGCACCTGGCTGCCCCCGGCATTGGTCGAAATCAGTCCGCCCACGGTTGCCGAACCCTTGCCGCCCAGCGTCAGCGGAAAGCGCAAGCCTGATCGTTCGGCCATTTCGTGCAGATTCTGCAACACCGTTCCCGCACCGCAGATGATCTGCCGGGCGGCGGTATCGATTTCGCCAATCCAGTTAAGCCGGCGCAGCGATAGGAGCAGCGCAGCGCCGCTCGGGTCCGGGGTAGCTCCGCCCGACATCCCGCTGTTGCCGCCTTGGGCGACGATCGGGACATTGTAGCTGGCGCACAGCGCGACAATGGCTGCAACCTCTGCGGTATCGGCTGGTGATGCGAGGCCGCAGGCGCGGCCGGTGTAGCGTCCGCGCCAGTCGGTCAGCCAGGGAGCCATCTGGTCAGGATCGATCGTCCAGCCACGCCGTCCTAGGAGCGCGGCGGCTGTTTCGATGAAGAGAGGATCGGGGGCGAACATTGCTGCGGCTATGGCACAACAGCTGCTTGTTACCAGCCCCGGCGCGGTCATTTTGCAAACGCAGGCCAGCCGGGTTAAGCGATGGTTCAAAGACTGGGGCTATTTACACCGTCATGAATCCTGTCGCGCAACTCATGACCCCGCTGGCCCTGCTGTTTCCCGCTGCCATTGCGGTGGACCAGCAGGCGCCGCTGGAGCGCGCGCCGATTCCGGTGTCCGAGCCCGCCGAACAGGTCAGCATCGAACAGCGGGTTACGATCCGCATCAACCCGCGGCCCGCGCCAATGCCGAACGTTGCCAATTTCGTCGCTGCCGGGGCCGATAGCGACAGCGAACCGCGCATGGTCGAGCGCAAGGCCGGCAAGTGCCTGCCGCTGGGTTCGATCGCGGGTGTTCAGCCGCTCGATGCCGGGCGGTTGCTGCTGATCCTGCGCGACAATCGCCTGTTTACCGCCAAGCTTTCCAAGGGCTGCGAGGCGCGCGAGTTCTATTCCGGCTTCATCGTCAAGCGCAATGTCGACGGCCAGGTCTGCGTGAACCGCGACGAACTGCTATCGCGCAGTGGCTCGAATTGCCAGGTGAGCGGTTTTCGACAATTGATCGACGCCAGCGACTGACGAGGGGTTATCCTCGGGTTTTCTTGACTCCTGCGGCAGAATGCGCTTAGGGCGCGGCTGCTGGGTGCCGCCCGTTTCGGACGGTGCCGGACCCGTTCCCCTAGCTTTGAAGAAACCTATGAAATTCGCCGATCTCGGCCTGTCAGACGAACTGCTCGCGGCGGTTACCGCCAAGGGCTACGATACGCCCACGCCAATCCAGGCGCAGGCGATCCCCAGTGTGCTGATGATGCGCGACATCATCGGTGTGGCCCAGACCGGCACCGGCAAGACCGCCAGCTTCGTGCTGCCGATGATCGACGTGCTCTCGCATGGCCGCCGCCGCGCACTGATGCCGCGCAGCCTGATCCTTGAACCAACCCGCGAACTGGCGGCGCAGGTGGCCGACGAATTCACTAAGTACGGGGTCAACCACGATCTCAAGATGGCGCTGCTGATTGGCGGCGTGCAGATGGGCGACCAGGTCAAGGCGCTGAAGGACGGGGTCGATGTGCTGATTGCCACCCCAGGCCGGCTGATGGACCTGTTCGAACGCGGCAAGATTCTGCTCACTGGCTGCGATCTGCTGGTGATCGACGAAGCCGACCGGATGCTCGACATGGGTTTCATTCCGGACATTGAAACGATCTGTTCGAAGCTTCCGGCGACGCGGCAGACGCTGTTGTTCAGCGCGACAATGCCGCCGCCGATCAAGAAGCTTGCGGATAAATTCCTCAGCAATCCGAAGTACATTGAGGTTGCCCGCCCGGCATCGGCCAACTTGAACATTGCCCAGCACAAGGTGATGGTCAGCTCTTCACGGGCCAAGCGGGACGTACTGATCGACTTGCTGCGCGAAGACGACGTGACCAACGCGATGATTTTCTGCAACCGCAAGACGACGGTGCGTGATTTGGCTAAGGCACTTAAGCAGAAGGGCTTCTCTGCTGGCGAAATCCATGGCGACATGGACCAGCCGGCACGGATCGCCGAACTGGACCGGTTCAAGGCCGGGACCGTGACGATCCTGTGCTGCTCTGACGTGGCCGCACGCGGTATCGACGTAAAGGGCGTGAGCCACGTGTTCAACTACGACACGCCGTGGCACCCCGATGACTACGTCCACCGCATCGGTCGTACTGGCCGCGCTGGCGCGACCGGCAAGGCCTTCACGCTGGTTGCGCCTGAAGATGCCGAAGCCATCGCCAATGTCGAAAAGCTGACTGGCATGCAGATCCCGGTCTACGAGATCGGTGGCAAGAGCGCCAAAACCGAGCCCGCGCCCGCGCCGCGTGAGGACAAACCTGCTCGCGTTGCCAAGCCGGTCCGCGCCGAACGCACCCCGCGCGCCGCCAAGCCCGAACCCGAAGTGGTGGAAGCGGCTTCAGAACCGGCCGCCGAAGCCTCTCCGCGCGCCGACCGGCCCAAGCGCGACGGCACCAAGCCGCCGAAGTCCGAACCGCGCCGCGCCGCCCAGCGTACGCCGGTGGAAGAAGGCGATGCCGATGTCTGGAACGGCCCGGTGCCAAGCTTCCTGGGCGTTTCGGCGCTCTAGTCAGCCAGCTTTACAAAGCTGTCGATCATCCGCTTCGGTCCGGCGGTTTCGAACTCGATTTCAAGCTTGTTGCCTTCCTGTGACACAACCGTGCCGTAGCCGAACTTCTCGTGGAATACTCGCGCACCCAGCGCGATGTCGCCGCGCGGCTTCGCAGCGAAGCTGGCGGCGCTGCGGGTGTTTTCGGTGATCCGGCGCGGGGCGGGATCATAGGTTTGCGCAGCGGCGCGTTGCCAGCCGGGGCCGCGGGTCATGATGCGGCTGGGCTGAGCCGCGGCAACGTGCGCGAACGGATCGGAATGCTCCGAGAATTGCGCTCGCCACAATGACGCGCCGCCGCTCATGGTGTTTTCCTGCGTGATATGCGCGGCGGGGAGGTCGGCGATGAAGCGGCTCGGAATGGAACTGGTCCACTGGCCATAGATGCGGCGGTTGGCAGCGTGGAAGATCGTGCACTGCCGTCGCGCGCGGGTGATTGCGACATAGGCTAGGCGGCGTTCTTCCTCGAGCGCAGCCAGCCCGCCTTCGTCCATCGCGCGCTGCGAGGGGAACACGCCTTCCTCCCACCCGACCAAATAAAGGTAATCGAACTCCAGCCCCTTGGCGGCGTGGATTGTCATGATCGTCAGCTTTTCGGCATCGTCGGCCTTGTCGTTGTCCATGACCAAGCTGACATGCTCAAGGAAATCGCCGAGCGTTTCGTATTCTTCCATCGCGCGGGAAAGTTCGGTGAGGTTTTCAAGTCGCCCGGCGCTTTCGGCGCTGCGCTCGGCCTGCAACATATCGGTGTAACCGCTTTCGTCGAGCAGGGTGCGCACCAGCTCAGCCGGCGACAGCGTGGCCGAAGCTTCGCGCCACCGCGCGAAATTGCGCATCAAGCCCAGCAGTGTGTTGCGTGCGCGGGCCGGAAGCTCGTCGCTGTCGACCATTTCCAGCGCGGCCATCGCCAGCGGCACGTTGCGCGCGCGGGCGTGGCGGTGGAGCTTCTCCAGCGACTTGTCGCCCAGGCCTCGCTTCGGGGTGTTGTAGATGCGTTCGAAGGCCAGATCATCGCTCGGCTGCGCAATCAACCGCAGATAAGCCAACGCATCGCGAATTTCGGCGCGTTCGTAAAACCGGAAGCCGCCGACGATCTTGTAATTGAGCCCGATCGCGATGAACCGGTCTTCGAACTCACGGGTCTGGAACTGGGCGCGAACCAGGATCGCGAGCTGCGCCAGCGAAGCGCCTTCGCGCTCGAGCCGTTCGGCGTCTTCGCCCACCCGGCGCGCTTCTTCGGGGCCGTCCCACACGCCGATCACGCGGACCTTGTCGCCGCCATTCTTTTCCGTCCACAGCGTCTTACCGAGCCGCTGCGAATTGGCGTCGATCAGGCCTGAGGCGGCGGCGAGGATATCGGGAGTGGAGCGATAATTCTGCTCCAGCTTGATTACCTTCGCACCGGGAAAATCCTTTTCGAACCGCAGGATATTGGTCACTTCTGCGCCGCGCCATGAATAGATCGACTGGTCGTCATCGCCGACCACGCAGATGTTGCGGTGACCCTGTGCGAGGAGGCGCAGCCAAAGGTACTGGACTTGGTTGGTGTCCTGATATTCGTCGACCAGGATATATTTGAAGCGCTGCTGGTAAGCCTCGAGGATCTCGCGATGTCCGCGCAGCACGTTGAGCATGTGGAGCAGCAGATCACCGAAATCGCAGGCGTTGAGCGCCTTGAGCCGGTTCTGGTACAGCTGATAGAATTTCTGCCCGAGCCCGTTGGCATAGGCCTCGCTTTCGGCCACGCCGATGTCTGCGGGCCCAAGCCCCTTGTTCTTCCAGCGGTCAATCAATCCAGCGAGCAGCCGGGGCGGCCAGCGTTTTTCATCGAGACCTTCGGCCTGGATCAGCTGCTTGAGGAGGCGCAGCTGGTCGTCAGTATCGATGATCGTGTAGTTGGATTGCAGACCCACCAGTTCGGCATGGCGGCGCAGCAGCTTGGCGGCGATTGAGTGGAAGGTGCCAAGCCACGGCAGGCCCTCGCTGCTTGGCCCGAGCAGGTGCGCGACCCGCTCCTTCATTTCGCGCGCGGCCCGGTTGGTAAAAGTGACGCACAGCACTTCGCTCGGCCAGGCGCGGCGGGTGCGGATGATGTGCGCCAGCCGCGTGGTGAGCGCTGCGGTTTTGCCCGTACCCGCTCCGGCAAGCATCAGCACCGGACCTTCGGTGGTCAGCACCGCTTCGCGCTGGGGCGCGTTCAGCCCTTCGAGATAGGGCTCGGACAGGGATTCGCTGGGGGGTTGCACGAGCGAACAGTTAGGGAACGGGTGACCACTGCGCAAGCGCAGTCTGCCGCTCGTCGCGGCGATGCCACCATATGTCACGTGGCCCGGCCGCCGCCGGAACCGATTCCCGCGCCGTGCGTAGTTGTAAGGCTATCACGCCCGAAAGTTCGGAGATTTGTCATGCGTAAACTGTTGTTTCCCGCCGCTTCTGCAATTGCACTGCTGTGCGCAGCAGGTCCGCTGATCGTATCGAGCGGTGCTGCGCAAACCGCAGCTATGGCGCCAATGGCCGCGCCTGTTCTGACCGCCGCCCAGCAGACCGATTATGGCAGCTGGGCCGCCGATCAGCGCGCATCGTACGGTTCATGGCCTGCCGATTATCAAGCCTACTATTGGACCCTCAGCCCGGTGCAGATGAACGGCTGGTGGCGCCTGACGGCGGCGCAGCGCGGCCAGATGATGGCGATGACGCCCGAGCAGCGCGCAGCCACCTGGACCTCGGTCGAAGCGCAGATTTCTAGTCAGGCACCGGCGGGCGTGGTCCAGGCCAACCCGGTCGGCTCGGCGGCAGTGCCAAGCGATGTCCCGCCGGACCCGGCCACCGCCGCCGATCCGGTCCCGCCTGCCACACCGGCCGATCCGTCCTACCAGGCTGGTCCTTACAAGGGCGCGCTGACCGCTCCGCCTGCTGAAGCGATGAACAAGACCTACCCGCTCTGTACCCGCAAGTTGCGGGACAGTTGCCGTAATCCGGGCGGCAAGTAAGCCGGATTTGATTTGACTTGAGCCCTGGCGCGCAGCAGCGGTGCTGCGCATGCACCCGCTGCGCGCCAACGCCCGTATTCTGACCGCTGCACTGACCGGGACAGCGGTCGAATTTTACGATTTCTACGTCTTCGCCACCGCGACGGCGCTGGTGTTCGGGCAGTTGTTTTTCCCTGCGAGTTCGCCCGAGGCTCAGGGCTTGCAAGCGTTCATGGTGTTTGGCCTCGCCTTCCTCGCGCGTCCGCTCGGCGCGGTGGCTTTCGGGCACTTCGGAGATCGGACCGGACGCAAGGCGACGTTGGTGGCCTCGCTGCTGCTGATGGGCGGATCGACGTTCGCCATCGCGTTCCTTCCCGCCTACGCCAGTGCCGGATACCTTGCGCCGCTGCTGCTCTGCGTTCTGCGCTTCGGCCAAGGCTTCGGCCTTGGCGGGGAATGGGGCGGGGCGGCACTGCTCGCGGTCGAGAATGCGCCAAAGGGCTGGGAGGCGCGGTTCGGCGCGGCCCCGCAAGTGGGCGCACCAGTGGGGTTTCTAGCCGCCAACGGACTGTTCCTGCTGCTCGGCCTCTGGCTCAGCGATGACCAGTTTCTCCGCTGGGGCTGGCGCGTTCCGTTCCTGGTCAGCGCGGTGCTGGTCGGCATCGGGTTGTGGGTCCGGCTGAGGCTGACCGAGACCCCGGCTTTCAAGGCTGCGCTGGCCCATGCCCCGCCGCCGGCCATCCCGATCGGAGCATTGCTGACCCGGCACTGGGGTGCGGTGTTCGCGGGAAGCGCTGGCGTGATCGCCTGCTTCGCGCTGTTCTACCTCTCCACCGCTTTCGCGCTCGATCTGGCAACCAAGCAGCTGGGCTACGCGCGCGAGCAGTTCCTGCTGCTGCAGTTGGGGGCCAACTGCTTCCTCGCCGTGGGGATTATCATAGCGGTCTGGTGGGCTGACCGCACCAGTCCGCGGCGCGTTTTGCTGTTTGGCGCATTGGCGACAATGGCAGTCGGCCTGATCTTTGCCGCAGGGCTGCGCTCAGGATCGGGCGCGATGGTGTTCGCCACGCTGTCCTTTGCGCTATTCACGATGGGCTTCGTCTACGGCCCGCTCGGCGGTTGGCTCGCGAGTCTTTATCCGGTGCCGGTGCGCTATTCAGGCGTCTCGGTGGCGTTTAATTTGGGCGGGATCATCGGCGGCGCGGTGACGCCGTTACTCGCCAAACAGATGGTCAACGCGGGGATGGGCGGCTCGATCGGGCTGCTGCTGGTCGGCGCCGGAGCGTTGACGCTGGCCGGGGTTATGGTTGCCCGGCCAGCTTCAACGGTCTGATCAGGCGGGTGGCTGTGCGGCCGGTGCCGAAGGAGTATCGGACACAACGCCCCACGCTTCCTTGAGCTTGCCGTCGCCATCGCGCTTCCACCCGACGATCCAGTTTCCGACCTCAGTCTTGGGCTGTTTCGTTGCCGGGTCGGTGTAAGTGTAGCTGTATTTTGCGCGCCACACCGCAAGGTCGCCTGACTTGCCCGCATCGACGATCACGTCGCTGACCGAGAATTTCATCGCCGGGTCGGCAACCTGTTGCTTGGTCAATGCGCGGTCGGCTTCCTGGCCGTGGACGTCGGCCATGCCATGGAACATCCCGGTGAAATCGGGCGCATCCCACGACACTGCCTTGTCTGCGTCACGCGCGGCGAAGGCGGCTACCATCTCGGTCATGTTGGCCTTGACCTCGACGCTGGTCTTGGTTGCGTCAGGCTTGTGATGGCACCCAGTAACCAGGGCCAGTGCCGCAGCGGCGGTGAACAAGTGGGCTTTATGCGTTGCAAGCATGACGGTGCTTCTCCTCAAATCGACCCGCCCGAAAAGCTGCGCCTGTTTGTCGGCAGGGTCAAGCTGAGGGCGCAAGCCGCAGCAGCGTAATCCGGGCCTTGCCGACCTTGCGCTCGGAATCTATTTCAAGGCCTTTGACCTTGGCGTCTTCCTTCAGTGCAGTCTCAAGACTGATCCAGGTCGCGGGACCGATCCAGCCGAGCCGTTGCAGCTTTTCAAGCGCCACCACCCCCGCGCCGGAACCATAGGGCGGATCGAGCAGGATCAGATCAAGCGGGGCAGGCGCCGGGCCGAGGGCCAGCACTGACGCGGCGCGGACATCGGTTTGCGGTGCGGCCTGCAGATTGGCGATATTGCTGCGTAGCGCGCGCAGCGCCGCCGCATCCGTTTCGACAAACAGGCAGGTCCCCGCGCCGCGCGACAAGGCTTCGATTCCCAGCGCGCCCGAGCCGGCAAACAAGTCCGCGACCTTCAGCGCCTCGAACGAACCGAGCCGGCTGACCAGCATCGAAAACAAGGTCTCACGGGTCCGGTCAGACGTGGGCCGGGTGGTCTCACCGGGTGGCGCGAGCAGTTTGCGGCCGCGCCACTGCCCCGCAACAATCCGCATCAGCGCTTGCTCCGCATGACGCGGTCGCGCGCGTGGTCTTGCGGACTTTTGACCTCGGTCTTGGCACCGGGCAGCTTGAGCGTCGCGATGAACTTCTCGACTTCGGCCTCGCGCAGTTCGACCGCCATGCCGCGCGGAAGATCGAGCAAGCGAAAGGGTCCGTAAGCGGTACGGATCAGGCGGCTGACCTCAAGCCCGAGATGCTCCAGCACCCGGCGCACTTCGCGGTTCTTGCCCTCAGTGATGGTCATTTCGATCCAGCGGTTGCGGCCCGTGCTGCGCTCGATATTGGCGTTGATATTGCCGTAGCGCATTCCGTCGATCTCGATCCCTTCGGACAGCGCCTCAAGCTCGTTCTGGGTGATGTCGCCGAAAGTGCGCGCGCGGTAGGTGCGCGGGACGCCGGTGCTGGGCAGTTCCATCGCCCGCTTCAGACCGCCGTCGTTAGTGAGGAGCAGCAGCCCTTCGGTGTTGAAATCGAGCCGCCCGATTGGCATCACCCGGCCAGCGCCCTCGGGCATGGCATTGCGCAGCGCGGTATAGATCGTCGGTCGCCCCGCCGGATCGCGCTCGGCAGTGATCAGTCCGGGGGGCTTGTTGAAGGCGTAAAGCTTTACGGCTTCGGGTGCCTTCACCGGCTTGCCGTCAACCGTCACGCCCTTCAAGCTGGTGAGCACAGTGTTGGGCGTTGTCAGCACGTCCTCGCCCAGCTTGACGCGGCCGTCTGCGATCATCCGCTCGACTTCCCGGCGGCTGGCGATGCCGGCGCGGGCAAGGAGCTTGGCAATGCGATCACCGGCGCGGGGAGTTTCGGAATTTGTCATCGCCGCGCCTTAGCGGCATCACGCGCAAAGGTCACCCTGCCTTAGTCCTCTCCATTTTGCGTAGCCAAATGGGGAGGTGGATCGCCGCAGGCGAGACGGAGGGGTATCGACGCTCGCCCGGATACCCCTCCGTCAGTCGTTTCGCGTCTGCCACCTCCCCATTTGCACTTGGTGAAAATGGAGAGGACCTATTCGGCAGCGGCCATCTGTTCTTCGAGGATTTCGTGGAAGCGCCGGATCCCGCTTTCGAGCGTGCCCAGCATCAGGTCGGGGACCACGCCAGTGCTCAACCCCTGCTGGCCAAGTTCGGCGGCGCGGAAGTCCTCGCCAGCAAAGACCCCGCCGTCGAGCAAGTCCCAACTGCGCTGCCAATGGCGCTGTGCTTTTTCGTCTCGCGGCGCCTCAGGGATCAGCATGAAATCTTCGACCAGCGTCTGGTCATGCGCCTGCGGCCACAGCGCCATCACGTTGATGTAATCGGGGCTGACCACCACCACAGTCGCCGGGAACAACTGGTAGGCAAAAGTCCCGACGCGCCGCAATTCGGCCATCTGGGTGAAGTCCACCCCGTCCAGTTCCTCGGCGCGGCAGACCAGACTGCGCTGGTGCGGGCCGATCTGGTCGCCGCTCGACACCCCGTCCTTGAAGAACGGCCCGATTGTGGCGGCGTGGAGCCGGGTGACGTGGTAGCTTTCGAGGAACGCGTCCATGATCAGCTTCCAGTTGGAAGCGACGCTGTGGGTACGCCGTTCGAACAGGTGGAGGCCGCGCATTTCGAACCGGTCGAAATCGTCGCCAAGCTGACGCGCGAAGCCAAAATCGGCACCGGGCCCGTTGGCGTACCAGATCATCCCGCCCGCTTCGCAGCTGGGCAATTCGACCAGACCGTTCGCGCTCTTGTCGAGACCGGGGAAAGTCTCGGGCCGGGGCAGGGCGAGCAGGCGGCCGTCGGTGGCGTAGGTCCAGGCATGATAAGGACAGGTCAGCCGTTTGGAGCAGTGCACCTCCTGCCCTTCGACCAGCCGGGTGCCGCGGTGGCGGCAGACATTCATGAAGACATGCACCGTACCCGCATCGTCGCGGGTGATCAGCAGTGGCCTTCCGGCGGCATCGTGCGGCACGGCCATGTTATTGCCGGGCAGCAAGGCCGAGGGGCACAGCACTTGCGGCGCGCGCGCGAACAGCAGCTCGGCCTCGCGCTGCCAATGCGCGGGATCGGTGTAAACCGCTGCAGGTACTGTGGTTATCCCGCGATTGGGTCGGGCCTCGCCCGCAGAAATCAGCCGGGCGAGCTCTAGCTGGCCGGGGGTCGGGCCAAGTGCTGGCGGGTTGCCGGACAAAGTCGTCGCGCGATCCATCGGGACTGGTCATAGCGCGTTTGTTCGCTAGTCTCGCCAAAAATTTGCGTGAGGGACACAATGGCCGACGAAGCAGCACCGAAGGTACGGCCAAAAGGGCTGAAACTGCTCGCCGCAGCAGTGGGCAACCGCAAGGCCGCGACGATGCTGGGGTTCGGCTTTGCCTCGGGCCTGCCGTTTGCTTTGCTGGTCGGCACGCTCAACGCCTGGCTGGGCGAGGTCGGGGTGAACCTTGCGACCATCGGCGTGCTGTCATGGATCGGGCTCGCCTATTCGTTCAAGTTCCTGTGGTCGCCGATTGTCGACCGGGTCAAGCTGCCCGGGCTGGAGGCGCTGGGCCGCCGCAAGAGCTGGATCCTGTTATGCCAGGCGATCCTGGTGCTGTCCTTCGTGGTGCTTGGCTTGACCGATCCGACCGGTGCAATCGGGCGGTTCGCGCTGGTCGCCTTCATCGGCGCGATTGCTTCGGCCACGCAGGACATTGCAATCGACGGCTGGCGGATCGATCAGGCCGATGAAGCTGCCCCGATCGAACTGCTCTCGGCGCTCAACCAGTTCGGCTATCGCACCGCCTCGATTGTTGGCGGCGCGGTGGCGCTGGTCATGGCGAGCACGATGGCATGGCCGGTGGTCTATCTGGTGATGGGCGGAGTGCTGCTGCTGACCGCGCTGGGCGTAACCCTGCGCGCGCCTGACAGCCCGCGACCCGATCCGGGCAAGCTGCACGGCGTTCTTGCAGAACCCGGCGCGCTGTTGCCGCGCTACCGCTCGATAGCGCTGATCATCGTCGGGTTGAGCTGGCTGTGGGCGATTTCCATCATCGTCAATTTCATGATCGGAATGCTCGCGGCAGGCGCTGCGCCTGCTGGCACGCCGCCACCATCGGCGGGCGATTTCACCAAGCATTATGGCCCCTGGATCATCTTTGCGACGGTGCTGGTTCCGCTCGGCGTGGCCGCGTTGACCAACTGGATGGGCAGTCGTTCCAGTTATGTGTTGAGCGCGCATGACGACACCCATCACCCCGTCCGCACCGCAACCAACCACCTCTACTCCGCGCTAGTCGCGCCGCTGGGTGAGCTGTCAGGGCGGTTGCGCTGGGGGGTGCTGAGCGTGATTGGGTTCATCCTGACTTACGCGATCTGCTACAATATCTGGGCCAGCTTCGCTTACCCGTTCTACCTCCAGGAAATGAAGTATACGAAGGACGAAGTGGCGTTTGCCTCCAAGGTCTTCGGCATCTTCATGACCATGGCCGGGATCAGCCTCGGTGGATATTTTTTCGCCAAGCTGGGCCGCTTTCCGACGATCCTGATGGGCGCGATCCTGCCGCCGCTGGGCAATTTCCTGTACGCCGACCTGGCGGAAGGCGGGGCGGGACTTGATACCTTCTCGCACCTGCTGCGGCTCGATGTCTTGGCCGGTTGGTTCGGTTCGGATGAACGGATCGTGCGGCTGCTGCTGGCGATCTGCTACGAGAACATCGTCACCGGCCTCGCGCTGACCGCCTTCGTCGCTTACGTTTCGAGCATCGTCAGCAAACAGTATGGCGCGATCCAGTATGCGTTACTCGGCTCGCTGGTTTCGCTGGTCGGCACGCTCGGGCGGGGCTGGACCGGCGAGGCGTTCCAGCAATACGGCTATCCCGCAGTGTTCCGCTGGACTGCATTGACGGCGGTGGTTTCGGTGACCTTCGTGCTGATCGAATGGGCACGGGTCGCGCATCAGGAGCGCAAGGTCAGTCCGGCACTTCCCGGTTGAGCCGCAACACTTCGCCCGCGAGGTAAAGCGAGCCGGCGATGAGGACGGTGTCGGCACCGTTCGGATCTGCACCGAGCCACCCTGCTGCTTGTTCAAGCGTAAACGCGGGATAACAATGGCGCGGGCTGGCTTTGGACTGGGCAAAGGCCGCGATATCGCGTGGATCATGATGATCGTGGCCGTATAGCGGCACCACGTAGGCCTTGCGCACCCCCGGGGCGAGCGGGAACAGCACGTCGGATACCCTGCGGTTGCCCAGCAGGCCGAAGATCAGATCGTATGGCGCATATGGCTTCATCGCCTCGGCCAATGCCACTGCTGCGGCGTGGTTATGCGCGCCGTCGAGCAACACCGTTTTGCCGGGGAACAGCGCGGTGAACGGACCGGGGCCGAGCGTTTGCAACCGCGCCGGCCATCGCGCAGAGTGAATACCCTGCGCCATCGCCTCGGGCGAAACTTCGACCTGAGACTGGTGCCGCAGCATCGCCACTGCCAGTGCAGCATTGTCCGCTTGATGCGCTCCGATAAGTGCAGGCACAGGCAGGTCGAGTGTTCCGTGACGGTCCCGGTAAGCGATCCCATCGCCCACCTTGGCAAACCAATCCAGATCGCGGATGGCAGTCCTTGCACCCACCAGCATGGCGTGCTCGATGATCGTGCGGGTCATGTCGGGGCGATAAGCCTGCGTCACCAGCGGCACGCCGGGGCGGGCGATCCCGGTCTTCTCGAATGCGATGCGGCACAGCGGGTCCTGCGGCACACCTTCTTCGGGCACCAGCAGGAAGCCTTCGTGATCGATCCCCAGTGAAGCAATCCCGCAAGCGGCTTGGCCATCGAGCACATTGGTCGCATCGAACCGGCCGCCCAGTCCCACCTCGATGATGCAGACGTCAGCTGGTTCGCGGTGGAAGGCGAGGAAGGTTGCAGCTGCAGTGACTTCGAAGAAACTTGGGCCAAGGTCTTCGCCTGCATCAAGAACTTCCTTGAGGAGCGCCGCCAAATGGTCATCCTCGATCAGCTTCCCCGCGATACGGATGCGCTCGTTGTAGCGCACCAGATGCGGTTTGGTCGCGGCGTGGACGCGAAGGCCCTGCGCTTCGAGCATGGCGCGCAAGAAGGCGCAGGTAGAGCCTTTGCCGTTGGTCCCGGCGACATGGAAAGTGGGGGGCAGATCGCGCTGCGGGTTGCCCAGCCGGTCGAGTAGTGCGTGGATGGTTTCCAGCCCGAACCGGCCTTGCGGCAGGCTCAACGCGGCAAGGCGGTCGAGCTGGGCCTGGACTGCAGGCGAACTGGAGGTGGCGATGTCTTTCACCAAATCCTCCCCGGAACGGGGACGTGGCACCCCGAAGAGGTGACGGAGGGATCGGTTGCTAGCAGCCAAGCTCTGTGTTTGCGGAGAGGTCCTGACCCCACCGCCCCTGCGGGGTACCTCCCCGTTCCGGGGAGGATCAGCATGTTCACGCCGCCGCCTTTGCGCCCAGATAATCAAGCACGCTCGCTAGCGTATCGCGCAGCTTGTGGCGATGTGTGACCATGTCGATCATGCCGTGTTCGAGCAGATATTCCGCCCTCTGAAAGCCTTCGGGCAGTTTCTCGCGGATCGTGTCCTGGATCACCCGCTGGCCGGCAAAGCCGATCAGGCAACCCGGTTCGGCAATCTGGATGTCACCGAGCATGGCATAGCTGGCGGTGACCCCGCCGGTGGTCGGATCGGTCAGCACCACGATGTAGGGCAGCCCGGCGCGCTTGAGGCGGCTGATCGCCACAGTCGCTTTGGGCATCTGCATCAGGCTGAGAATACCTTCCTGCATCCGCGCGCCGCCCGCGGCGGTACAGATCACGTAAGGGACCTTCTCCTTGATCGCGCGGTCGGCCCCGGCAACGAAGGTCTGGCCCACCGCCATGCCCATCGATCCGCCCATGAAGCCAAAGTCCTGCACGCCGAGCACGCATTTGTGCCCTTCGATCGCGCCGAGCGCATTGGTCAGCGCATCGGGGTGCGGCCCATGCCCGGCAACTGCGAGGCGCGCTGCCTTGAGCCGGTCGGGGTATTTCTTCTGGTCGCGGAACTTGAGCGGGTCTTCCTTGACGCGTGGCGTCTCAAGCACTTCGAAGCCCTGATCGAGCAACTGCGCAAACCGCGCATCAGCCCCGATCCGGCCATGATGGTCACAGCGCGGACAGACGCTTAGGTTTTCCTCGTATTCCTTGGTGAACAGCATTTCCTTGCACGAAGGGCAGCTGGTCCATAGGTTGTCGGGGGTGTCGCGCTTGTCCTGAAAGGGCAACGCTTTGCGGACACGGTCAATCCAGCTCATGCCGCACCTGCGTGGACCGCTTGGACCACAGTCCAGAGCAATAAAAATCTGTCGCTTTTGCCGGGTTGCAAACGGCGGGCGGAAAATGTCGCGTGTGAAGTCATCGGCGCCTCATGGCACATTTGGGTGAAGTAGGACAATGCCAGGCCGCACTGTGCGCTTACCTGGCGCTGTGGACCGCATCGGCGAGCGCAGCCGTCAGATCGCGCACCGGACCTGCCGCATTCGCGCCGTGCTGGGCCACCAGTTCGACCAGGGCGGAGCCGACCACTACGCCGTCCGCCACCTTGGCAATCGCGGCGGCTTGTTCGGGCGTGCGCACCCCGAAGCCGACCACGACGGGGATTGTCGCGCTGGCCTTGATCCGCGCCACGGCTTCTTCGATGCTCGCTTGCGCGGCCTGTTGCAACCCGGTGATCCCGGCGACAGAGACGTAATAGAGAAACCCCGACGAGCCATCGAGCACGGCGGGCAACCGCGCCGCATCGGTGGTCGGGGTGGCGAGGCGGATCAGCGCGACGCCCGCTCCGCGCAAGGCCGGGCCGAGTTCGGGGTCTTCCTCGGGCGGGATATCGACGCAGATTACCCCGTCGACCCCGGACTGCTGGCACTGGTCAGCGAACCACTCGGCCCCGCGCGTGATCATCGGATTGGCATAGCCCATCAGAACCAGCGGCACTTCCGGGTGGCGCGCGCGGAAGGCGGCGGCGATGCGGAAGATCTCGGCGGTGGTGGTGCCCGCACCCAGACTGCGCAGGTTGGCCTGCTGGATCGCCGGGCCATCAGCCATCGGATCGGTGAACGGCATCCCCAACTCGATCACATCCGCGCCGCCCGTGACTAGCGCGTCGAGGATGTCAGCCGTTGGGCCATCTCCGCCAGTGATAAAGGTAATGAGCGCGGGGCCGCGGGAAAAGGCGGTGGAGAGGCGGGTCATTTAGCTGCCTCGCCGTTCTAGTTCAGCGCTTTGACATTCTATGGCCGCCGTTAGCTTCTGATCTTTGTAGCCCTCTTCGTCTTTTTGATTCAGGTATGCCTCGGCTAGCTCTCTGCTCTTAGCGCAAATTTCCTGCTTATCGCCCGTCCGTTGGACGATCTCATACCGCTCTTTGGCGTCGCTGACCGGATTGGAGCACCCACCAAGCACCCCAAGGATCGCAACTAGGAGCGTGATCGCAGAATTTGGCAAGCGCGTACTCACAACTCCACACCCAAATGCTCCGCGACGGCGAAGATGTCCTTGTCTCCCCGCCCGCACAGGTTGACCAAAATGATCTGGTCCATGTCCATGGTCGGCGCGATCTTCTTTACCGCCGCAATCGCATCGGTCGGCCCGTCGCCGCCGGTGATGAAGGTGACGAGGGCTGGGCCGCGGGCGAAGGTCGAGGAGAGGCGGGTCATTGTCACTTAGCCCTCTCCCCTTGAGGGGAGAGGGTTGGGAGAGGGGGCCGCATCGCGGCAACCACCGAGGTCAAATGCATCAAAACACCTTCTAAATTCTGCATTACATCAACGTTGGAATACCGCTTCACACGATAACCTCGGCTCTCAAGATAACGTGTCCGGACCAAGTCTGCCTGATCGTCCGCATCGTGTGTATCTCCGTCGATCTCAATGACCAGCTTGGGTTCGTTGGCGGCAAAATCAGCAATGTAAGCACCAATCACTTTCTCCCGATAAAATTTGATGCCCTCAAACCGCTTCGCTCGAAGTTGCAGCCACATACGCATGGCGGGCTCGGACATTTGTTTGCGATTGGCCTTCGCAAACTCCGTTAAACCTGGATCGCGCATTCCCCTCTCCCAACCCTCTCCCCTGAAGGGGAGAGGGCTTTAAAGACTCACCCCCAGATGCTCCGCCACCGCGAAAATGTCCTTGTCCCCGCGCCCGCACAGGTTGAGCAGGATGATCTGATCCTTGTCCATCGTCGGCGCGATCTTCTTGACTGCGGCGATGGCGTGGGCCGGTTCGAGCGCCGGGATGATGCCTTCGGTGCGGCACAGTAGCTGAAACCCGTCGAGCGCTTCCACATCGGTGACGCTGGTGTAATCGACCCGGCCGACATCACGCAGCCAGGCGTGCTCCGGCCCGATCCCGGGATAATCGAGTCCGGCGCTGATCGAGTGGCCTTCGGTGATCTGGCCGTCGGCGTCCTGCAGCAGGTAGGTCTTGTTGCCGTGGAGGATGCCGGGGCGTCCGCCTGCAAGGCTCGCCGCGTGTTCCTTGTCGAGCCCGTGGCCCGCTGCTTCGACCCCGAGCATCTTTACTTCGGGATCGTCAAGGAACGGATGGAACAGCCCGATCGCATTGCTGCCTCCGCCGATCGCCGCGACCAGCAGGTCGGGCAGGCGGCCCACGCGGCTCAGCATCTGGGCGCGGGCTTCCTTGCCGATCACGCTTTGGAAATCGCGGACCAGTTCGGGGTAAGGGTGCGGGCCCGCCGCGGTGCCGATGATGTAAAAGGTGTCATGCACATTGGCGACCCAATCGCGCAGCGCCTCGTTCATCGCGTCCTTCAGCGTCGCCGCCCCCGCAGTAACAGCGCGAACTTCGGCGCCGAGCAGCTTCATCCGGAACACGTTGGGCGCTTGCCGCGCCACATCGGTCGCGCCCATGAACACCACGCAAGGCAGGCCAAACCGCGCGCAGACCGTGGCGGTGGCAACCCCGTGCTGGCCCGCTCCGGTTTCGGCAATTATCCTGGTCTTGCCCATGCGGATCGCGAGCAGGATCTGCCCGACGCAATTATTGATCTTGTGAGCGCCGGTATGGTTGAGCTCGTCGCGTTTGAACCAGATCTGCGCACCGCCCAGTTCTTCAGTGAGGCGCGGCGCGAAATAGAGCGGGCTGGGGCGTCCGACGTAATGTTCGAGCAGGTCATCGAACTCTGCTTGAAATGCCGGGTCAGCCTTGGCTCTGGTGTACTCGGCTTCCAGCTCGAGCACGAGCGGCATCAGGGTTTCGGCGACATAGCGCCCGCCGAACTGGCCGAAATGGCCGCGTTCGTCGGGTTGGGTGCGAAAAGAATTATGGTTCGGCGCAGTGGTCATATCGCGTTCGCGCTTGGCAGAGGCTTGCAGCGAAGTCCAGCCTCGGCGCAGCAAGCGATGGTTAATCAGTCGGTAAGATTACATTCCATTCATGTCCGTATCTGTGGTAAAATTGACACAATCAAACGCTTATGTGGAACTTCTGAATGGTCCGTTCATTGCACTGACAGGTCCCACCACCCATTTTGTCGGCCTGTCCTCCCGCAGGACTGGAACACCAAGGAGCATACCATGCGTAAATTCATCCTGCCGCTCATCGCCTCGCTGGCATTCGCCACCCCGGCGCTGGCCAACGACACCCGCGTCGAAGTGCGCGGCGGTGCGATCTGGTCGAACGGCACCACTGAAGCCACTTACGGTGCTGCTGCCGGTTACGATTTTGATCTCGCCCCGATGACCTTTGCCGGCGTCGAAGTGTCGGCTGACAAGATCGACCAGAGCGGCACCAAGGTCGCTTATGGCGCCACCGGCCGCTTCGGCATCAAGGCTGGTCCGCTGACCAAGCTGTTTGTGGCTGGCGGTTACACCACCAAGCCGTGCGACCTGTGCGAAGGCAGCTGGAATGCTGGCGCTGGTCTCGAACAAGGCATCGGCATGGGGCCGGTCTATATCAAGGCCGAATATCGCCACTATTTCACCGGTAGCAGCGTTCCCGATTCGAATGCTGTCGTCGGCGGCGTCGGCGTACGGTTTTAAGTAACGAGTTTGGCCGGACGCCACCTCCGGCCAGGCAAGAGAAGGGCGGTTCCTTGCGGGACCGTCCTTTTTCTATGCGATGCGCACCGCAGCGCAAAGTTCGGCGATTTTGGCAACGTCCTTGACGCCAGGTGCGCTTTCGACGCCTGAGGCGGCATCGACCAGCGGGGCACCGGTCATGACAATCGCCTCGGCCACATTTACCGCAGTCAGCCCGCCCGCAAGGCCCCAGGGCAGCGGGGCTTTCCAATCGCGCAGCAGCGTCCAGTCGAACTTCAGACCCATCCCGCCGGGTAGACTTCCAACCGGCGGTTTCGCATCGAGCAACACGAAGTCCGCAGCACCGACATAATCCGCCGCGCGTTCAAGATCGGCGCGGGTTGCGACTGGGATCACTTTCCACACCCGCAGCCTGCAGCGGGCGCGCAATTCCGCCACCCGCGCCGGGCTTTCCGCGCCATGAAGCTGCAACACATCAAGCGCGCCGGTTGCCAAAGCCTGGCTCACTGCATCATCCGCCGCGTCGACGAACAGACCAACCCGCTGGAGCCGGCCCGCAGCTTGCGCACCCAGAGCCTGCGCCTGATCCAGCGTTATAAAGCGGGGGCTGGGCGGGTAAAAATTGAATCCGACATAGTCGGCGCTGGCGGCGATCACCGCCGCCAGCGTTTCGGGAGTCGATATACCGCAGATCTTGATGGCAGGGGCAGGCATAACCCGCCCCTTAGCCCATCAGGTTCACGGCGCCAGTTCGAACTGCACTGTGACACTCACTTGCGCTTCGACCTCGCCCGCCGAGATGGGCGTGGAATCGGCCTTGGCACGCACGGCCATCGCGTACATCGGCTGCGGCGGGGAATAGCCGCCGCTCTCGCTGATCGAGACTATCCTCACGACGCGGAGACCAGCGGCGCGGGCATAGAGATCGGCACGGGCGCGCGCGGCCCTCATCGCGTTGACCCGGGCTTCGTCGGTCGCCGCATCCGGTTCCGCGATCTGGAAGCTGGGGCCGTTCACCTGGTTGGCACCCGAGGCGACCAGCGCGTCGAGGACCTTGCCGAAATTCTTGATGTCGCGGCTGCGAATCGAGACGGTGTTGGTCGCCTGATAGCCGACGATCTTCGGTTCCTGCAGCACCATGCCATTGGGCTGGACGACCGGCTGGCCATAGATCGGGTTGAGGCTGATCTGGCTGGTCTGGATATCCTTGTCGGCGATACCGGCCTTCTTGAGCGTCGCGATTATGCGGGTCATATCCGCGGAATTGACGCTGAGAGCTTCGCCGGCAGTGTTGCCCTGGCTGGTCACGCCAGCGTTGAACACGGCAAGATCGGGGGTGCGCGCAGTCTTGCCATCGGCGGAGACGGTCAGCAGCGTGCTGGTCGCCGCGATCGGGGTCTGCAGGTCGTTGGCCATGGCGGCTCCGGGAAAGGAAAGGGCAAGAGCGAGCGGGGCAAGAGCGAACTTGAGCGATTTCATGGGTGAGGTCTCCTTAGCGGATCGGCTAGGCCGCATCGGCTTGCCGTTTGCTGAACCTGATAAGCCCTTCGACAAACCCAACCTCCGTTCGTGGTGAGGAGGGGCTCCGCCCCGTCTCGAACCACCAAGCGCTGCGCCTCGTCCTTCGAGACGCCGCAGGGCGGCTCTTCAGGACGAACGGGGGTTGGTTCATCTTTCGGGCCCTATTCCTCAAAGAGTGGCTTCGATTGCGCGGGCAGCGGCCGCAGGGTCTTCCGCGCGCGCGATCGGCCGGCCAATCACCAGCACGCTGGCCCCGGCATCGCGCGCGGCGCGCGGCGTGACAGCACGCTTCTGATCGCCCATCGCGTCACCCGCCGGGCGCAGTCCGGGGACGACGAAAAAGCCGTCCTTCCACTGCGCATGGACTGCACCAACTTCGTGCCCCGAACAGACGATCCCGTCGAGCCCCGCCGTCTTGGCGAGTTCCGCCAGGCGCAGCACGTGGTCATGCGGCTCCCCGCCAATTCCGGTCGCCGTCATGTCGGCTTCGTCGAGGCTGGTGAGAAGCGTTACACCGACCACGCGGCAATGCTCACCGGCGGCGGCCTTGGCATCCTCCATCATCGCCTGCCCGCCGCTGGCGTGGACGGTAACGATCGAAGGTTCGAGCACATGGATTGCCTGCATCGCCCCGGCGACGGTGTTGGGGATATCGTGCAGTTTCAGGTCAAGGAAGATCGGCAAGCCGAGCTTGTGGACTTCATGCACCCCGTGGTGACCGTGAGCGAGAAAGAATTCGAGCCCCAGCTTCAGCCCGCCAATGTGCGCAGAGGCCTTTTTCGCGACTTCAATCGCCGTATCGAGCCGCGGAAAATCGAGCGCCAGGTAAATCGGGTTGGTGTTCATAGGGTGCCGAACGGCGGCTCCGTCGTCGTGGTTACGACCGGGGCCGGTGCGGTCTCAACCGGGGTGGAAACGCTCGCCGCGCGCACCGAATTCTCCAGCGTGCCAATCCGCCGCCGCAAACGCCACGCAGCGGTCTTGTGCAGCAGCCACATCGGCAGCAGCCCGAGCAGGAACGAGACCACCACCAGCGCGGGCAGCTTGGTCTGGAGGATCAGCCCTTCCCAGATCTTCACTTCGACGTCCTGCCAGTTGTTTACCGAGAACAACAGCAGCGCGATCAGCAAAATGACCCAGACGATGGTGCGGATGATCTGCATGGGGGCTTTCTCCTGTTCGGCCAGACCTGTACAACGAAGCTAGGCGGGTTTGGTCGCAATGGAAAGTGTCAGTCGCTTCCGAACACCCGCGCGAAAATGGTGTCGACCGCCTTGAAGTGGTAATCGAGGTTGAACTTTTCTTCCAGTTCACTGGCGGGCAGCGCGGCGGTCACTTCGGGATCGGCCTTGAGCAGTTCGAGCAGGTTGAGCGCGCCGTCGCTTTCCCACACCTTCATCGCATTGCGCTGAACCAGCCGGTAGGACGTATCGCGGGTTAGCCCTGCCTGCGTCAGCGCCAGCAACACCCGCTGTGAATGGACGAGGCCGCCCATCTTATCGAGGTTCTTTTGCATCCGCTCAGGATAGATCAGGAGCTTGTCGATTACGCCCGTGAGCCGCGCCAGCGCGAAGTCGAGCGTGACCGTCGCATCGGGGCCGATGTAGCGCTCGACCGACGAATGCGAGATATCGCGTTCGTGCCACAGCGCGACATTCTCCAGCGCGGGGGTCACTGCGGAGCGGACCACGCGGGCGAGGCCGGTGAGGTTCTCGGTCAGCACCGGGTTGCGCTTGTGCGGCATGGCGCTTGAGCCCTTTTGGCCCGGCGAGAAGTATTCCTCCGCCTCAAGCACTTCGGTGCGCTGAAGGTGGCGCACTTCGATCGCCAGTCGCTCAATCGAACTGGCGATCACACCCAGCGTGGCGAAGAACATCGCGTGGCGATCGCGCGGGATCACCTGGGTGCTGACTGGCTCGACCTTGAGGCCAAGCTTTTCGGCGACATATTCCTCCACCGCCGGATCGATATTGGCAAAGGTCCCGACCGCGCCCGAAATTGCACAGGTCGCGATTTCGGACCGCGCCGCCACCAGCCGCGCCTTGCAGCGGGCGAACTCGGCATAGGCTTGGGCGAGCTTGATCCCGAAGGTCGTCGGCTCGGCGTGGATGCCGTGGCTGCGGCCGATGGTGGGGGTGTACTTGTGTTCCAGCGCGCGGCGCTTGATCGCGGCGAGCAGCGCGTCGAAATCGGCCAGCAGCAGGTCGCTCGCCTGCGCCAGTTGTACCGACAGCGTGGTGTCGAGCACGTCGCTGCTGGTCATCCCCTGGTGCATGAACCGCGCTTCCGGCCCGACTTGCTGCGCGACCCAATCGAGGAAGGCGATCACGTCATGCTTGGTCACCGCTTCGATCGCGTCGATCGCGGCAACGTCGATCCTGGGAGAAGTTGCCCACCAGTCCCACAACGCCTTGGCCGCGCTTTGCGGAACTACGCCCAGATCGGCCAGCTTCTGCGTCGCATGCGCCTCGATCTCGAACCAGATCTTGAACCGCGCCTCAGCCTCCCAGATCGCGGTCATCGCGGGGCGGGAATAGCGGGGGACCATGTTCGACTCCTTGGGCTTGGTGACGCTGCCGCTAGGGGGAGGGGCGGCAGAAGGCAAGCCGCGCACTGCAAAGTTGCACAGCGGCTGGACCGCTTGGACCATAGTCCTGGACGCAAAAAACCGGCCTCCTCATCCGCCTATCCGAAAAACACAAAGCGAGGGCGTGGCGGGCGACGAACAGCATGGCCCAATCATGCCGAACCGAAAAGATGTAGGAAAGTTGCCCGATTCAGGCCGGAACCGGCGGCTCGTTGTAGCTGCCCTGCGCGGTGATCGCTTCGTCGGGGGTCGCAAGGATGTGTTTCAGCTCTTCGGACGGGTAAGCCATGTTGGGCACCGCTGGATCGTAAGCTGGTTGAGCCACCGGTTCTGCTGCCGTGCAGGGCGCGGGGTTGAACATCGCATGCGCTTCGTCGCCCGAGATCCCGCAGGCTTCGAGCACCGTGGGATCGACCCAGTGCGCCGGATCGAGCGGGGTCATCTGGGTGGATACTTCGAGCGTCAGCCCCTCGGGTCCGGCGAAGTAGATCGACTTGCAGAAGCCGTGGCCAATCGGGCCGATCGCGGGAACACCGTGGCTGCGAATGCGGTTGCGCAACGCGATCAGTCCGGCCTCGTCGGGCGCACGGAAGGCGATGTGCTGCATGGTTCCGGCAGCGCATTTGCCCGCGCCGGTGCCCGAATGCGTTATGCCGATGGTTGCGGGGATATCGCCCACGCCGTCCAGTTCGACCACCGAGAAGAAGCTGTCGTCGGCCATCTTGAGGAAGGCGTGCTTGCCGCCGGGAACGCCGTGCATATCGAACAGCCCGACCAGCGGGAAGCCCAGCACCTGCGTAAAGAACGTCAGCTGCGCCTTCATGTCGGCGGACATGATCGCGATGTGGTGAATGCCGTCGGGCTGCTGGGTGGTCATGGCTGTCTCCCGCTGAGTTTGGATAAGGCTATCATTACATCCGCCGGAATGAAATTGGTTCCGCCTCGACAAGACGCAGAGTTCGCGTCACCAAGTCACCAGTGCAGTCCGCCCAGTTCCATCGCCGTTCGTTCATGCTTGCCGGGGCAGCCTTGCTGCTCATGCCGAGGGGCGTTCGCGCCAAGGAGACCATTGCCATGTTTCCATCCCAGCGTCCCGCGCCCGCCGCGCGGCGCTTTGTCAGCAAGGCGGTCGAGGCGGAGATTGCCCGCGTATCGGCGCTGATTGCCGATCCGGAGCTCGCCTGGCTGTTCCAGAACTGCTTGCCCAATACGCTCGACACCACGGTGTTCATGGGCGAGGTGGACGGGCACCCGGATGCCTTTGTGATCACCGGCGATATTCCGTGCCTGTGGCTGCGCGATTCGGCTGCTCAGCTGCGGCCGTACCTGCATCTGGCGCGCGGCGATGCGGACCTGACGCGCTTGTTCCGCGGCCTGATCCGCCGCCACGCGCGATGCGTGCAGATCGATCCTTACGCCAATGCCTTTATGCGCGATCCGGCCGCCATGTCGAACCTCGGCTGGGCCAAGGTCGACCGGACCGAGATGAAGCCCGGCGTCGCGGAACGGAAGTGGGAGGTCGATTCGCTGTGCTATGTGCTGCGGCTGGCTTGCGATTACTGGCAGGCGAGCGGAGATAGCGAACCGTTCGACGCGACCTTTGCCGCGTCCGCCAAGACCATCGTCGCGACGTTCAAGGCGCAGCAGCGCCGCACCGATCCCGGCCCGTACCGGTTCCAGCGGCGCAGTGACCAGCCGACCGAGACGACGCTGGCCGGAGTTGGCGTGCCGACCAAGAAAACCGGGCTGATCCACTCCGCTTTCCGCCCATCAGACGATGCTTGCACCTTCCCCTGCAATGTCCCCGGCAACCTGTTCGCGGTGGCGACCTTGCGTGAACTTGCGGCGCTCGCCGATGCGGTGTTGCTCGACGCCCCCTTCGCCACCGAAGCGCGCGCCTTGGCCGATGAGGTCGAGGCGGCGGTGTATAAACACGGTACTATGCTGTTGCCCGATGGGCGGCAGGTGTTCGCCTATGAGACCGACGGCTACGGCAACCACTTGTTCATGGACGATGCCAACGTCCCGTCGCTGCTCGGCCTTGCGTACTTGCGCTGCGTCCGCGCGGACAATCCGCTGTGGCGTGCGACTGCCGATGCGGTGTGGAGCGATGCCAATCCGTGGTTCTTCTCTGGCAAGGCAGCCGCCGGTGTCGGCGGGCCGCATATCGGTGAGGGGCAGGTCTGGCCGATGTCGATCATCGTGCGCGCTCTATCGAGCAATGATGACGCAATGATCGCCGGGGCGCTGAAGACCTTGCGTGCAACACATGCTGGCACCGGCTTCATGCACGAAGCCTTCGATCAGGACGATGCAGCCAAGTTCACCCGTAAGTGGTTCGCCTGGGTCAACGGGCTGTTCGGCGAACTGGTGGTCAAGGTGGCGAATGAGCGCCCGCACTTACTAGCGGCGATTTATACCTGATTACCAAAAGGCCCGTTCGTCCTGAGGAGGCCGAAGTCCGTCTCGAAGGACTGCGGGCTGCGCGTGGTCCTTCGAGACGCCGCTTTGCGGCTCCTCAGGACGAACGGGGGTTGGTTACATCCAGTTGAAGGTGAGTTCCACGGTTTCGGTGGTCGCGCCCGACGCATCGAAACTGCGCTCGATGATCCGTCCCCGGCCATCGTCGCCCACCAGGATCACAGTCGAACAGCGCGTGCCGTAAGCCGGATTGGCGATGAACACTGGCGAGAAGGCGTCCTCGGGGTCGGGACTTTGCGGGGTTTCGTCGCGCAGGGCAGCGAACAGGCGTTCCACCGGCTGATCGCGCTCGAGCCATTCGGCCAGCGCGTCTTCGAGCCGTGCAGTTTTGAACCAGCGGTCGCCGCGCGCGCCGTTTGACAGGCCGTGGATGCCCGGCTGGAGGTCGTGCTCGGTCCATTCGGGGTGATTGCTGGCGAAGCGCAGCCTGTGCTCATCGGCCAGCCAGAGGTTAAACGGATTGCGCGCGGGGACCGGCTCCGGCGGCTGGCCAAGCAGCCAGTCCGTAATCAGTGCGCCGCGCGAGGCGAGGCCTGGCTGCGGAAAACCCGGCGTTCGCAGATTGGTGACCAGCGCGAGGCGGCCGTCCGGGTGGACCCCCAGCCAGGTCCCGCCCGCTTCAAGATCATGGCCCGCAACGATGCCGTTGTTCCAAACTGCCAGCGGTGCGGTCGGCCGCGCGCGGAATTCATCGCGGTTGCCGATCGCGACCAGCCGCCAGCGCGGATGCGCGGCCCAAGCGATCGCGGCCACGCACATCAGATCAGCCCCTTGGCTTTCAGGCTGACGTGGCCTTCCTTGCCGATGATCACATGGTCGTGGACGGTGATGCCGAGCAGCCGTCCGGCTTCGGCGATCTTGTTGGTAATCTGCACATCTGCCCGGCTCGGTTCGGGCGAACCCGAAGGATGGTTGTGTACCAGGATCAGCGCTGAAGCGCCCAGTTCGAGCGCTTTCTTCACCACCTCGCGCGGGTGGATCGCCGCTTCGTCAAGCGTGCCGTCGCTGAGCTGGTCGTCGAGGATCAGGCGGTTTTTCGTGTCGAGGTACAGCACCCGCACGCGCTCGTGGTTGAGGTGCGCCATGTCGATCGTCAGATAGTCGATCAGCACTTGCCAGCTGCCCAGAACTGGCTGTTCCTGCAGCCCGGTGCGCGCCATACGCCGCGCCGCCACGGCCACGATCTTGAGCGCGGCGGCACTGGTTTCGCCCATGCCGGGGTGCTGCGCGATGGCGCGCGGATCAGCGTTGAACAGGCCGGCGAGGCCGCCAAACCGGCGCAGCAGGTCATGCGCGAGCGGCTTTACGTCACGGCGCGGAATGGCCGTCATCAGCAGATATTCGACCAGTTCGTGATCGGCCAGCGCCTCCGCGCCGCCGCCAAGCAGCCGCGCGCGCAGCCGGGAACGGTGCCCGGTGCCGTAAGACGGCGGATCGTTCGATGCAGTCACGCGTTTCCCCTTGGCGGCTGACCCGCAATTCATTGCCTTTCCAAGGCACCTCGCGCAAGGGTGGTGCAATGTCCGGTGCCGACCGCGAAGAATTGGAAGACCCGCCGGTCCCGCGCGTCCCGCGTTGGCAGCGTCGGCGTTGGCGGATCGCAGCCTTGCTTGCCGCGCTGCTGGGTGCGGCGCTGCTCGGCCTGTGGCTGGCCCGCGAGAATATCGCGCACAAGGTGATCAACCGTAGCCTGGCTGACCTTGGTCTTCCGGCGACCTACAAGATCGAGCGGATCGGCCCGACCCGCGAGGTGTTGACCGATATCGTGATCGGTGATCCCGCAAACCCGGATCTTACCGTCGAACGCGCCGAGGTGCGGATTATCCCGACCTTCGGCTTGCCCACCATTGGCGCGGTGACGCTGCTGCGCCCGCGGCTCCATGGCCGCTGGGCGGACGGCAAGGTCAGCTTTGGTTCGCTCGACAAAGTCATTTATGCGAACAAGGGCGGCACCAACGGTTTGCCTGACCTCGCGCTGGTGCTGGTCGACGGTCGCGGGCGCATCGATACCCCATCGGGTGCTATCGGGCTCAAGGCCGATGGCAGCGGCAACGTGCGCAGCGGTTTTGCCGGAACGCTCGCGGCAATCGCGCCGAACCTGCACCTGGGCCAATGCACCGCGCAGCAATTGAGCGCTTATGGCAAGGTTACCACCGCTTCGGCCAAGGCCAGCTTCGATGGACCGCTCAGGCTGAAATCGCTCGATTGCCGCAAGAGCCAACTCGCGCTGCGCAATGCCACGCTGGGATTGGTCGCCACGCTCAACCCCCTGTTTGACGGGGTCGATGGAACTTACGCGCTCAACAGCGGCGCGCTGGACTTCGCCGGCAACCGGCTTGAGCGAAGTACCGGTGCGGGGCGCTTTACGCTCGCCCAGGGCGATGTGGTGCTGGACTACAAGCTACAGGGGCAGGGCCTCACCGCCAGCGGGGTCAAGGCGGTATCGCTCGAGCTCGACGGTCAGGCGCGCAGCCATGACCGGATGGTGAGCTTTAGCAGCGAAGGCGCGTTGAAAGCAGCTGGGCTGTCGCCGGGCCACGGGCTGGAAACCACGCTCGCTGGGCTCGAGAAATCGGGGCAGGGCACGCTCGTTGCCCCGCTGGCCGCGCAGCTGCACCGCACGCTGCTGCGCGAGGCCCCGGGCAGCAGCTTTGCCGCGACATACCAGCTGCGGCAGTCCGGCCAGCTAACCAGCCTGACCTTGCCCGGAGCTTTGTGGCGCGGCGGGTCGGGGGCACGGCTGGCGGCATTGTCACGCGTTTCGGTGACATTTGGCGGCAAGAACGGACCGATCATTGCCGGCAACCTGCTCAGCGACGGGCCGGGTCTCCCGCAGATCGAAGGGCGCTTCGAACGGCGCGGCAACACTGCCTTTGGGGGAGGCGGGATCGCCTCGCTTGTGCTTGCACCTTATCGCGCCGGTGATGCCATGATTGCCTTGCCCGAACTCAAGCTGGTGCAATTGCCCGGCGGCGCGATCGGGTTTGCCGGTCGTGCGCTGGCCAGTGGTGCACTGCCGGGGGGCAGGGTGGAAAACCTGGTGCTGCCGATCGAGGGCAACTGGTCTGCGGCGGGCGGACTGTCCGCGCTGCGCCGCTGCACCCCGGTGCGGTTCGACCGCTTGAGCATTTCGAACCTGACGCTGGCCGGCCAATCGCTGACCCTGTGCCCCGGATCGGGCGGCGCGATCGTGCGTAGCGATGCGCGCGGCACCCGGGTCTCGGCGGGTACAGCGGGCCTTGCCCTGAACGGCACGCTGGGCAGCACTGCGATCCGCCTGCGCAGCGGCGCAGTTGGCATGGCCTGGCCCGGCGCGCTGGTGGCCCAGAGCATCGACGTCTCGTTCGGGCCGCTGTCCGGGCCGTCCACGCTCAGGATTGCGCAGCTTAATGCAATACTTGGCAAGGATATCATCGGAACCTTTGCCAGTACCGAGCTGAAGCTCTTCGCAGTCCCGCTTGATGTGCTGAATGCGGCCGGTAACTGGCGGTTCGCCAACAAGCGGTTCGATGTCAGCGGCGCCAGCCTGACGGTCAAGGACCGGCTGCCCGAAAAGGAGGCTCGGTTCTATCCGCTGATCGCCCGCGATGCGACGTTGAGCCTGGTCTCCACCACCTTTACTGCCGATGCGCTGCTGCGTGAACCGACCAGCGACCGCGTGGTGACCGAAGCCAGGATCGTGCACGATCTGGATGTCGCCAGCGGCCATGCCGACCTGCTGGTTTCGGGCATCGTGTTCGATCAGAAGCTCCAGCCGGACAAGCTCACCTATTTCACGCTAGGTGTGATCGGCGATGCGCGGGGCACTGTCTATGGCCAGGGCCGGATTGACTGGGACCGCAGAGGCGTGACCAGTTCGGGCGACTTCGCCACTGACAAACTCGATTTCGGGGCGCTGTTCGGCCCGGTCAAAGGGGTGCGCGGCACGGTCCATTTCAGCGACCTGCTGGCCTTGGTCACATCGCCCAACCAGACCCTGCATGTCGCGTCGATCAATCCCGGGATCGAGGTCAACGACGGCGACGTTTCGTTCCAGCTCGAACCGGGCCACCTGCTCGTGGTCAACGGCGCCAAGTGGCCCTACATCGATGGTTCGCTCGAACTGCTGCCGACCCGCTTCGTCATCGGCGGTTCGGAAACGCGGCGCTTCACTATCCAGGTGCGCGCGCTCAATCTCGAAAAATTCGTGTCGCGGCTGAGCCTCACCAACATTTCGGCCAGCGGCACTTTCGACGGCGAGCTGCCGCTGGTGTTCGACCAGAATGGCGGACGGATCGAAAACGGGATCCTCGTCTCGCGCGATCCGGGCGGAAACCTCTCCTACGTCGGTGAGCTGACCTACAAGGACCTGTCGACCATGGGCAACTTTGCCTTTCAGGCGCTGCGCAGCCTTGATTACAAGCATATGGAAGTGGCGCTGCAGGGGCGGCTCGATGGTGAAATCGTGACCAAGATGCGGATAGATGGCATCAGCCAGGGGCTGGGGGCCAAGCGCAATTTCCTCACACAGCGCTTCGCCAAATTGCCGATCCGCTTCAATATCTCGATCAAGGGTCCGTTCCACCAGTTGTTTAGCTCGTTCCGCTCGCTCTACGATCCGACTTACGTGAAGGATCCGCGCGGGCTGGGACTCATCCCGGGCGCGCCGCCGAAGCCGGGCGAACGCATGCCTGCAGCGCCAGCGCCCCCGCCCGCCGTGGTGCCTGCAGCACCACCGACCCCGCCGAAGAACGGCAACATTCAGCATTCAGACAGCAGGACAGGTTCATGAACAGCTTCGAATTGACCTACCGCGCCTTGGCTGCGAAAACCGGACCCATGCAGGGATCATCCGTTCAAATCGCAACCGGGAAACGAAGGTCGCAGCGCCGCAGGGTAACCGCGGCGACGATGGTGATGGTAGGCGCGCTGGCGATCGGCGGCTGTGTTTCGGTTTCTGCACCGGACAAGCCGATCGTGATCGAGCTGAACATCAACATCAAGCAAGATGTGGTCTACCGCCTGGCGACAGACGTTGCCAAGACGATCGACGAAAACCCTGGGGCTTTCTAGGGATCTTGCGAGAGAGATTGGAGTTGTTGAGATGACTGTTCAGTTCCTGCGCAATCCCGGCCGTGTTGCCTTGCAATCGGCTGCGGTGTTCGCACTTGCCGCGCTGGCCGTGCCAGCCCTGGGCCAGGCGCGCGACCCGGCCTATGAAGCCGCCCGTGCCGCGGGGCAGGTGGGCGAGCAGGTTGATGGCTACCTTGGGTTCCCTTCTTCGCCCACCGCAGAAGTGCGCCGCGTGGCGGATTCGGTGAACATCACCCGCCGCAGGATTTATACCCAGCGCGCGCTGACTCAGCATTCCACGGTTGAGGAATATGCCTTCACCACGGCTTGCCGCTTGATCCTCAAGACCGCTCTCGGCGAGAAGTATCAGGCTCCCGACGGGACCTGGCACGCCCGCACCGCTGGTGAAGCGCCTTCGCGCGACCCCAAGTGCGCGGCAGCCGATGCCTTGCCGGGGTGAATTGGGCCAGACCGGAAGCTGAAATCGGGGCGGCCCAGCGCGTCGACGCCCTTTCTGCACTTCAGTTGACTCGCGGGGGGTCCTTGCCTAAGGGGGCCTCGCTTCGCCGGGAAAGGCAGTTTTTCCGGCGGATTTTCGTATCATTCGCACGTCGCTTGACCTGGGAACAATAGACCTCCGTGGCGCAAGATCTCACCGATCCAAAAAGCCCTACGCCTGGTGAAGACCCGGCAGTTGGCTCGCTGCAGGCGCGGCTCGATGCTGCGCGGCAGGCGGAAGAGGCGCGTCTGGCCCGCGAACATGCGCCGCTGCGCGATGAGAGCCGGGCCATGGCTGGGCAGGTCGCTGCGACGATGCTTGGCTATCCGCTGGGCGGGATCGTCATCGGCTGGGGGCTTGACGAGATTTTCGGCACGCACCCCTGGATTATGCTCGTCATGATGTTCGCCGCGTTTGCGGGAGCCTTGCTGCAGGTGGTGGGCAGCAACAACAAGCGCAACAGTTAAGCGCGGGACAAATTCGGGGACCAATGCACAGTGGCAGCTGAAGCCAAAATCGATCCGATGCACCAGTTTTTGATCACGCCGATTGGCAGTGACCAACTGGCAGCCTCGCCGTTCCAGTTCACCAATTCGGCGCTGTGGATGCTGATCGTCTTCGCGTGCGTGCTGCTGTTCATGTGGGGCGGGATGAAGCGCCAGGTTGTGCCCGGCCGCTGGCAAGTCGCGGTCGAAGGCATGACCGGCTTCCTCGACAATATTACTCGTACCTCGATCGGAGCCGACGGCCGCCGTTACCTGCCGTGGATCTTCACTGCTTTCGTCTTTATCCTGTTTTCGAACTGGATCGGCGCGATGCCGTTCGGCATCGTCCCCGGCGCGCATCCTTTCACCGTCACCAGCCAGTTCAGCGTGACCATGTTCATGAGCGTGCTGAGCTTCGCCATCGTGCTGGGGGTCGGTTTCTGGAAGCATGGCCTGCACTTCTTCAGCCTGTTCGTGCCCAAGGGCGCGCCGCTCCCGGTTAAGATGTTCGTCGCGCCGATCGAATTCGTCAGCTTTATGGTGCGCCCGTTCAGCCTTGGCCTGCGGCCGTTCATCGCGATGTTCGCAGGCCACGTCCTGCTCGACGTGTTCGGCAATTTTGTGGTCCAGGGGCTTAACGCCGGCGGGCCGCTTGGCTATGCCATCTCGGCGCTGTGTTTCGTCGCGGTGATCGGGGTCAATGCGCTCGAACTGCTGGTCGGGGCGATCCAGGCTTACGTTTTCGCACTGCTCACCGCGCTGTACATCAACGACGCGGTCAATCTTCACTGAACCTTAAAACTCAATAGTTTCAACGCTTTTACAAACGGAGTTATCAAAATGGATCTCGCTTCTGCAAAGGTCATCGGTGCCGGTCTCGCGGCAATTGGTGCAGGCGCTGCTGCGGCTGGCGTCGGCAACGTGTTCGGCAGCTTCCTTCAGGGCGCGCTGCGCAATCCGGGTGCTGCTGGCGGCCAGACCACCACGCTGTACATCGGCTTCGCGGCTGCGGAACTGCTCGGCCTGATGGCCTTTGCGGTTTCGATGATCATTCTCTACGCCCAATAAGACTTGGCAGTGATATTGTCCGGCCGGGGAATTGTTCTCCGGCCGACATTTTGATCGAGAGTAGAAATGCCGCAAATCGCGCAACTCGCACTGGTTTACCAGTCGCAATGGTTCTGGCTGCTCGTCGTATTGGCGGGGATTTATTTCGTCGTCGGCAAGGGCATCGTGCCCAAGGTCGAGGCGACTGTGGACCAGCGCGACGCAACCATCGCCGCTGACCTGGCTGCTGCCGAAGCTGCCCGGGCCGAGGCCGATGCGGCCGAAGCGCAGCTCAAGGCCAACGACCTAGCGGCGCGCGGCAATGCCCAGGCCGCCATCGCCGAAGCCAAGGCCAAAGCGGCCAAGGCCGGCGAAGTCCGGCTGGCTGCGGCTGATGCGAAAACCGCCAAGCTGCTGGCCGCGGCCGAAGCGCGGATCGCCACTTCGCGCAGCGCCGCGCTGGCCAGCATCGAAAGCGTTGCGGCTGAAGCGGCGGCAGACATCGTTGCCAAGGTTTCGGGCGCGAAAGTGACTGCGGCTGCGGCGGCAAAGTCGGTAAAGGCGGTACTGGCCAATGTTTAGTCTTACCCTGCTCTCTGCTGCTGCCGAGCACCAAGAAGCGACCGCCTGGGGCCTCAACGCAGGTGGCTGGGTGGCGCTGGCGATGCTGGGAGTCTTCGGCATCATGCTCAAGGCAGGCGTACCAAAGCTGGTCGCCGGATTGCTCGACAAGCAAATCGCCGAAATCCGCAAACAGCTTGATGATGCCAAGGCGCTGCGCGCCGAAGCCGAAACTCTGCGCAACCAGTACGCCGCCAAGATCGCCGGTGCCGAAGCCGATGCCGCGGCCATGGTTGAACATGCAAAACATGAAGCCGAAGCGATCGTCGCGCAGGCGTCCGCGCAGATCACCGCGCTGATCGCACGGCGCGAAAAGATGGCGCAGGACAAGATCGGCGCCGCCGAGCGCTCGGCACTTGCCGACGTCCGGGCGACCGCTGCCAGCGCCGCCGCTGCCGCTGCGCGCGGCCTGATCGCCGAAAATCACAACGCCAGGGCCGACAAGGCGCTGGTCGACGGCGCTATCGCCGACCTTTAACGAAATTCACGAGCTGGAGAGGGGGGAAGGGGCGGTCCGAAGGGCCGCCCTTCCTTCTTTGGCGGCTTTAAGGTTCGAGCACGATCTTCCCGACCACTTCCCGCGTAGCCATGGCGTCAAACGCCTCGCGCCAGCGGCTGAGCGGCAGCACGCGGTCGATGTGCGGATTGAGCCGCCCGTCAGCGGCGAGGGTGGCGACCGCCTCACGGATCGCACGCCCGCGTTCGGGGAAGCGCCGGGCATATTCGCCGGCGCGCACCCCAACCACGCTGAAGCCCTTAATCAACGGGATGTTGGTCGATATCTCGGCGATCCGCCCACCGGCAAAGCCGATCACCAGCAGCTTGCCGCCGAAGGCGACGCAGCGGGTGCTCTCGTCAAATACGTCTCCGCCGACTGGATCGTAGACCAGATCGCACAGCGCACCGCCGGTAAGTTCGATCACGGCCTCGCGGAAGCGGCCCTCAGCCAGGATCACCGCATCGGCGAGGCTCGCCGTCTTGAGCCGCTCGACCTTATTGGCTGAACCAGTAGTGGCGATGACATGCGCGCCGAGACGCTTGGCCAGCTCGACTGCGGCGAGGCCAACTCCGCCGCTGGCGCCGTGGATCAGCACCCATTGCCCGGCCTTGAGCTCGCCGATCTCGACCAGTGCGGTATAGGCTGTGCCGTAAGCTGCCCCCAAGGCCGCCGCCGCAGGGAAGCCGATCCCTTCGGGGATGCGGCTCAGCGAGCGTGCCGGTACGACGGCGTATTCGGCGAAGGCCCCGGTCTTGTTGCCGCCGTAAACTTTGTCACCGGGGGCGAGCCCGCTGTCCGCGTCAGCCTCGACGACCTCGCCGGCAAATTCGAGGCCAGAGGTGAAGGGCAGTTCCGGTTTGAACTGGTAGAGGCCCTTGGTCATCAGCAGGTCAGGGAAATTGAGCGAGGCCGCGCGGACCTTGACCAGCACTTCGCCGCTGCTGCGGGCGGGCATTTCGCGATCGACCAACTCGACCCCGGAAAGGTCGGGGCTAAGCTGCGCTACCTGAAGAGCCTTCATCGCTTAAAAGCTGTCCTTCGCCGCCCTGAGCGCTGCAAACGTCGCTACCGCATCGCCGCCGCCCCAGCGTGCGGCCAGCGCCGGATCGTCGGCGCGGAGAAAAGGGTTGGTGGCAAGTTCGCGCGACAGGATCGTCGGCACGGTCGGCCTTCCTTCGGCGCGCAGCTTGGCGATCTGGACTGCGTATTCCCTGAGCTCGGCGTTGTCGGGATCGGCATGCAGCGCGAACCGCGCGTTGGAGGCGGTGTATTCGTGCGCGCAGTAGAGCATGGTTGAGGGCGGCAGCGCCTTGATCCGGCTGAGGCTGGCCCAGAACTGGTCGGGTTGCCCCTCGAACATCCGCCCGCAGCCCAGCGCGAACACCGCGTCGCCGACAAAGGCTATCTCGGCTTCTGGCAGGTGGTAGGCGATGTGGCCGTTGGTGTGGCCTGAGACGTCGATCACCTGCGCGGTGAAATCGCCCAACATTACAGTATCGCCGTGCGCCACGACCCGGTCCGGTGCGGTGCCCAGTTTATCTACCTCTGCGGGTCCAGTGACAGTGCAGCCAGTCGCCGCCTTGATCGCCGCGTTGCCGCCGGCGTGATCGGGATGCCAGTGGGTGTTCCAGATCTGCGTGATCTGCCAGCCCTTGGCCTTGGCCTCGCGCAGGTAAGCCTCGGCATCGGGGGTGTCGATGCAGGTCGTCTCAAGGCTTTCCGGGTCATGGACCAGGTAGCCATAGTTGTCGCTGAGGCAGGCGAACTGGTGGATTTCGAGCACGATGGGTCTCCTGTGCGAAGCATAACGCAATTGCGCTGGGGCGGAAGAGGAATGGTTCGCGCAAAGACCGCAAAGAACGCCGAGAAAGTAGGGTTCAAGACAAGCCGAAGTTTCGTGATTTTAACTTGCCGCTTGAAATTCCAGGCTGCCTCGCCGCCGGTGCGACATCTCTGCGATCTTTGCGGTCTCTGCGCGATCCAAATCTTTCTATCTCGCCCCAAGCAAAAGCCCGCCCGGATCGCTCCGGACGGGCTTTGCCAACTCGTCATCCCGGACTTGATCCGGGATCGCTGGCCGCTGGGTACAACCTGGCGGCCAGCGGTCCCCGGTCGAGCCGGGGACGACGGCTTATCAGTCCTTCTTGGCCTTCAGCGCGGCGCCGAGAATGTCGCCGAGCGAAGCGCCCGCATCCGACGAACCGTACTGTTCCACCGCTTCCTTCTCTTCGTGGAGCTGGCGCGCCTTGACCGAGAAGTTGGGCTTTTTCGAGCGATCGAACCCGGTGACCATTGCATCGAGCTTCTGGCCGACCTGGAAGCGGTCGGGGCGCTGCTCGTCGCGGTCGCGGCCGAGGTCGCTGCGCTTGATGAAGCCGGTGGCGCCATCGTCGCCGGCCTGCACTTCGAGCCCGCCATCGCGCACTTCGAGAATGGTCACTGTGACCACATCGTTCTTCTTGAGCCCGCTGGTGGTGGTGCCTGCAGTTGAAGCACCGCTGCTGCCGACCGCCGGAGCGCCCTTTTCAAGCTGCTTCATGCCGAGGCTGATGCGTTCCTTTTCGACATCGACGTCGAGCACGATCGCCGAGACTTCCTCGCCCTTGCGGTGCAGCGCGAGCGCGTCTTCGCCCGAGATGCCCCAGGCAATGTCCGACATGTGGACCATGCCGTCGACGTCGCCATCGAGGCCGATGAACAGGCCGAACTCGGTCGCGTTCTTGACTTCGCCCTGCACGGTCGAACCGACCGGGTGCTTGTCCGCAAACTGCTCCCACGGGTTCTGCGCAGCCTGCTTGAGGCCAAGCGAAATGCGGCGCTTGTCGCTATCGACCTCGAGCACGATGACGTCGACTTCCTGCGAAGTCGAAACGATCTTGCCGGGGTGAACGTTCTTCTTGGTCCAGCTCATTTCGGAAACGTGGACCAGGCCTTCGATGCCCGATTCCAGTTCGACGAAGGCGCCGTATTCGGTGATGTTGGTCACCACGCCGTGCAGCTTCGCGCCGACCGGGTACTTGGCGGCAACGCCTTCCCACGGATCCGATTCCAGCTGCTTCATGCCTAGGCTGATGCGCTGGGTTTCCTGGTTGATGCGGATGATCTGCACCTTGACCGTGTCACCGATATTGATGACTTCGTTGGGATGATTGACCCGCTTGTAGCTCATGTCGGTGACGTGGAGCAGGCCGTCGATGCCGCCCAGGTCCACGAAGGCACCGTAATCGGTGATGTTCTTGACCACACCGTCGATGATCTGGCCCTCGGCCAGCCCCGAGATGAGCCCGGTGCGCTGTTCGGCGCGGGTTTCTTCGAGCACGGCGCGGCGCGAGACCACGATGTTGCCGCGGCGGCGATCCATCTTGAGGATCTGGAACGGCTGCGGGATATCCATCAGCGGCTGCACATCGCGGACCGGGCGAATATCGACCTGCGAACCGGGCAGGAAGGCCACAGCACCGTCAAGATCGACGGTGAAGCCGCCCTTGACCCGGCCGAAGATCACGCCATCGACGCGCTTGCCTTCGCCAAATTCGCTTTCCAGCTTGTCCCACGCAGCTTCGCGGCGAGCGCGGTCGCGGCTGAGCATTGCTTCGCCGTCGGCATTCTCGACGCGGTCAACATAGACTTCGACTTCATCGCCGACCGAAAGACCGTGCGGCTGGCCGGGCATTGCGAATTCACGCAGCGCCACGCGGCCTTCGCTCTTGAGGCCGACGTCGATGACGGCCTTGTCATTTTCAATAGCGGTAATGGTGCCTTTGACGACGCGGCCTTCAAAGCCGCCATCCGCGGCACCGCCGAGGGATTCGTCGAGCATCGCGGCGAAATCGTCGCGCGTGGGGTTGGCAGAAGATGCCATATATGAGTGTTCCTACACTGATGTTTCCGGCCGGGCGGTTTTTCCGCCGGTCTTTTCTCCGCTGCGGCGGGATTGCCGCCCCTCCCGGGCAGGGAAGGTTTTAAACGGGCCAAAAGTAGCCGATCTGCCACAGCGGCCGAA
>JANXUP010000101.1 GCA_025356175.1 Sphingomonadaceae bacterium | reverse complement strand
GGCTTGTCGAGCTTGACCGCAAACCCGAGCCCAGCCTCGAGCGGCGTATCTTCATCGGTAATGTCATGCCCCCAGTGGCGGTAGGCCTTTTCCATGCGCAGCGAATTAAGCGCGTGATAGCCGGCATGTTTGAGGCCAAAGGCAGCGCCGGCAGCGACTATCTCGTCGTAGACTCCGGCAAGAAACTCGGTCGGCACATAAAGCTCCCAGCCCAGTTCCCCGACGTAAGTAATGCGTGAGGCGCGGACGATCGCATAACCCAGCTCGATCTCTTGGCTGGTGCCGAACGCAAACGCGCCATCGGACAGATCGTTAGGGCTGAGCGATTGGAGCAGCGCGCGCGAATTGGGCCCCATGATCGACAGGACGCCCATGCCCGAAGTGACATTGGTCAGGACCGCATGGGCATCATCCGGCGTGTGGCGCTTGAGCCAATTGAAATCCTTGGTCTCGGTCTCGGCCCCGCCGACGATCAGATAGGCGGTATCGCTCAGGCGGGTTACGGTGAGGTCAGCCTCGATCCCGCCCTTCTCGTTGAGCCATTGGGTATAAACCAGCTTGCCCGGCGCGACATCGACATCGCCCGCACAAACCCGGTTGAGCACCGCACAGGCATCGCGCCCTTCAAGGCGGAACTTGGCAAAGCTCGATTGGTCGAACAGCGCCACGCGCTCGCGCACCGCCTGGCATTCGGCGGCGCTGGCTTCGAACCAGTTCTGGCGGCCATAACTGTATTCGTAGTGCGGCGCTGATCCCGGCGCACCGTACCAATTGGCCCGCTCCCACCCGAACGCCTCGCCAAAGCAGGCCCCTGCCGCGACCAGCCGGTCATGGAGCGCCGACTTGCGCACCCCGCGCGCGGTCTCATACTGCTTGAACGGGTAATGCGTCGCGTAAAGCAGCCCGAGGCTTTCGGTGACCCGTTCGCGCAGGTATTTCCGGTTGTTCTGGAACGGCATATTGCGCCGTATGTCGACGGACCACAGATCGGCCGGCGGGATGCCGTCGCGGATCCATTCCGCCATAACCTTGCCCACGCCGCCCGCTGATTGCAGGCCGATCGAATTAAGCCCCGCCGCGACAAAGCAGCCCTTCAGTTCGGCGCTTTCGCCCAGGTGATAGCGCACGTCCGGGGTGAAACTTTCCGGGCCGCAGAAGAATTTGAGAATCCCGGCATTTTCGAGCGCCGGCACGCGCCGCATGGCGTCGACCAGCAGCGGTTCGAAATGTTCAAAGCTGCCCGCGATCTCATCGAAGCAGAAGTCTTCCGAAATGCCGTCCATACCCCACGGCCGCGCATTGGGTTCAAACGCGCCGACCAGCAGCTTGCCGGCATCGTACTTGTAGTAGCCGCAGTAGTCATAGTCGCGCAGCACCGGCAGGCTGGGATCGATGCCCTCCACACCGTCGAACAGCACGTAGTAGTGCTCACAGGCGTGGAGCGGCGCGGTGACTCCGACGCTGGCGGCCAGATCGCGGGTCCACATGCCGCCGCAGATGACCACATAATCGGCATCGATCGGGCCTTGCGCGGTGTCGACACCGGACGCTCGGGTGCCGTCATGGCGGATGCGCGTGACCTTGGTGTTTTCGAAGATCCGCGCTCCGCCGCTGCGCGCACCCTTGGCCAGCGCCATGGTGATATCGACTGCGTTGGCATACCCGTCGCTGGGGATGTGGATCCCGCCGACCACAATTTCGACGTTGACGATAGGGGCCAGGTCCTTGATCTCTTGCGGGGTGATGACGTGGACCGGAAGGTCGAACACCTTGGCCATCGAGGCACTGCGTTTCAGTTCCTCGAACCGCTCCATATTAGTCGCCATCGAAATCGAGCCGCACTGGCGGTATCCCGCCGCCTGGCCGGTTTCGGCTTCCAACCCGCGATAAAGCTCACCGGTATATTTGGCGAGCTTGGTCAAGTTGATCGAGGGCCGGAGCTGTCCCACCAGGCCGGCTGCATGCCAGGTGGTGCCGCTGGTCAATTGCTTGCGTTCCAGCAGCACGACATCGTCCCACCCGATCTTGGTCAGGTGATAGGCGATCGAGCAGCCGATCACGCCGCCGCCAATGATGACGACCCGGGCCTTGCGGGGAAGTTCGGCAGCCACGCGCTCAGACCTTCATCTTGGCGTTGTCGGGGTCATAGGCCGGATGCTCAAGCACTGTTGCCGTGTGCAGCTCGCCTTGCAACTGGATCTCAAATTGGGCGCCGGGCGCAGCATGGCCATGCGGCACGCAGGCGAAGAACAGGCTCTTGCCGGTCCGGTGGCCAAAGCCGCCTGACGTGGTCAAACCGATACAGGCGTCTCCCACCATGCACGGTTCCGCGCCGCGCACGTCGACATTGGTCGCGGCAACCTCGCCATAGACAATCCGGAACCGGTCAGGCGCATCGAGCGTGGCTTGCTTGCCGACAAAGTCATCCTTCTTGAACTGGATGAAGCGGTCCATCCCGGCTTCGATCATGGTCAATTCGTTGGTCAGCTCGCTGCCCCAGGCCTTGTAACCCTTCTCCATCCGCATCGTGTTTACGGCATAAAGCCCGTAATTGGCGATCCCGTAATCCTGCCCGGCGGCCCAGACGGCGTCATACAGCGCCGCCAGATCATCCATCGCCGGGTGCAGTTCCCAGCCCAGTTCACCAACATACGACACGCGCAGCGCACGCACCGGCAGGCCGGCGATTACGATGTCTTGCCCGCTGAGCCAGCGGAAGCCATCGTTGGACAGGTCTGCATCGGTGAGCCTGGCGAGAACGTCACGCGAATTTGGCCCGCTCAGCACCAGAACGCCTCGATTCATCGTGACATTGGCAATTGCCACGTCTTCATGCGGCAACTTGCTTTGCACCATGTGGTCCTGATCGCGCTGCTCGGCGGCGGCAGCCGAGAGGCAGTAGAATTGATCGTCGGCCATCCGCGTGACGGTCATTTCGCCATAGATCCGCCCGAGCCGGGAGAGCGGGTGGACCAGGCCAATCCCGCCCTGCTTCCTGGGCATCCGGTTGGCGCAGATGCGGTTCAGAAAGGCTTCAGCATCGGGGCCGGTAACCTCGTACTTGGCAAAGCCCGACAGATCGAGCACCCCGACCCGCTGTTCGACCGCGTTCACTTCGGCCGCCACCACTTCGAACACATTGGTGCGGTGGTATCCGGCCTCTTCGCTGCGGCCATCGAGCGAGAACCACTTCGGGCGTTCCCATCCATAAGTTTCGCCATAGACCGCACCCGCTGCGAGCAGCCGGCCATAAAGCGGGCTGATTTTCTGCGGTCGGCCGTCGGGCTCTTCCTCGCCCGGGGGGCGGGTGGTGAAAGTCATGCGGTAATCGAGGAACACCTTGGCGCGGCTGTAGGCCTGATCGGCAAACGGCCCGTACCGGCGCGGATCAAACTCGGCCATGTTGATATCGGAGTCGCCATAGACCATCGACTGCGCGAGGTACTTGCCCGAGCCGCCGCCCTGCGCGATCCCGAACGAGGTTCCGCAGCACTGCCAGAAATTGCGCAGGCCGCCAGCTGGGCCCAGCAGCGGTCCGCCGTCCGGAGTGTGGGGAATGGCACCGTTCACAATCCGGCGAATCCCGACCTCACCGAACACCGGCATCCGTTCGATCGCGCGTTCCAGCCATTTCGAAATCCGGTCGAGATCGTCGATGAACAGCTCACTGGTCGATTCCCATTCGGGCATGCCCTTGGGAGCCCAGGCCTCGGCCAGCCCCAAATTCTCGTAAACCCCGATCAGTCCGCTCTTCTGCTCCTGCCGGAAATAGCCCGAGACATAGGGGCAGCGCATCACCGGAATTTCCTCGTCGCGCTCCATGAACGCCGGGATCGGATCGGTGACGATGTAGTGGTGTTCCATGTTGGTAACCGGAATATCGGTCCCTGCCATCTGGGCGACCTGGCGCGCATAACAACCGGCCGCATTGACCACCATCGCGGCCCGGACAGTACCCAGTTCGGTCCCAACGTCCCACTCGCCCGTGGGTAGTTGGCTCAGCCCGGTCACGCGATTGCGGCGAACAATCGTCGCCCCCATCGCCTTGGCCCCGATCGCCATGGCATTGCAGATGCCCGACGGATCGGCGTGACCATCGCTGGTCGTGTGCGCCCCGGCAATCACCCCGTCGGTGGTTACAAACGGATTGATGCGACGGATTTCCTCGGGCGGGATAATCTCCATGTCGAAGCCGATGATCTTGGAAAACCCATCGATGTATTTGAACCAGGCCAGTTCGCGCTCATTGGTGGCGAGCCTGATCCCACCCGACTTATGCCAGCTGACCGATTGGCCGGTCAGCGCTTCCAGTCGCGGGTAAAGGTCGTTGCTATACGCGTGGATTTTCGCCAGATTGAAGCTGCCGGTGATGCTCGGGCATTGTCCGGCCGCATGCCAGGTCGAGCCCGAGGTCAGCTCGTCCTTCTCGATCAGCATGCAATCGGTCCAGCCCAGTTCGGCCAGATGATAAAGCAGACTGGCCCCCATTATGCCGCCGCCGATGATGACTACGCGCGCTTGTGTCTGCATTGAAATAGGTCTCACTCCTGCGGCATTTTGAGGCCAACACTAGGGCGTGTCAGGCGCGCAGGACAAATGTCCAATTCAGCGTCATTGGTTCAAAAAATTTTCAGGTTGTCCGGCCGCTGCCGGGCAATTCCCGCGTTCAAAAAATTTGGCTGTAATCGCAAAATTTTCATTTGTGGCTAGTCGGCCGCGTGGCTCTAACCGTCACTTAAGAAGTGCCCGAAGAGCGCGGAAAGTCATTATGAAAATTGGATTTATTGGCCTTGGCAATGTCGGCGGCAAGCTCGCTGGCAGCCTTATTCGAAATGGCCATGATGTTACCGTGCGCGATCTCGACGATAATCTGGTCCGCGAATTTGTCGGGCGCGGTGCGAAATCGGCTGCGTCGCCCAAGGCCTTGGGTGAAGCGGTCGATCTGATCGTGACCTGCCTGCCTTCCCCAGCCGCAAGTTCGGCCGTGGCCGAAGGCGACGACGGCTTTCTAGCGGTGATGCGTCCCGGCCAGGTCTGGCTGGAGATGAGCACAACCGACTATTCCGAGGTGATCCGGCTGGGCGCACTGGTCGAAGCGCGGGGCGCGATGTTCATCGAATGCCCGGTTTCGGGCGGCTGCCACCGCGCCGATACCGGCAATATCGCGATCTTCGCGGGCGGACTGCGCGCCGCCTTTGAAGCCGTATTGCCCGTCCTGACCACGATGGGCCGCCGGATTCTCCACACCGGAGAACTGGGCACCGCATCGCAGCTCAAAGTCATGACCAACTACCTGTGCACCGTGCACCTGGTCGCGCTCGCCGAAGCGCTGACAACCTGCAAGGCGATTGGGCTGGACATGAACACCACCTATGAAGCGATCCGCATTTCCTCCGGAAACAGTTTTGTCCATGAAACCGAAAGCCAGGTTATCCTCAACGGCAGCCGCGACATCAATTTCACGATGGATCTGGTCAGCAAGGACATCGGGCTGTTCGACAAGATCGCGCACGAAGCCGGCGTACCCGTTGAAATGTCGCCGTTGATCGTTCGGCTGTTCAAGGAGGCCGAGCAACAATACGGCAGCCGCGAATTCTCGCCGAATATCATTCGCCGCTATGAAGAACCGTTAGGGGTCAAAGTGCTCGGCACCGGGTTCCCTGCGGAGATGATCGACGACGAGCCCGAAGAACCGGGCTATGAGGTTGTTCCCAAGCGCTAGCGCCCTGCCGGATCCGGAAGTTCAGGCTGGACTGGCCACGTGATCCGCCATCCAGTCCATGAAGGTGCGGATGCGCAGATTTTCCTTCATGTCCTTGCGGCAGATCAGGCCCCATGATCCCGGACATATCTCGACATGGTCAGATGGCCTGACCAGCCGCCCGGCGGCCAGATCCTGATCGACGAACGGGCCGTTGACCAAGGCCACGCCCTCACCGTTCAGCGCCATTTCGAGAGCGACCGCCAGGGTATCGACCATCAGGTATGGCACTTCGGGTTCGAACTGGACTCCGGCCGAGGTGAACCAGCTGTCCCAGTTCTGCACCTCGGTATAGATCGCGACCAAAGGTTGGCGCATCAGGTCGGCGAGGCTGGGTTTACGCCCGATCCGGGCCAAGAATTCGGGGCTGCACACCGGGAACAGCGCATAATCGAACAAAGGCATCCAATGGAATTTGCCGGGATCGGGCGCAGTCTCACAATAAACCAGCCCGACATCGGCATGGACATCGTCGAATTCCCATCCCACCGCGCAGGTGCTCAGCGTCAGTTTGATTTTTGGATGCGAGTGCAAAAATTCCGGCACCCGCTTCGCCAGCCAGCGGATTGATGCAGTCACATAGGTCTGGACCCGCAGCGGCTTGTCGAGCGCGTGGCGGTGAACCGCCTCAACCCCTTCGAGCAGCGATTCAAACGCGCTGCGTACATAAGGATAGAGCACCCGCCCTTCCTCGGTAGAAACAATATGGCGGCCTTCCTGCGCGAACAGGGCCACCCCCAGCGCCTCTTCGATCAGTTGCACCTGGTGGCTGATCGCGGGGTGAGTGAGGCACAGTTCCGCAGCGGCATCGCGAATGCTCTGATGCCGCGTCGCTGCTTCGAAGCCTTTGAGCGCCTTGAGCGGTGGCAGCCGCCTGAGCTCGATCTTGCTCGACATTTCGCACCTCCCCCGCGCACAATCGTCCCTTCGGAAGCTAGCAGGCCAAAATGCTATTGGTAAATTAAATTTACGTGTCTTCGCGGAGCATGGCGGCCCCTTTTTCCGCCACCATCACTGTCGGGGCATTGGTGTTGCCCGAGGTGATTGTCGGAAAGATCGAGGCATCGATCACCCGCAAGCCTTGCACCCCGTGGACGCGTAGCCGCGCATCGACCACCGCAGTGCGGCTGTCAGGGCCCATCATACAAGTCGAGGTCGGGTGATAGACTGTGTCGGCACGGTTGCGGAAATCTTGTAGCAAGGCCTCGTCACCTTCCACCGCAGCACCCGGCACAAGCTCTTCGGTGATGATATCGGCCAGCGGCGCGGCCCGCGCAATCTCACGCAGCATGCGGTTCCCGGCGAGCACATCGTCGATGTCCTGCTGGGTGGCCAGGTAATTGGGCTGGATATGCGGATGCGCCGAGGGATCCGCCGAGGCCAGTTCGATATGCCCGCGGCTCGTCGGTCGGCACGGATTGTGCGACAGCAGGAACGCCGAAAACGGATCGGGATTGAGCAGCTTGCGCTCGGACAGTGGCGTCCTGGTGTAGCTCACCGGGCTGAAATACAACTGCAGGTTGGGATGCAGCTGGTCCGGACTGCTGCGCACGAACCCGCCGCTCTGATTGACGCTCAATGACAGCGGCCCTGATCGATCGAACACATACCGCAGGCCCGCCCTCGCCTTGCCGAGCGCGGGATAGAGCACGTCGTTGAGGGTCGCGGTGCGGGTCTTGTAGAAATAGGAGACCGCCAGATGATCCTGCAGGTTGCGCCCCACGGCCTTGGCTGGGACCACAACTTCGATGCCCAGAGCCTTTAGTTGATCCGGATCCCCGATGCCCGAAAGCATAAGCAGTTGCGGCGAATTGATCGCGCCGCCGCTCAGGATGACTTCACGCCGCGCCCGCACTTGGCTCGTCTTGCCGCGCGCGGTGTATTCGACACCAACCGCACGCTTGCCGTCGAACAGGATGCGGCTCGTTAGCGCCTTTGTCCGGAGCGTAAGGGTTTTGCGCTTCAGCGCCGGGCGGAGAAAAGCGTTGGCAGTCGACGCGCGCCAACCGCCACGAGTATTGATGGGATAGAAACCCACGCCTTCCGGCTGGGCACCATTGAAATCATCGGTCGGTGCAAATCCCAGTGCCCCGGCCGCCGCGATGAAGCTGTGGCAGATCGGGTGCACATGCGGCGTGATATCGGTGACGTGCTGTGGGCCGCCTTGTCCGTGAAAATCGCAAACGCGATCAAAGTCCTCTGACTGCTTGAAGAACGGCAAGACGTCGGCCCAGCCCCAGCCGGGATTGCCGAGGTTTTTCCAGTCCTCGTAATCGCGCGGCTGGCCGCGGACATAAACCATCGCGTTGATCGACCCCGAACCGCCCACCACCTTGCCGCGCGGCCAATAACTGCGCCGCCCGCCCAGCGCCGCAACCGGCTCGGTATCGTACATCCAGTTGATCCGCCGATCGAAGAAGGTCCGGCCATAGCCGATCGGCATCTGGATCCAGATCGACCGGTCGCTGCCCCCTGCTTCCAGCAGCAATACGGTCGTCTTGCCGTCCTCGGTCAAGCGGCTGGCCAGAACGCAGCCTGCGGTGCCCGCGCCAACGATCACATAGTCGAACTCGTCCATTAGCGGACCGGGCTTTGGGTCATTTCCAGGTGCAACATGGTCCCGGTGTAGGGGTTGGCCAAGGCGACCGCTTCGTCGAGTTCGACCCCAAGCCCAGGCGCGGTGGGCGGAATGACATGGCCCTGCTCGAATTGCATCGGGTTTTTCAGGATCTCACTGTGAAACCCGCCCCAGCTTTCGATGCTTTCCAGGATCAGGAAGTTTGGCGAACAGGTCGCCAGCTGGACGTTGGCCGCACCGACCACCGGCCCGCAATAAAGGTGCGGGGCAATCTGGACGTGATGCACCTCGGCCATTCCGGCGATCTTCTTGGCTTCGAGCAACCCGCCGACCCGGCCCAGGTTCAGCTGGAAGATCGCCGCGCTGCCCGCCTGCAGCAGCCGCGCGAAATCGTACTTGGTCGCCAGCCGCTCGCCCGTGGCAATCGGGATGCTGGTGGCCCGAGCGACCTTGGCCATTTCTTCGGGAGCATCGGGCGGTACTGGTTCTTCAAGCCACAGCGGGTCATAGGGTTCGAGCCGTTTGGCGAGGCGGATCGCACCGGCGGCGGTCATCTGGCCGTGCGTTCCGAACAAGAGGTCGGCCTTGGTGCCGACCGCTTCACGCAATTGCCGGGCAAAGCGTTCGCTGAGTTCAAGTGCATCAAGCGAGAGTTGCCTGCCATCAAACGCAGAATAGGGCCCGGCCGGATCGAACTTGAGCGCGGTAAAGCCTTGCGCCAGATATTCGGCCGCGCGCACTGCCGCCAGATCGGGGTCATGATAGACGTCGCTCTGATCGCCTGGTTTCGGATAGATGTAGGTGTAGGCGCGGAGCCGCTCATGCACCTGGCCGCCCAGCAGCTTGTAAACCGGCTGGTTCGCGGCTTTGCCGATGATGTCCCAGCAGGCGATTTCAAGTGCGCTGAGCACGCCCATAACGGTCAGATCGGGATGCTGGGTAAACCCGCTGGAATAGACCCGCCGCCACAAAACCTCGATGTCATGCGGATCGCAGCCCTCGGCGTAGCGCGCGAAGACATCCTCGATCATTTTCGCCACCAGATGCGGATTGAACGGAACGCAATAGGCCTCGCCCAAGCCCGTAATACCGCACGCGGTCGTCAGCTTGACGAACACGAAATAGCGTCCGCCAAAGTGTGGCGGCGGATTGCCGACCACAAAGGTCTCGATACCAGCCAGCTTCATGCCGGATCGAACCCGTTGATCACCTTGATCTCGAGGAAATCGCGCAGACCATATTCGCCGTATTCGCGGCCGTTGCCTGACTGCTTGTAACCACCGAACGGTGCCATGTAGTCTTGGCTCGCGCCGTTGATGCTGACCGTGCCAGCGCGCATCTTGCGGGATATGCGGCGCGCTCGTTCCCGATCAGCGGTCTGCACAAAGGCGGCCAGCCCATAGGGCGAGTCATTGGCGATTGCGATGGCCTCGGCCTCGTCGCCGAACGGGATCATTGCCAGCACCGGTCCGAACACTTCCTCCCGGGCGATGGTCATCGCGTTGTGGACACCGGCAAAGACCGTCGGCTTGACGTAGTAACCGCGCTCGAATCCTTCGCTTCGGCCGGTCCCGCCAGCAACCAGCTGCGCGCCCTCATCGATCCCGGCCTGGATCAGTCGCTGGATTTTGTCGAAATGCATTTTGGTAACCACGGGGCCGAAGTGCGACCCCTTGTCCATCGGGTTGCCCTGCTTCACATCCCTGGCGACACGCACCGCAATCGACACCGCCTGGTCGTAGACCGATTGTTCGACCAGCATCCGGGTCGGGGCGTTGCAAGATTGCCCGGCATTTTCGAAGCAATGCAGCACCCCGCGCTCCACCGCCGCTTCAAGATCGCAATCTGCAAACAGGATGTTCGCCGATTTGCCGCCGAGTTCCTGCGAAACGCGCTTGACCGTGTCGGCGGCCGACTTGGCAATCTGCACGCCCGCGCGGGTCGAACCGGTGAACGAAATCATGTCGACTTCGGGATGGCTGGTCAGCGCATCACCGATGGCAGCGCCGGTGCCGTGAACCATGTTGAATACGCCGGGCGGGAAGCCTGCCTCATCGATGAACTCGGCAAACAGCTGGGCTGAAAGCGGGGCGATCTCGCTCGGCTTGAGCACCATCGTGCAGCCAGCGATCAGGGCCGGACCGATTTTGGTCGCGAGCTGGTTGACCGGCCAGTTCCACGGCGTGATCAGCACGCAGACGCCGATCGGTTCATGCACCACCAGGCCATCGGCACCGACGCTGCTTTCCCACTCCATTTCGCGGGCGGCCTGAATGGTCGCGCGCAAGTGGCCCGGCCCGGATTCGGCCTGTGCGTTGTAGGAGAGATCGTAAGGCGCGCCCATCTCGGTCGAGATTGCCACGACCACTTCATCGTAACGCCGCTCGAAGATCTCGATCAGGCGTTCGACCAGGGCGATCCGCTGATCGAGCGAAAATGCGGCATAGCCATCGAAGGCCGCACGCGCGGCGCGCACCGCGCGGTCGACATCGTCAGGGCCGCAAATTGCAACGGTGGCGCAAACTTCCTCGGTGGCCGGATTGATCGCTTCGATCGTCGCGGTCGAGGATGCGGGGGCGGCCCAGCTTCCTGCGATATAGGACTTGAGCGGAGTGAACTCAGACATAACCCACCGCCCGTTTCTGGTCTTCGACGATATATTTCCCGGCGCGCCAATAGTGCCACGCTGCCCAAAGTCCGGAAGGCGCGAGGATCATCTGCGCCAAACGCAGCGAATCTGCGTTGGCCGGGCCCGCGCCGGCAAAGTAATCGCTGAGCGATCCGACGATCCACGGTGCCACGATCAGGTTGAGCACGTTGGCGATCAGCAACGAGATGGCAACCGCCATCGCCCGCATCCGCGGTGCCGCGAGATTCTGGCACAGGGCGAAGGCCGGACCGATGTAGAAATAGATCGCCGGGATAAACAGCCACCACATCAGCTTCGCGAAACCGAGGTCGTGAGTCCAATAAGCCAGGAACGACGGAATGGTCGCGAGCGCGGTTACTGCGGCCAGCAGGCGCGCGATCTTGCGCGGATCGGTGTAGGCCGGCCGCGCGACGACATAGGCCGTTACCAGCGATGCGCCGATGCCGCCCACCAGGTAGATCTGCCCAAGCAGCCCGCCGGCGGCGCCTTCGTCCATCCCATAGGTGCGCTGGAGGAACAGCGGGGTAAACCACATCAGCCCCCACCCCCAGAATGCCGATAGTCCGCTCCCGGCCATGGCATGGACTGCCGCCTTTTGCGACCAGAGGAACTTGATGGTTTCGGTGACCGTCGGGGTCTTCTCATCACTGACCGCGTCAAGCCGGCCGCGCTCCGGTTCCTTGATTGTGACCATGATGATCAGCGCCAGAATGACCCCCGGGATGCCAAGCACCAGAAATGCCGCGCGCCAGCCGTGCAAGGTGGAGACTGCCCCCGCGATATCCGAACCCAGCCAGGCACCGATTGGTGCGCCCAGGGCAAAGATGGTCATCGCCATCGAACGGCGATCTGCCGGGAAATAGTCGGCAATAATCGAGTTGCAGGCCGGCGTACCCCCGGCCTCACCGATGCCAACGCCGATACGGGCGAGCAGCAAATCCACATAGCCGCGCGTATATCCGGTCAGTGTGGTCATTAAAGACCACACCGCCACCGCTGCGGCCAGCAGTGTACGGCGGTTGGTCCGGTCGCACAGCCACGACAACGGAATTCCCATCGTCACGTAAAATAGCGCCAGGGGAATGCCGAGTGATGCCGCCCCCTTGTCGCTCAGGTGAAGTTCCTTGCTGATCGGGCCGAGCAAGGTGGACAGCACATAACGATCCGCGATGCTGATCGTGTAGACCAGCATCATGACAAACAACACGTACCAGCGCTGACCCAGCGTGGATACGTCGTCGACTTTCACCGGTGCTACACTCGCCATGTCATTCCCCTCAATCAGCAACCAGTTCCGGTCCCAGAATATCACGCAGCGGTTCCAGCCAAGGGCTGAAATTCTTCCACTGGTCGAGCCCGTCCCGGAAGATCGGTTGGCGAACCTGCTCGGAACTCGGCGTGCGCACGCTGCGCTTGGTCTTGTGGAACTCTATGCATCCCGCCTCGAAGGGCAGGCCGCAATATTCGAGAATGCGCCGCACGCTTCCTTCAAGATCGTCGATCACGTCCTCGTGCTGCACGCGAAGCACCCGGCCGGGCAGCACCGCGTCCCAGTGGTCCATGAGCTCGATATAGGTCCGGTAATAGCGCCCGATGTCCTCGATACCGTAAGTGAATTCCTGTCCTTGCGCGAACAGCTGCTTGAGGTTGCTGAAGCAGCACGCCATCGCATCGCGCCGCGCATCGATGATCCGGGCATTTGGCAGGATCAGGTGGATTAGGCCCACATGCCGGAAGTTGTTGGGCATTTTGTCGATGAAATAGGGTCGGCCCAGGATCCGGTTGGGCATCGTGTCGGCAATGTATTGCTCGCCGAACCGGCGGATGGCCGCCGCATCGAGCTCGGGCAGCACACCCGGGTAGCGCGGCTCGTCGAAGTTGAGTTCGCGGCCCTGCAATTCGTGAACTATGCGCTGCACATCGGGCAACTCCTGCGTGCCTTCGACCATGCTGTGCGAAGCCAGGATCTGCTCGATCAAAGTCGAGCCTGACCGCGGCAGACCGAGCACGAAGATCGGCGCGGGATCGTCGAGGCCCCAGCCCGCCCGTTCGGCAAAAAAGGCAGCTGTGCACACGCGTTTCTGTTCGCGCGTGTTGGTTTCGAAAAATTCGGGAATGTAACCGTTGCCTGCGCGGTGCATGGCGTTGCCCTGCTCGTAAGCCGCCCACGATCCGGCATAATCGAGATTGTCCTCAAGCGCCTTGCCCAGAGCGAACGCGATATGGATCCGGTCGTTCTCCGCGGTCGCGGGTTCGTCCAGCTGCTCGCGCATCACCGCGACGGATTCAGGCGCGAAGCGATAGGTCTTGAGGTTCGCCAGGCTCCACCAGGCGTCGCCGAAATCGGGCCGGTCGGCCGTCGCCCCCAAATAGGCCTCGATCGCCTCGTCGGTCCGGCCCTCGGTTTTGAGCGCATGACCAAGCCATAGATTGAGATCGGCGCGATGGACCCGCGCTTGTGTGCTATCGCCGATCGTCTCGCGCAGCATCTCGCGATACGCCGGAATCACCCCTTCGAAATCGCCCAGCCCGACCTGGATGGTCGCTGCTTGGATGCGGTTAGCGTGATGGGCGGGATCAAGTTTGAGCAACGGTTCAAGTTCCGCCCGGGCTTCCGGAAACTTGTGCCGGGCAATCAGCACCTGGACATATTCGTGCCGCGCCTCGTTATGCCCCGGCACCATCGCCAACACAGCGGCATAAAGCGTTTCCGCATCGTCGAGCACATTGCGCATCTGCCCGATCTGCGCGAGCAAGCGCATCGCTTCGGGATGATCCCCCGCATCGAGCAGGAAG